>NZ_KV827806.1:0-222212 GCF_001836235.1 Bacillus sp. HMSC036E02 | reverse complement strand
GGATATTGTTGTTCTTGGTTTTGTGGTGCTGCATATGGATTTTGTTGATATTGTTGTTCTTGGTTTTGTGGTATTACATATGGATTTTGAGGATATCGCTGTTCTTGATTTTGTAGTGCTGCATATGGATTTTGAGGATATTCATAATTTGGACGTGTGTCATATGGATTTTGTTGAAATTCAGTTTCTTGGTTTTGCGTTGTTGCATATGGGTTTTCGTCATATTGTGGCTCTTGCTGTTGTAACTCTTGTTCTTCGTATTGTTCTGTGTATCTCTGTTCTTGTTGTTGAGGATACAATGGTTGCCTTGGATAAGGCGGTTGATTATTATAGAACATGTTTATTCCTCCTTCATGATGATGCCTACCACCTAGTGTATGGGCGGACAAGAAAATATGTGATGAAAAAATGCGGGCGTGTTACAATAAGTAACTGGGTGAAGATAAAATGACAAAACAAGAAAAAATTCAAAAAACAATTACTTTTGTAAAACATATTTTAGAAAAAGATGCGAGTGGGCATGATTGGTATCATATTGAACGTGTACATAAAATGGCGATTTCTTTATCTGAGCAAGAAGGTGGAAATCGTTTTATAATTGAAATGGCAGCATTACTTCACGATGTGGCAGATGAAAAGCTAAATGAAAGTGAAGAAGCAGGAATGAAAAAAGTTTCTGATTGGTTAGAAGAGCTACGGGTTGAAGAAGAGGAAAGTAAACATATTCTTCATATCATCGCCAATATGTCTTATAAAGGTGGCCATGGCGGCACAGTAGAGTCACTTGAAGGGAAAATTGTTCAAGATGCGGATCGTTTAGATGCTCTTGGTGCAATAGGAATTGCTCGTACATTTGCATATGGTGGGGCGAAAGGGAGATTAATGTATGACCCAACTATTCCGCCGCGTGAAGAAATGACGAAAGAAGAATATAGAAAAAATAATGATCCATCTTTAAATCATTTTTATGAAAAACTTTTGAAATTAAAAGATTTAATGAATACGAATGCAGCAAAACAAGAGGCTGAAATTCGTCATCGTTATATGGAACAGTTTATTGAACAATTTATGAAAGAGTGGAATGCACAAATATGAAAATGTTAACTGTGGAGAACTTATCAAAATCATATGGGGAAAAGCCGTTATTTGATGGATTATCATGTAGTATTACAGAAGGACAACGTGTCGGAATTATTGGTGTAAACGGAACTGGTAAATCGACATTATTAAAAATTATTGCAGGATTAGAAACTCCTGATACAGGTGATATGACGCATTCACGTGGGTATACAATTAGTTATTTATCACAGCAACCAGAGTTTGATGAAAAACTGACAGTATTAGAGCAAGTGTTCCATGGTGATACACCTTTAATTCGTCTTCTTCGTGATTATGAAAAAGCACTATTAAATATTGAAAAAGATCCAAGTAATGAAAAAGTACAGGAACAATTATTTGCAGTGCAGCAACGTATGGATGCAATGAGTGCATGGGAAGCAAATGCAAATGCGAAATCTCTTTTAACGAAATTAGGAATTACGGACTTCACTGCAATTGTTGGGAACTTATCTGGTGGACAGAAAAAACGTATCGCAATGGCACAATGTTTTATTGAAACACCTGATTTATTAATTTTAGACGAGCCTACGAACCATCTTGACCATGAGACAGTTGAATGGTTAGAAGAATATTTAGCGAGATATACAGGTTCGGTATTACTTGTAACCCATGATCGTTATTTCTTAGATCGTGTGACGAATCGTATTTTTGAATTAGATAATGGTAAATTATATAGCTACGAAGGAAACTATAGTACATTTTTAGAAGCGAAAGCACTTCGTGAAGAGCAAGAATTGGCACAAGAATCGAAACGCCAAAATTTATATCGTCGTGAACTTGCTTGGATTCGTCGTGGTGCAAAAGCCCGTTCTACGAAACAAAAGGCGCGTATTCAGCGTTTTGATGAGCTAAAGGCACAAGAAGGACCAGCTGCAAAACAGTCAGTTGATATTGCACTAAGCGGAAGTCGTCTAGGAAAGAAAGTACTTGAGTTAAAAGATGTAACGAAAAAATTTGGCGATAAGACGGTATTACATAATTTTAATCATATTGTGAAACCGGGTGATCGTATCGGAATTATTGGGGCGAATGGAAGCGGGAAATCTTCCCTATTAAATATGCTTGCAGGTAAGTTATCTCCTGATAGTGGTGAAGTGGAAGTAGGACAAACTGTAAAAGTTGCTTATTATACGCAAGAAAATGAAGAGATGAATTTAAATCAGCGTATGATTGAATACATTAAAGAGATTGCAGAAGTTATTCATACGACAGATGGAAAAGTAATTGGTGCATCTCAAATGTTAGAACGTTTCTTATTCCCGACGCATTCACATGGTACACCACTTGGTAAACTATCTGGTGGTGAAAGAAGACGTTTATATTTATTACGTATTTTAATGGGAGAACCAAACGTACTTTTACTTGATGAACCTACGAATGATCTAGATACACAAACATTAACAGTACTAGAAGATTATTTAGAGGATTTCCCAGGTGTCGTTTTAACTGTATCGCATGACCGTTACTTCTTAGATAAAGTAGTAGATGAACTGTTCATCTTTACTGGCGGAGGCGAAGTGCGTGAGTTTCTAGGTAGTTATACAGATTATTTAGAAATGGAAAAAACGAGAGAACTTATGGAGAAAGCGGAAGTTCAAAAAGAGAAAAAAGTAGTAGAAGAAGCTCCAAAACAACAACGTAAACGTAAACTTTCATACAATGAGCAGCGTGAATGGGAAACGATTGAAGATACAATTGCCGAACTTGAAGAAAAAATTGAGTCAATTGGAGAAGAACTTGCGAAAGTTGGATCTGACTTCACAAAGGCACAAGAATTATCTGAAGCACAGCAGAAAACAGAAGAAGAGCTAGAAAAAAAGATGGAAAGATGGAGTGAACTATCAGACATCGTTGAAGGATTAAAATAAAAACAAGCTGCATATATTGAAAAGTAAAGAGAAAAACTTTACACTATTGGTAGAACCTATTTTAGGAGGGAAAAAATGAGAACATCTAATCCAATGTTGAAAAAAGAGGCATTCCGTAAAGAGGGAGCAAGCGCTTCTGCGATGACGATTGGCGGAACAGTAGGCAAAACGTTTATTATGCTTATCTTGCTACTTGCAACGTCTGTCTATTCATACATACAGATGATGCAGGGGACGATGAAGATGCCAGTATTAATTGGTGCTTTAATCGTTGCGGCAATCATCGCATTCGCGTCTATGTTCTTCCCGCGTATTTCACCTTTTGGTGCACCAATCTATGCAGCGGTAGAAGGGGTTGTGTTAGGAAGTATTTCAGCAGTTTATACAATGAAATTTGGCGATTCTATCGTTTTAAATGCTGTATTACTAACAATCTCAATTCTATTTGCAATGTTAGTGTTATATGCAACACGCGTAGTAAAAGTAACGGATAAATTCCGTACAGGCGTTATGGCAGCAACACTTGGAATTATGGTTATGTATTTAGTCGTATTCCTACTAAATATGTTTGGTGTAACTGTTCCATACATTCACCAAGGTGGTACAATCGGTATTATTATTAGTGCAGTTGTTATTGTAGTTGCTGCATTAAACTTATTACTAGATTTCGATTTAATCGAAAATGGTGTACGTAGTCAAGCTCCTAAATATATGGAGTGGTACACTGCGATGGGACTAATGCTTACATTAGTATGGTTATACTTAGAAATTCTTCGTTTCGTTTCTTACTTTACGAAAAATGACTAATAAAAAAATCCTGCATGAGAAATGCAGGATTTTTTTATTTTTAAAGATAAATTGATTTTATGGTATAATATGGATATTTGTAACTTGAGTTAAGGGGGGATGGAGTATGATGAAAGAGAAGAAAGGGATTATGAAAAAGCTATTTTCTAAAAGTTTTTTCATAGAGCTAGATGATGCTTTAACGTATCCATCATCAAAAGTCATTACTTCAGCAATAGAGAGATATGCGGCTGAATGCAATGAAAGACTAAAATTTGAGAGTAAAGTTAAACCGATTACTTTCTACTTAGAAAATGTAATGTACCGTGCTGAAATAAAGATGGCTCGCGGAGGATATTACATATCTTGTACTGAAGTGTAATAAATTTTGAAACTATACATGTTTGAACTATGTATGGTTTCTTTTTTTGTTTTGTAAGGTCCAAAATAATACTTTCTACTTACGGATATATCATTTTGTGCTTTTTACCATTCAAACATTTCTCCTTACAATGAAGAAAAACATGTGAGGTGGTATAACTTATGATGAATCGAGTTGTATTAATCGGTAGATTGACAAAGGAGCCAGAATTATACTACACAAAACAAGGCGTCGCTTATGCACGAATATGTGTTGCGGTGAATAGAGGATTTCGAAATAGTTTAGGTGAACAACAAGTCGATTTTATTAATTGTGTCGTTTGGCGCAAATCGGCTGAGAATGTAGCTGAATATTGTAAGAAGGGGTCGCTCGTTGGGATTACAGGGCGTATTCAGACTAGTAATTACGATGATGAACAAGGCAAGAGAATATATAGAACTGAAGTTGTGATTGAGAGTATTACCTTTTTGGAGAGAAGGCGGGAGGGGGCATCGTAATAAAAGGTGATTTGAAGTAATAGCTTCGGAAAAAATTGTGGAAAGTATTTTAATAAACTTAAAGAGGGGGATACCGCCAGCTTTTTTGAAAAAACAAGTAAAGAGTATACAAAATTTTAGAACGTTTTTTGGCTAATCCAGTAACAAACGAGAATCGTAAAACCCATCACAGGATAGGAATGTATAAAAAGATGAATCGAGTGATAGAAAATAAAAAAAGGGATTCCTTCTGAGCGTAAGGAATCCTCCTTTTTGTTGCTACCGATAATGAGACGTTATGTTAACTTTACATGTATAGAATATACATGGTGTTATACAGTATCCCTTCTGATAAAATGGAATTAAAAGGAGACAAAGACTTTGAAAAAGAATTTGATACTGATTTTTTGTCTATCTATTTTATTCATATTGTCTGCTTGTCAAAAAGAATACAATGGAAAATATGTAAAATGGGGCGACACTATAGAAACTGTTAACACAGAAAGGCTAGAAAGAAATAACATTCCCTATAAAGTAGAGGGCAATAAAGTATATATTCCAGAAGATGCATTTGATGATGCTATAATGTGTTGTTCTTAGTAAGTAGCTTAGGCATTGTAAATCCGCATTTTCGAGACTGGACCCCTTAATCAACTTCCAATAACGAAAATTATGTAAATAAGCTATCCATATGGATAGCTTATTATATTTTTTTGCTTAGCGTGTTTTTTTCAAAAATAATGGCGATGCCTCAAGAAATGGATAAAAAATAAAAATCATCGGAAACGAAAGCTTTTAAAATCCCGTTCCTAATTTAAAATGTAAAAAGAATGAAATAGTATGGTAGCGGGAAGAAAGTAGTAAAATTAAGCATCCGAGTAGGAGTATAGAGTGATAACATGTTACAATACAGCTAAGAACATGCAATAAAGGAGAGTTTTTTACGTGAAGATTAAAGCAATTGAACCGACGCCAAGTCCAAATACAATGAAAGTTATTTTGAATGAAGTATTACCATCAGGAGCGCGTAATAATTATACAAATGAAAATAAAGAACAAGCACCAATGCAAGTGCAAGAAATTTTGAAAATTGAAGGCATTAAAGGTGTATATCATGTAGCCGACTTTTTAGCAGTGGAGCGAAATGCGAAGTATGACTGGAAAGTTTTATTACAACAAGTTCGTGCTGTTTTCGGCGAAGAAGTAGTGGAAGAAAGTGAAGAACAACAACTTGCTCATTTTGGAGAAGTGAAAGTGTTTGTTCAAATGTTCTTTACAATTCCAATGCAAGTAAAGTTAACAGATGGAACGACGGAAGAACGTGTTGGTTTACCAGATCGTTTTAAAGAATCAATTATGAAAGTGCAAATGTCTGCACCAAACGTTGTAAAAGAGCGTAAATGGGTGGAACAAAGTACACGTTACGGTAATTTTGAAGAAATTGGGAAAGAAGTAGTGGAAGAGATTGTTGCTGCTTATTCAGAAGAACGTGTAAATGAAACGGTTAAAGAATTATTAAATCAAGCAGGTGCTGTTGAAGTAACGATTCAAAAGCGTGAGCCATATAAAGTAACAGAAGAGATGATGAAAGATTCTGACTGGAAAAACCGTTTTGCAGCATTAGAACAAATGGATCCTACTGAAGAAGATATTCCAGTGTTGAAGATGGCGTTAGATGATGAAAAAGTTTCAATACGCCGCTTAGCAACAGCGTATTTAGGTATGGTAAAAGGTGATGAAGTATTACCGTTATTATATAAAGCGTTGTTAGATCGCTCTGTAAGTGTTCGCCGTACTGCAGGAGATTGTTTATCAGATGTAGGTGATCCGGCAGCGATGTTCGTTATGATTAAATCTCTGAAAGATCCAAGTAAATTAGTACGCTGGCGTGCAGCGATGTTCTTATTTGAACTTGGAGATGAAAGTGCGATTCCAGCATTAAAAGCAGCGCAAGATGATCCAGAGTTTGAAGTAGCGATGCAAGCACGTCTAGCATTAGAGCGTATTGAAGGCGGAGAAGAAGCAAAAGGTTCTGTATGGAAACAAATGACGGAGTCACGTAAAGGGGAATAATGTATGATTGTTTTCTATGATAGTTGGTGTCCGATGTGTACGGCCGTTGCAGAACGTACGAAAAAATTAGATAAAAAGGGTAAGATGAAATTTGTTTCATTTCGAAATGAAGATGTAGTTGAGAAGTATGAGCTTTCTCAAGAACTACAAAGTAAGATGGAACAAAGACTGTATATTTTAAAAAATAATAAGTGGTATGACGGCATTCATAGCATACATGTATTAGCAAAGGCCGTTCCATCTTATTGGTTTGCCGTTCCTTTTATAAAGTTATCTATCGTACTTGGTTTTGGAAGTAAAGTATACGATTATATCGCTAACAATAGAAAACTTGTTCCAGTGGGGCATTGCCGCGGTGGGGTTTGTGAAATCCCTACAAAAAAATGAAATCATCGTTATCTTTCTTTTGCACCTATTAATAGAGCGTGATATGATGAATTTGGAATGAAAGTTGAAGGAGAGATTACAAGATGTCAAATGCTTATGAAGAATACATGCGCCAAATGGTAATCCCAATGCGCCAAGAGTTAGTGCGTTCTGGGTTTGAAGAGCTAACTACAGAAGAAGCTGTAACAGAATTTATGGAAAATACATCAGGTACAACTTTAGTAGTTGTAAACTCTGTTTGTGGTTGTGCAGCTGGTTTAGCACGTCCATCAGCAGGTCAAGCGGTTGTTCGTGCTGAAAAACAACCTGATCATCTTGTAACTGTATTCGCAGGTCAAGATAAAGATGCTACTGCAAAAATGCGTGAATACTTCGGAGAAATTCCTCCATCTTCACCATCTATGGCATTATTAAAAGGAAAAGAAGTTGTTCACTTCATTCACCGTCATGAAATTGAAGGTGCAACTATGGACGAAATTATTACGAACTTAGAACAAGCTTTCGAAAAGAATTGCTAAAGAAGGGGGAGAGTAAATCTCCCTCTTTTCTTTATATAGAGGTGAAACCATGATCGTAACAACAGCAGGAAGAACGAATAAAGAAATGACAGATTATGCAAACGAGGTAGCAGCAGAATTAAATGCTTCTTTCGTTAAACGTAATGACATACCAGTACATAAGCTGCATGAGCAGTATGAACAAGATGTGCTTGTCGTAGGGAAGAACCGATTAGCTATTTATCCGAAAGGTACGGAAGAATCGTTTTTCTTTCATCCGAACTCAGCGATGTTTCGTGTGAAAAGGTTAATGCGTGGAGAACACGATCCGTTTGTACAAGCCACGCAATTAGAGAGAGGAATGACAGTGTTAGATTGTACGCTCGGTATGGCATCAGATAGTATTGTAGCTAGTTATGTTGTTGGTGAAAGCGGAAAAGTAACAGGACTTGAAGGCAATGAGTATATGGCTTATATTATGGAAAATGGTTTGAAAACATGGTCTTCATCCGTTTCTGAAATTGATGAAGCAATGCAAAGAATTCAAGTAAAGCAAATGGAGCATTTTTCATTTTTAGCGCAATGTGAAGACAATAGTTACGATGTCGTTTACCTTGATCCGATGTTTGAAGAAACTGTCATAGAATCTGACGGAATTAAAGGATTAAAACACTTCGCTTTGTATCATGATATTACTGACGAAACAATTGCGGAGGCAAAACGAGTGGCGAGAAAACGTGTCGTTTTAAAAGATCATTTTCGTAGTTCTAGATTTGAAAAACACAATTTCTACGTATACAAAAGAAAAAGTGCTAAGTTTCACTTTGGTGTAATTGACCCTTGCTAATTGTTTGAAAAGATGTATAATAAGCAATAATTAATTAAATATACTGTCTGTGATGAAGAGAGTAGTCTTTTTTAGAAGGAAAGCGAGCTAGGGATGGTGTGAGCCTAGTACGGAAGAAAAAGATGAAGCGCACTTCGGAGATGCTTCTTGAACGAATAGTAGAGAAAGCCGAGGCCCCCTGTCCTCGTTATAAACGGGAAAGTGGTTCGTAACGAACAACAAGGGTGGTACCACGGGTTAAAACTCGTCTCTTTTTTAGAGACGAGTTTTTTGTGTTTTAAAAAATAAGGAGGTTGTATCATGGATTATAAAATGCAGTTTGCGGAAAGTTTATCTAATATTTTCACGAATGAATTAACGCAAAAACAAATTTTAGATTTAATTGAAACACCGAAACAAGATGAATTTGGAGATGCAGCGTTCCCATGCTTTTCATTAGCGAAGCAATATAAAAAAGCACCAGCTTTTATCGCAAAGGAAGTTGCTGAGAAATTCAATGATCAGTTTTTTACGAAAGTAGAAGCCGTTGGTCCTTATGTAAATGTATTTTTCAATCGTGAAACTGTAAGTGATGCAGTATTAAAAACAGTTTTAGCGGAGAAAGAAGAGTTCGGTCAAAACCACTTTGGCTGTGAAAAAACAGTAGTAATTGATTATTCCTCTCCTAATATCGCGAAACCTTTTTCGATGGGGCATTTACGTTCTACAATGATAGGAAATTCGCTGAAACATATCGCTGAAAAATGTGGCTATGAAGTTGTAGGGATTAATTATATAGGAGATTGGGGAACACAGTTTGGAAAGTTAATTACGGCTTATAAAAAATGGGGAAATGAAGCAGTAGTTAAAGAAGATCCAATACGTGATCTATTTAAGTTATATGTCCAATTCCATGAAGAGGTAAAAGACGACGAAGAACTAGAAGAAGAAGGACGTGCTTGGTTTAAGAAATTAGAAGAAGGTGATGAAGAAGCGGTAGAGCTTTGGAATTGGTTCCGTCATGAGTCCCTTAAAGAATTTTCTCGCATTTATGAACTTCTCGGCGTAGAATTTACTAATTTTCAGGGAGAAGCATTTTATAATAATTTAATGGAAGATTTTATTGGGATTTTAGAAGAACATGAGTTGCTTGAAGAATCAGAAGGTGCATTAGTCGTTAATTTAGAAGAAGAAGGAATGCCGCCTTGCTTAATTAGAAAATCAGATGGTGCGACGATTTATGCAACGCGTGACTTAACGGCAGCTTTATATCGTCAAAACACTTATGGGTTTGATAAAGCGCTATATGTTGTTGGTCCAGAACAAAGCTTACATTTCAATCAATTTTTCACCGTATTAAAAAAACTTGGCTATACTTGGGTTGATGGTATGGAACACGTACCGTTTGGCTTCATTTTAAAAGATGGTAAGAAAATGTCGACACGTAAAGGAAGAGTTATTTTACTTGAAGAAGTACTCGAAGAAGCAATCGAACTTGCAAAACAAAATATTGAAGAGAAAAATCCAAACTTAAAACAAAAAGAAGAAGTAGCAAAGCAAGTCGGTGTTGGTGCAGTCATCTTCCATGATTTAAAAAATGAGCGTATGCATAATATCGAATTCTCATTAGAAAATATGCTGAAATTTGAAGGAGAAACAGGACCTTACGTACAGTACACACATGCACGTGCTTGTTCTATTTTAAGAAAAGAAAGTGTAGAATTTGAAACATGTACATTTGCTTTAAAAGACGATCATAGCTGGAGTGTCGTAAAATTACTTAATAAATTCCCTCAAGTAATTGAAGCAGCTTTCAATAAAAATGAGCCATCTATTATTTCGAAATATATATTAGATGTAGCACAATCATTCAATAAATATTACGGTAATGTTCGTATATTAGAAGAGAGCGCAGAAAAAGACAGCAGACTCGCATTGGTTTATGCTGTGACGGTTGTATTAAAAGAAGGATTACGTTTACTTGGGGTGGAGGCACCTGAGGAAATGTAACATAGTAGTAAACTGACAAACTGGGTCTAGTATAAACCTGGTTTGTTTTTTTATTGGATATATATTTTTTTTGCAAAATCAATTAAAATCTTTTTAGAGAGGGTGATTCATATTGATTCGAACTTTTATTTTACAAATTCCTTGTCATAGAAGATTAGATAGGAGTTTTTTTAAACTACAAAAGTACATACCTTTATGTGCGCGTTGTACAGGCATGCTTATTGGTATTTTAATGTTTCCAATTTATTTTTATATGACACCTTCATTTCTTTTGGCAATCATACTATCATTTTTCGCTCAAATTCCGTTACTTATCGATGGGTTCACCCAAAAGTGGAAATGGAGAAGTAGCTCAAATTTGCTAAGAATAACTACTGGTGTATTAAGCGGTAATGGTATGGGATTATTCATTTCCTCTAGTGTTATATGGATATTATCTTAAGATATATAGTAATGGAGGTATTTACATAGATGTTCTGGATTTATTTAATTCTAATTTTTATTTCAGGCGGAAGTGGAATTGGTTTTATGACTCAAAATAAGTATACAGAAGCAATAATAGCTTTTGTTATTTGTATACTATTGTTTGGGCTACTGTATTATTATCTTAAAAGAAACAAAAGAAAGAGAAAAGCAGATTGTGACGATTTAGACTGTACGGATTGTTTTGATTGTGATTGTACTTGTTAAATTTTTCTTCCAAATAAAAAGCTAGTGTATTATTAAAAATACACTAGCTTTTTTGCTTTGAAATTTTAAGAAAAGTGTAGGAATACGGCTATTCTATAGAGAACTTTAGTTTTGTATATAAAAGGAGGCGTTAGATGTTGGAAACGTATGATTGGAACAATAAACTAACATATTTAAAAAACACGAGAGATTTATATTACAACGACGATTATGTAAGCTTTTTAGTAAATACAGTTTGGAAGATTACTAAGCCTGTACATATCGTTGATTACGGTTGTGGATATGGTTATTTAGGGTTAGTATTAATGCCATTACTCCCAGAAGGTTCAAAGTATACAGGTATTGATAGTGGAGAAACATTATTAGCTGAAGCCAGAGAGTTGTTTCGTTTACTTCCGTATGATTCAGAATTTCTTGAAGGAGATGCTACAGAAATTGAACTGAACGATAAATACGATATAGCAATCTGTCATGCTTTCTTATTACATATGACTACTCCAGAAACAATGCTACAAAAAATGATACATTCAGTTAAAAAGGGTGGGAAAATAATCTGTTTTGAACCACATTGGATTTCTAATATGGCTTCTTATTTACTAGATGGGGAGAAACAATCGGAATTTATTCAGCTAGGTGTTTTGCAGAAATTATTTGAAAGTGATACGCAAAGAAATGGTAAAGATGGCAATATAGGCATGAAAATACCGATATATTTAAGTGAATTAGGTGTGAAAAAAATTGAATGTAGAGTAAGCGATAAAGTGAACTTTTTAGATTCAAATATGCATCACAATGATAAAAACGATTTGTATCAATCATTAAAAGAAGAGGGGATTGCAGGTGATCCGGGTGATAAGCAACAATTTGTAGAACGTTTAATAGCCAGAGGATTAACATATGATAATGCGCTAGCTCAATATGAAGCTGAACTACGATTTTTTAAAATATTTCATGTGTATTCTTCTTTTGTATACGCTCCCAATATGAAAATTACATTTGGTGACATAGTTTGTTAAAAGGTATGATGTATAAGGATTGTCGTTTAATGTCGATAAGTCGATATTCGACATATAATCGCTGATAAATGTTAAGAATCGGTCGATATAATTTGAAAATCGCCGATAAAATGAAAGAATCGCTGATATATTTGAATTATCGCCGATATAATTTTATGTACTAATTTCAGCTTCTACAAGATTAAAACCGCATGTTACGTTATTCCATATAATTAAACAAAATACGGAGAAAAACAATCATTTTTACTATATTTTGTTATAAATTTGAATAATATTAATTAATACCATCCATTATAAGAGATTTTAGTTGAATACATACTATATGGTGTGTAAAATCTAAGCAAGTAGCAGTATAAATATAAATTCGAGGTGAATGCATGCTAGATTTTAAGCAGTTAGAAACTTGTTTAAAAGACAAGAGATTTGTAGATGGATTACAGGAAATAAATAATGAAATTGCATATATAAAAGAAACGAATACTTTATCCTCTGTGAAGAATTGGCTTGCCAATATTCCTTCGCATAAGGAGTTCGATATATTAATTCGCCTTACTGATGAAGGGCTTATGCACCAATACAGTTCATTCCTCATTCGTTACGCTTATAAAAAATTCCCAAATATGAGAACGCTCTCTTTATATTGTGATGAGTTAATTGATGAGCGGAAAATTCTTGAAGCGGAGCAGTTGTTAAAATCTTCTTTAGAAGAGTTAAGTAAAGAAGAAATAGATGCAGATTTTTTAGCGAAAACATATTTTACGTTAGTACGATGTCTTTTAGAAATGAAACGAAACGAAGAAGCGTTAATGTATATGCAAAAAGCAGAGGAGTACAGTGCACGCGCAGTGTTTGATAAATGGGGCTACGTTTATATGCATACAGGTGAATGGGAGAAAGCGGAAGAACAATTTATTGCTGGCATGCAGCATGAAGATTGTGAAGAGTTATCTACCTATTTATTATCACAATTGTATGCGAATAAAGGAGAACAAAAACGCGCGATACAGTTAATCGATGATGCGATTGTAAAATTCCCACAAGTACCATATTTTCATTTTGAGAAGATAAAGTATTTATTAGATTTAGAGCAATATGAAGAGATGTTAGCGGTAATAGATAATATAAATACTCAGCTGCCATATCATGCCTATAATACTTACTTTGTACATTTACGTGCAGAAGCGCTGTACAAAATGAATAAATTTGCAGATTTACAAGAATTATTAAAAGAAGAAAAGAGTTTAAAAGAATCTTTATATCATAATTTAGAAAAAAATCCGGATGGAAAAAAGGTTCACTTGCCGATAGTTCCTATTGTACAAAAGGATAATTATTGTGTTCCGACAAGCTTAGAGATGATGTTGCGTATATGGGGAGAGAAACGTACACAAGATGAAATAGCAGAGTTTATTTTTGATATGACAGGTTCGAAGTTTTCAGATACTGTTTCTTATTTAGAAGAATTAGGTTATGAATATCGTTATTTTAAAGGGAATGAAGAGAATTATAAGAGACTGATTGACGAAGGAATTCCTGTTTTATTAAGTATAGATATTGAGCATGCTTCACACGTACAAGTTCTATCTGGATATGATGATACATTGCAAGCTTTCTATGTTCAAGATCCAAACTTTATAGAGCCAGTTCTTGTGGAATATAGTAAAGTACAAGAAAAATATCGTTATACAGGCTGTTTAGCAATCACGTTTGTTCCGAAAGAAAAGAAGGAGCAACTAGCGTTTCTAAGTGAAGAAGAAAATCGTTATTTTAAATCTATTTTTTCTCTTACGGATCATTTAGATGAACATGACAAAGAGGGAATTAGTAACCTAGTACAATTTTTAAAAGAAACGAGTGATAATCCAAATACGTGGTTATATACGATAAAGCACTTAGATGTTGAAGTAGATAAAGAATTTATTTTATATTGTATCGATAAGTTAATGGAAAAGTTTCCGAACTCGGACTTTGTTAAATTGCATGGTGCACAGTGTTTTATTCGTCTTCAGGAAGTAGAGAAAGCGGAGCAAATGCTGACAAGCGTTGAGAAGAAAAATAATCGTGCTTTATATCATTTAATAAACGGAAGATATGCGTTTGAACAGGAAAGTTATCTAGAAGCGATTTCAAGCTTTCGTTCATCGTTACAATTAGACGCAGATCAGCCTATTGCTTGGAGTTTTCTCGCTTTATCCTATATGTATATTGATCAATCTGAAAAAGCATTGCAATACTCTCAAGTTGCGTTAGAGCGTAGTCCTGAAAGGTTCACTTTAACAAATCACGGTTTAATATTAATAGATTTAGAAAGATATGAAGAAGCATATGAAATCTTTAATGACTTGTTAAAAGAGTATAAATATGAAGCGCATGTATGGTATGAACGAGCGAGATGTGCACATCAACTAGGGAAATTATATTTAGCAATAAAAGGGCTTAAAGTAGCGATTCATTTGGATAGTAATGCACCTTACATTTATACGAAACTTTCGGAAATATACGAATCTGATTTGAAGGATGAGGAAAGTGCGAAAGAAATTTTATTAAACGGTATTGAGAATTGTGATGATAAAGCACCTCTTTACGTAAAATTAGGTGACTATCATTTTCAAAATGATAGCTTGGAAGAAGCAGAAGTATTGTATAAGCGTGCTTTAGAAGAAAATGATGAGGATGTTTATTCTCACTTCGGACTTACACAAGTTTATATGGCAAGAGAACAATATAAGGAAGCAAAAGAATATATTCTTGGTCTTGAGAAGCAAATTGAAAAGAGTCAAGATTTCCTCATGAATGCAGGAATGGTTTTATGGGATGCTGAAATAGAACTTGGTGGAAATGAAGAAGGATTTAAAGTAGCGCTATCTAAGTTAGAAAATGGTATAAAGAAAAGTGATTATAATGTAGCAAGTGCGTTAGATGAATATGTGAATCGAATTAAAGGAACGGAATTTGTACAACGAGGTATAGCATTTTTAAGAACGTTACACAAAGAAAGAAATGAAGTAAGTGAGTACGGTTGTTATGCAGGTATTTTATATGAATCTATTGGACAGTACGGCCAAGCGATGAAAAGATATAATAAGGCGATAGAACAAATGGAAACGGCATTACCGTATTACCGAATTGGCGAAACACTTATGGCATTAGGGCAATTGACGGAAGCAAAGCAGGCGTATGAAACATGTTTAGAGTTTAATGGGAATTTCGTAGGTGTACATTTACAGCTTGCGGAAATATACGAAAAAGAAGAAAACCGTTCTAAAGAACAAAGTCATATGGTTCAGGCGATGAAAGAAGAGCCGTTGCATATTAATATGGAATATTTGGCACAGCTTTCAGTAGAAATGAACCTTCAGGAAGAATTACTGATTGAACTAGAACAATTAGTGGACGAAGTACCTGAAATATGGCGTTTAGATGCGATTGCATATGTGTACGGAGCGATGAATGAAACAGATAAAGAACAAGCACAGATTGAATACGCGCTACAATTAGATGGTGAGCATATAGAAGTACTATATCATTATGCAAAAGTATTAGTGAAAAAAAGAAATGTAAAAGCAATTGAAGTTGCAATGAAAGTAATACAAAAAGATTTTGATAATGAACGTATATTTGATGTTTATGTAAAAGCAGTAGAGCAACATAAAAAATTGTCTAACATACGAGATTTTCTTCATACATTAAAGGTGAAAAAAGCAGAAAGAAGTACAGCATTCATGTATGCTGCAGCTGCGGTTACGGAAATATGGATTGAACGCCAGCTGCATGAACAGCCGAAACGATCTATCATTACGAGAGCTTTTTATCGTATGAAAAATCGTGCGAAAGAAATTTCAATGGTTACTATGATAATTGATTTATATGAAATCTCTTTAAAGTTAAATCCGAAAAATAGTATGGCAGCACAGCGATTTGCGCTATTTTATGAGAATGTAGAGATGAATAAAGAAGCAATAGAGATTCTGCACACGTCACTAGAAAATAAATGGGATTATGACGTAGCGAAGCAACTTGTAAATCTTTTCGTTGAGTGCGAGGAAGAAGATATGTTAAGAGATGCTTTGGAATTAACGAAACAAATGGTTCGAGAACTACCAGATGATTATGATACTCTTCTTCTGCAAGCACAAGTATTCTTTAAAGCAGGGGAAGAAAGAAAAGCAGAAAAGATTATCTTACAATTAACAGAGCAAACACCGTTTGTAAGTAGAGCATTTCTTGCTTTAGGAGAAATATATCAAAGTCAAGAAAGGTTTGAAGAGGCAATTCATGTATTAGAAAATGCTTCTGTACATCATCCAAATGAAACAGCAATTCTTCTTTCTTTAGCATCTTCATATCATGGTGTCGCCCAAACGATAAAGGCAGAAAAAATAACAAATGAAGTATTAATAATTGACGCGAGTGATTTGTTAGCAAGATATGATCGTGCTTGTTATTTAGCGCAGTTAAATAGAAATGAAGAGGCGAAGGAAGAGCTTGAATTTGTCCTTCGTGAGGATGAATCGGGATTTTTTGCTGAACTTATTGAGGATGATGAAAATTTAGCAGCATTGCGAGAATTTGAAAAGTAATTGTATAAGAATAGGGGAAAAAGATAAGGATATATTTTGAATTAGTTGACAATTAGTTGCTAAATGGCATAAAATAACTTTTAACAAAGTATACAAATCTGAAGACGAGAAAGAGTAAAATAGTGAGCTGTTCTCCAGAGAGCCGGTATATTGCTGAAAGCCGGTGTGCAGACATTATTTGAAAATCATCTCCGAGGAGCCGAGGCTGAAAGTAAGTAAGCCCGGACGGATGTCTACCGTTACAAAGAACACGTATGATAGTACGTTGCTAAGTGCTATTAGTGAAAAAGCTAATAGAATTAGGGTGGTATCGCGGGTAAACCCGTCCCTACTTTATAGGGACGGGTTTTTTGTGTGCTTTAAAATATTCAAAGGAGTGATTGTATATGGAAAAAGTAGATGTAAAAGAATCAGCTGTAGGAAGAGAAATGCGAATTCGCAAACAGTGGAACGAACAAAATATTTTCGAACAATCAATTCAGAATCGAGAAGGCGCACAGTCTTTCGTATTTTATGAAGGACCACCAACGGCGAACGGACTACCGCATGTAGGTCATGCACTTGGACGAACAATTAAAGACTTAGTAGCAAGATATAAAACGATGGCTGGTTATAAAGTGTTAAGAAAAGCGGGATGGGATACACATGGTTTACCTGTAGAATTAGGCGTTGAGAAGCAACTTGGTATTTCTGGTAAACATGAGATCGAAGAATATGGCATTGAACCATTTATTCAAAAGTGTAAAGAGAGTGTTTTCACATATGAGAAGCAGTGGCGTGAATTCACTGAAAGTATTGGTTATTGGGTAGATATGGATGATCCATATGTAACTTTAAAGAATCCATATATCGAAAGTGTATGGCATATTTTGGGGACAATCCATGAAAAAGGATTGTTATATAAAGGACATAGAGTTTCACCATACTGCCCAAGCTGCCAAACCTCATTGAGCTCACATGAGGTTGCACAAGGGTATAAAACAGTAAAAGATTTAAGTGCAACTGTGAAGTTTAAAGTGAAAGATAGTGAAAATGAGTATTTCTTAGGTTGGACCACAACACCTTGGACACTTCCAGCAAACGTTGCGCTTGCTGTCCATCCAAATATGGAATACGTTAAAGCAAAACAAGAAAGTCATGTATACATTGTTGCGAAAGAACGTGTACAAGAAGTATTAAAAGAGAACTATGAAGTATTATCTGTTCATAAAGGCGAAGAATTATTAAACACATCTTATACAGCGCCATTTCCGATGAAAGAAGTTACAAATGGTTACCGCGTTATTGCAGCAGATTTTGTAACGGGAGATAGTGGTACAGGACTTGTTCATATTGCTCCAGCATATGGAGAGGACGATTATAGAGTCGTTCAAAGTGAAGGATTGTCATTTTTGCACGTTGTAGATGAAAAAGGTGAGTATACAGAAGCAGTACCATTTTTGAAAGGGAGATTTGTAAAAGATTGTGACGTGGATATCGTTCGTTATTTAGCGAAGGAAGGTTTACTGTATCATAAAGAAAAATATGAACATAGCTATCCGCATTGCTGGCGTTGTGATTCACCACTACTTTATTATGCAGGAGAAAGTTGGTTAATCCGAACAACTGCAATTAAAGATACATTTTTACAAAATAATGATTCTGTTACTTGGTATCCGGATCATATGAAACATGGACGTTTTGGTAAGTTTTTAGAAAATATGGTGGACTGGAATATTAGCCGAAATAGATATTGGGGAACACCATTAAACGTGTGGGAATGTGAAAGTTGTAATCATCAGTTCGCACCGAAGAGCATTGCCGAATTAAGAAAGCATAGTACGAAAGAAACACCGGAAGATTTGGAATTGCATAAGCCGTATGTAGATGAAGTGCAAGTCTGCTGCGAGAAATGCGGAGGAACAATGAATCGTACACCAGAAGTAATTGATGTTTGGTTTGATAGTGGTTCTATGCCATTTGCACAATATCATTACCCATTTGAAAATAAAGAGTTATTTGAAGAGCAGTTTCCAGCGGATGTTATTGCAGAAGGAATTGATCAAACACGCGGCTGGTTTTATAGTTTATTAGCAGTCTCAGCACTATATACAGGAAAAGTACCGTATAAACGAGTGTTATCATTAGGGCATGTCTTAGATGAAGAAGGCCAGAAAATGTCTAAAAGTAAAGGGAATGCACTAGACCCAGTTGATTTAGTAGATAAGTTTGGTGCAGATGCGCTAAGATGGGCTTTACTTGTTGATAGTGCCCCGTGGAATGCGAAGCGTTTTTCTGAAAGAACAGTACTGGAAGCGAAATCTAAATTTGTAGATACATTAGTCAATGTGTATAGCTTCTACGTTTTATATGCAAATTTAGATGAGTATAATCCGAAAGAAAAGTATGATGTAAAGCTTACAAAATTAGACGAATGGGTATTATCAAGGTTGCATAGTACAACGAAAAAAGTGAGAACTGGACTTGATGATTATCAATTTACGAATGCAGCTCGTGAAATTGCAGCACTTGTAGATGAAGTGAGTAACTGGTATGTAAGACGCTCACGTAATCGTTTCTGGGAATCCGGTATGAACGCTGAGAAAGCAGCTGCGTATGAGACACTTCATGAAGTGCTTGTAACAATTAGTAAATTAATTGCACCATTTACACCGTTTGTCGCGGAAGACATTCATCTAAATTTAGAAGGAAGCAGCGTTCATTTAGCCGATTATCCAGTTGTAAATGAATCACTACTTCAACCGAAATTAGAAGCGGAAATGGATGCTGTTTTACAAGTTGTTGAACTTGGAAGAAGTAACCGTAATCAGCATTCTTTAAAAGTAAAACAGCCGCTAGCAGAACTTGTATTACTTGAGCATAACGAGAATGATATGGATTGGGAATCTTATCGTGATATCGTTATGGATGAGTTAAATGTAAAAGCGTTCCATGTTGAACTCGATGAAACAAAATACACATCATATCAATTGAAGCTTAATTTTAAAACAGCGGGGCCGAAGTTCGGTAAAAATGTGAATGCAGTGAATGGTTGGCTAAAACAATTATCACAAGAAGAAGTGCAAAACTTTGTATCAACAGGAAGAGCAGTTTACGAAGCAATACCAGGAGAAGAAGTAGTTGTAACTGCTGAAGATGTGTTAGTTGAGAAAGTTGCAAAATCAGGATTCTCTAATACGACTAACGGACAATATACAGTTATGTTAGATACGAATGTAACGGAAGAATTGTTACAAGAAGGAGTAGCGCGTGAATTCATTCGTGCGGTTCAAGAATATCGTAAACAGTTGAATTTACCAGTTAATTTACGAGTCGATATTATTCTTGATACAGAAGAAGAACTACAGCGAACGTTAACGAACCATAAAGATTTATTGGAAGAAAACTTACTCGTTAAACAATTTACATTTGGTCACTTAACGAACGAAGACGATGAACTTTCTTTAGGTGAAACAAAACTTAGAATTAAATTAAGTGCAGCTAATTAAAGAAAAAAGGAAGTTGGAATGATTCCAACTTCCTTTTTTGTATGATTAGAATTTATTTGACTATACATTCGATAGGACCACTAGCAATTGTCTTTTTTCATAGCGTAACGAACACAATACCGTAGAAATATATTTCTACAGTATTGTGTTCAATTCATACATAAATATTGAGAAAATTTCACTTACCCTAAATGGAAAGGTAATAGAAGTGTTCATAGAGAATTACTCGTAGATTCAATTTTTATCCATCCGTTTTGCGGGGAATGATTGCCTAGTGGTAATGGGATAAGGTTGAGCTACTTTATTAGGGGGAGTGGTTCTATGTTTAATAAAAAAATGGTGGCAATGGCAATGACCGTGCCGTTAGTAATGGGGACGATTTCTACGGTTTCGGCATTGGAAAAACAACAGCAAGTAAAGTTAGAAGCTTATTCGCCACAGAAAAAAGCAACTGAATATTTAAAAGAAAATGCTGCGCAGTATGGATTGAAAACAGATCTTTCAGACTTGCAATATATTTCTACAACAGAAACATCAGTAGCTTCATATGTTAGGTTCCAACAAGTTGTTAATGGTGCACCTGTATTTTCAAAACAAATAACAGTTACGCTTAACGGAGAGGGAAAGGGAGTACTCGCTGTTTCCGATTATCAGCCTGTTACAGGTGTGAAGGAAGTAACGACAAAAATTAGTGAAAAAGATGCAATACAAAAATCAATGGCGTATGTTGGAGAAGCAAGTGAGCAAAATTTATGGGCTCCTACAGATAAAGAGTTCGGATATATTGTTGAAGAAGGAATTGCTCGTCCAGTATATAAAGTTGTAGTCCATTCTAATAATCCATTTGGTGCATGGGAAACATTTATTGATGCAGAAAATGGAAAGTTAATTAAAAAGGTTGATATAAACCGAAAAGCTGAAGGGTCAGGAAAAGTATTTTTACCTAACCCAGTCGTATCTAGCGGTAGTAAAGTAGGCTTAAAAGATAATAACGATGCAGATTCAACAGCTCTAACGAACCAATTAAAAACTGTTACGTTAAAAGGTTTAGATGGAACAGGATTTTTAATTGGAGAATATGTAACGATTTCTTCAAAAGCGAAAACAAAATCTACAAACTTACAATTCAACTATACACGTGCAAATGATAGCTTTGAAGATGTAATGTCATATTATCATATTGATACATTGCAACGTTACATTCAAAGTCTAGGTTTTAAAAATATTAATAACCGTTCGATAAAAGTGAATGTTAATGGTACAACTGATGATAACTCATTCTATTCTCCATCAACAAAAGCTTTAACTTTCGGTACTGGCGGTGTTGATGATGCAGAAGATGCTGGTATTATCGCACATGAGTATGGGCATTCGATTCAAGATAACCAAGTTCCTGGCTTTGGTAGTTCAGCAGAAGGTGGAGCGATGGGAGAAGGATTTGGCGACTTCTTAGGTGCTACATATGAAGATGCAGTATCGACTACTGGATATGGTAAAGCATGTGTTGGAGAATGGGATGCGACTGCTTATTCTAGTTCAGATCCGACGTGCTTACGCCGATTAGATACGAATAAAGTGTATCCGAAAGATATTACAAATGAGGTACATGATGATGGGGAAATTTGGGCACAAGGCCAATATGAAATGGCACAAGCATTTGGACGTGATGTAGCAACGAAAATTATTTTACAATCGCACTGGTCATTAACACCAAACTCTAAATTCAGTGATGGAGCAAAAGCGATTAAGCAAGCGGATGCTCTTTTATATGGCGGACAACATGCTGCTGATATCGATCGCATTTGGGCAGCGAGAGGCATTAGTACGAATTAATATAAAAAGTCGTGGCATTTATAAGCCACGACTTTTGAATTTGCTTAAGAACTGGTACTAGTAAATAAAGCTATATCAATGATAGTGTGAATATATCCGTATCCCATTTACTTTTTAGCTTCTTTAAAAACAAAATGCTCTTTAAATTTTCTAGATTCAACTTTTTGACCATTTCGCATCGATCGGAATGGGTGTTCTTGCCATGTAATAATAACATCAACTTCATCTGCTTTTGTAGCAACGGGTAAATTAGCGTGTTCAAATCCAGTTTTTCCACTTGCCAAACGACTTTCCTTTAGGGAAAAGAGTTCATATTTCGTTTTCTTATTTGGTTCGTTGCGGAATACTTCGACGTTTACATTATATACTTCACTATTCCCGACATTCTTTACTGAAAAATGATATGTTTGAAATTCATCTTTTTTAGCTTGAAGCATATTCTTGTTTGTTTTTTTCGGTTTATCAATATTCACTTGCCATTGATCAGAGTTTTGAGAGATTGGTAAAGATTTTGGTGAATAGGCATACGTTTCGTTTACTACAATTAAGCAAAACAAAAGGAGAAAGAAACTAATTGCTTTTTGCATATACACACCTCGCTTTAAAATTTTTATTAATATGCGTAAATGAATTAGTTTTTATGTAAAAATTGGAAAATATTAAAGGTGTAATTTTGGATGTAATACATAAGAATATGTATTACAAAATTAACTTTTCACACTTTAGAAGAAGTTAGGAGTTATAAAACCAGAATGTTTCAAAAAAAGCTTGCGTTTTATAAGGTAAGGAGTTAGAATACTCTGTAAATATAAAAAGTGATGATCAGGAAAAGTACATGGTGCAAAGGTCTACAGAGAGCAGCCAGTTGCTGGGAAGGTTGCGATACCGCATGATGGAAAGACACCTGTGAGTGTTGCTTTGAACGTGATTATTAGTAAAAGCAAACGGTACCTACCGTTATCAGGGCTAAGATGGTCAGTATGACAATTTGGGTGGTACCGCGGAAAAAATCCGTCCCTATTTATAGGGGCGGATTTTTGTATTCTTTGAAAGGGGGTGAGTGACCGTGGATGATGACGATGACAACAATAACGTAAATAAATATAAAATTACTGGAGGGAAAAATAATGGATTCAATAATGAAGCGTTCACTCACAAAAGAATGTACAAAGCAAAGTGGAAAGGTTGTATTACTTCAAGGATGGGTAAAAAAGATTCGACATCTTGGAAATGTTAGTTTTTTATTATTACGAGACAGAACAGGAGTAATTCAATGTGTATTAGAAAATGAATTGGCTGGATATAAAGTTGATGTAGAAAGTGTCGTCCACGTAATTGGTGAAATAGTCGAGACATCGAAAACAGAATTGGGTGTTGAAGTACTTGCTCATGAAGTGAAAGTAATAAACGGTGCAGAGCCACTTCCATTTGAAATAAATAAAAAGAAGTTACAAGTTGGCTTAGATCAACTACTTAATGAGCGAGTAATATCATTAAGGCATGAGCGAACCGCAGCAATTTTTAAAGTGAAATCTACACTCGTTCAAAGCTTTAGTGAATTTCTTATAGAGAACGATTTCACACGAATATTTACGCCGAAAATTGTTTCGCAAGGGGCAGAAGGAGGAGCAAATGTTTTTAAGCTTCCATACTTCCAAAAAGAAGCTTATTTAGCACAATCACCACAGTTCTATAAGCAAATGATGGTGGCAGGTGGGTTAGAACGAGTTTTTGAAATTGCACCTGTATATAGAGCGGAACATCATAATTCTTCCCGTCATTTGAATGAATATATATCGTTAGACGTAGAGCTTGGTTTTATTCATGATTTTTATGAAGTGATGCAACTAGAAACGGATGTTTTACGATATATGTTTCAACAAGTAGCGAAAAAATGTGAAATAGAACTACAACTATTACAAATAGAAGTACCTGTTATTACTGAAATACCTAAAATTACATTGTTAGAAGCACAAGAAATTTTGAAAAGTAAGTATCGTAAAGAATCTCCTGTAGGGGATTTAGATACAGAAGGTGAAAAGTTACTAGGGAAATATGTGAAGGAAATATATAATAGTGAATTTGTTTTTATTACGCATTATCCGAAAAAAGCGAGACCGATGTATACGATGCTGAATAAAGAGAATCCAGCTATTACTGATTCATTCGACTTATTATATAAAGGATTAGAAATAACGTCAGGGGCACAGCGAATTCATAATTATGAAATGTTACTCGCTTCGTTTAAAGAAAAAGGATTACACCCAGATAAATTTCAATCTTATTTAAATACATTTCGATATGGTTGTCCACCACATGGAGGTTTCGGAATTGGGTTAGAAAGGGTTGTATATAAACTTTTAGAATTAACAAATGTACGAGAGGCGAGTGCTTTTCCGAGAGATTGTACTCGTCTCATACCGTAAAAAGAATCTTCGCGATTATCGCGAAGATTCTTTTTTTATAGTTCGTTTAAAAAGGTGAAAATATAGACTCTTTCTTTTTCTAATAAGCTTAGTAAAAGTCAGTTGAAATATGAACCATTTCGACAAAAAAATCAATATACCCTTGACAGTTACAAATATAACAGATATACTTCATATTAATTTCAAAAGAAAATATATTCTAAATATTAAAATGTGTTGAATAGGAGTAGTAAGGTCATGTATTTGTACAGAGAGCTATGGGTTGGTGTGACATAGTCAAATGACATCCTGAACTCGCCTAGGAGCAGTAAGGTGGAACGGAATTACATTCTTAGTAAATCTTAACGGTTAACCTTCGATATTAGGTTTGTAATCAAACGATTACTACTAAGGTGGATTCATAATGGAATCAATAAGGGTGGTACCGCGTTAAGTAAATGGCTTAGCGTCTCTTTATATAGAGATGCTAGGCCATTTTTTTATTATATGGAAGAAGAAATGGAGGGTTTATTTGAATAGGTTTATAAAATTTATTTATTTATATAAAAAGATTTAATTAGGAGGAAAATGAGATGAAACAGACGGAGCAATGGACTTCGAAATTAGGTTTTATAATGGCGGCAGCCGGATCAGCAATTGGACTTGGGGCGATATGGAAGTTCCCTTATATCGCTGGGAAGAGTGGGGGAGGAGCGTTCTTTTTAATATTTATATTATTTACTGTTTTAATTGGACTACCGCTACTTATAGCTGAATTTATGATTGGACGCAGTACGCAGAAACAAGCAGTTGGAGCATTTAAAAGCATCGCACCAAATACAGGATGGCATTGGATTGGACGCCTTGGTGTTGGAACTTGTTTTATACTACTTTCGTTTTATAGTGTTGTAGGTGGATGGGTATTAATTTATTTATTCAGAGGAATAACTGGACAACTGATTACTCCAGGACAAAATTACGGTACATTATTTACTGAAACAATTGGGAATCCTGCTTGGGCTATTATGGGACATTTCGCTTTTATGTTCATTACGATATGGGTTGTATCAAAGGGTGTACAAAACGGAATTGAAAAAGCAAGTAAATATATGTTGCCAGCATTGTTCGTTTTATTTGTCGCTCTTATTATTCGTTCGTTAACACTTGATGATGCAATGAAAGGTGTGAAGTTTTTCTTACAACCAGATTTCTCAAAGATTACTTCGGAAAGTATTTTGTTCGCAATGGGGCAATCATTCTTTGCAATTAGTATCGGGATTTCAATTATGGTTACGTATAGTTCCTATTTAAATAAAAAAGAAAGTTTACCAAAATCAGCAATAACAATTGTTGGATTAAATTTATTTGTTTCATTATTTGCAGGTCTTGCTATTTTTCCAGCTGTATTTTCATTAGGAATGGAGCCAACAGAAGGACCTGGATTACTGTTTATCGTATTACCATCTGTATTTAGTCAAATCCCATTCGGTGGATTTTTCTTAACAGTATTTCTTGCACTATTTACATTTGCGACATTAACATCGGCATTTTCTTTACTAGAGACTGTTGTTTCAGCATTAGCAAATGGTGAACAAGAAAGAAGAACGAAATTATCATGGATGATCGGCTTCTGCATTTTCTTAGTAGGTATACCATCTGCGTTATCATTTGGAGTATGGAGTGATATTACGATTTTTGGAAAGAATATTTTTGATGCAGTAGACTTTTTATCTAGTAATATATTAATGCCACTTGGAGCACTATTTATTAGTATTTTCGTTTCATTCAAAATGGAGAAGAAGGTACTAGAAGCAGAGTTTTTTGTAGGTGGAAATTATGGAAAGAAAGTATTTACTTGTTGGGTATTTTTACTTCGATTTGTAGCACCACTTGCAATAATTATCGTCTTCTTAAATGTGATAGGGATTATTTAATATTAAATGTTATAATATTCAGTAAAAAAAGGGGTGATGATCATAAAGAAAAATTTGATAGAAGCAGGGAAATATATGAATATTAGAGGGAAAAAGCTATACGTTGAAACACATGGAAATCCTAAAAATAAGCCAGTCTTATACTTGCATGGTGGACCAGGAGAAAGTTGTTATGATTTTTCATTTCATCAAGCGGAACGTTTAAAAGATTCTCTATATGTAATTATGATAGATCAAAGAGGTGTTTGTCGCTCAGAAGAAATTACTGAAGACGAAGCTTTTGGATTAAATGATTTGATTGAAGACTGTGAGGAATTAAAAAAAGTATTACAAATGGAGAAGTGGTCTATAATTGGACACTCTTTCGGTGGATATGTAGCATTGCTTTATGCGTCGATATATCCAAGTTCAATAGAGAAAATAATATTTGAAGGACCAACTTTTAATTTTGCATTAACAAGTAGGGCTTTGTTACAAAAGACAGGGCATTTATTAAAAAAGTATGGAAAAGAAGAAATAGCAAAAGAATGCTTTGCTTATTCATCTAGCGATGCTAGTTCAGAAGAGTTGTTAGAAGCTTATATAAGATTAAGCGCTGAATTAGAAGAAAAAAGAATGGAGATTTACAATAATAAGGAAGATAGGACAGATGAGAGTTTATACAGTGATGAAGAGTGGGAAATATTTTCAAATCGCTCCAAAATTCACTTTGATAGATTAAAATTAGAGAGAGCATGTCATACATCATTATTATCAAAAATAAAAGATGTACAAAATCTAATGTTATTAATAGTAGGAAAACATGATGTAGTAACGTGTGAAGAACAAATTAAAACATTTAATAAAGATGCCCGAAACGGCAAGTATATCGTATTTGAAGAGAGCGGTCATTCACCTCATTATGAGGAAGCAGATAGATTTGCAGAAACAGTCATACATTTTTTGAAATGAAGAAAAGGGTGCTTCTATAAATGAGAGGCACCCTTTCTAAATTTCTGGATATGTGATTGTGATGTTAGGCCACTTACTTTGCCAATTCTTTTTTATAACTCTGTTTTTGTACATATGTAATCGTTCTTTCGATTCAAGAAAATGAGCTGTTGGTTTCACTTGTAAGGAAAGGACATCTTCAATACCCCATGGGGCTGTTAAGATAACGTTGTTTAGTTCATCAAGTGTAACTCCTAAAGCCGTTGCTGTTTCAGGGAATTTAGAAATAGCATTAACAGAAGAAGAATATGGTGGCATATTATTCACTACATGCATACGAGCTTGATTTTTTACAGACCAAGGGATAGTAGCATCAATATTCATTAATTTCGTTTCTAATGATTGTTCGTATATCTCATCTTGATGTAGACTATCATAATAAATCACATCAACATCAGGCATAGCCGTTTTCGCTTCATAGTCATGTAAAGTATCCCAAATTTTAGAACGAACAAATCCGGCACAAATCCACCAATCAGGTAGCTCTAGTGGTTTTGCCATTTGTAATACATTCATCATCCATTCGTCGTTTTCTATTAAGCGAATTATATCTTTCTCTGTTTTGATCTTCATTGATAAATTCACCTTTCTAGTAAATTAATGCATCAGTTCAATAATCCATAAAATCCAGTAAGCACCTGGTACAAATAGCAGTTGTGCTAATAATGTGCCGAGAAGTCTAGAAATCATTAGCCAACCATACATTTTACTCATAGATTCAGCACCGCTTTCTGATTGTAGAGCACGTTCTGTTAAAAGAGCAATGCGTGGATCGAGTAATACAGTTAATAAAATAGTGGCGAAACCATTTACAAGGCCAGAAGCTGTACTTGCATTTGTTGCATAATCTGGATTTAAAAAAGAAGCGTAAAGGGCTGAAAGTACCCCTGCTGTATAAATAGCAGTAGCAAACATGTTAATAAGCATAATACGCTTTGGAATACCACCGATACGCAGTCTATGAATCATTTCTAACTTTGGAAAACGGACATATTTTTTTGTGTACTTTAATTTTTGAATGTTATTCGTTTTCATCATTCGAATGAAAGAACCGTCTGTTTCAAAGTTTTGAATGACATATCCAAATAATTTTGTCAAAGTTGGATAAAGAATGATCGCGATTAATGTACCGATAGAAGCCGATAATAGTACGAGTCGTATAATATGCTCTAAATTAATAGAAGAATCTAGTTTTGCTTCATCGACAATACCACCGATTAAAAAGGCTTGTAGTAAGTTTGATGTTCTTGAAATAAGTAACACCATTCCTACAACAGACAAGGCAACCGCAATCTTCTTTAAACGTACTCCAGCTAATCGAATACTATAAGAGCTTGTTTCAACTGCGTGGATCACAATTGTGAAAGCCATTATAAAAATTAACGTAATTGACATTTGTTTCACCAGTTTCTATTAAAATAATTGTAACTTTTTTACTGTATCATATCTATCGTATTTTGTAACTGAAAGTATGTGACATATGGAAATTGATTTTTCGAAAAAATAGATAATAATAGTATAATAGGGAGAAGTGGAAGAGATGTTAGCACTTATTTATACAGCAAATTAAGTGGAGGAATGAAGCATGTATAAAACATTTCTATTTGATTTAGATGGAACTTTAACGGATCCGAAAGAAGGGATTGTAAACTCGGTTTTATATGCATTAAAAAAAGTAGGAATTGAAGAAGTACATATAAGTGAGTTAGATTCATTTATAGGTCCTCCTATTCAGCAATCATTCATAGAGAGATATAATATGAGTGAAGGAGAGGTTGAACGTGCTGTTTTTTACTTCCGTGAGTATTTAAAGCAGCGTGGATTGTTTGAAAATAATGTATACGAGGGGATTCTGAAGCTCTTGCAACAATTAAAAAGTTCAGGGAATCGCATATTCGTAGCAACTTCAAAGCCCACTGTATTTGCGAAACAAGTTATAGAGCATTTTCAATTAACGAATTATTTCGAAGACATCATTGGAAGTAATTTAGATGGTACGAGAATAAAAAAAGAAGAAATAATTGCTCATATTTTACAAACACATGAAGAACTAAATAAAGAAGAAATGATAATGATTGGTGATAGAAAGCACGATATAATAGGTGCGAATCAGAATGGAATTGCTTCAATTGGTGTTTTATATGGCTATGGCTGTGAAAAAGAACTGACTGAAGTTAGTGCGACCTACATAGTGAAAGATGTTGAAGAACTGTATCATTTTTATGTAGAGAAAAATTTAATACAGCAGTAAATATAGATTCTAGCAATCCCTTTATAACGTATGACGATGAATTCGTTTCTGTTTAAAGGGATTTTTCATATGTAATCGAATAATTATAATTAGACATTTTTAGCATAAAAATTTGTATGAATAAGAGGAGGGATGTCAGAATTAAAAGTTTAGTAGAAATTTATCAATAAAATTTAGAATATTCTGTTTAATGGAGGGGTAAAATTGGAGTTAGTTATTATATTATTAGCACTAAGTTTACTTATGTTCGTAGCATACAGAGGTTTTTCTGTTATTTTATTCGCGCCGATATTTGCATTATTTGCAGTATTTTTGACAGAACCTAGTTATGTATTACCTTTCTTTTCTAATATCTTTATGGAGAAAATGGTTGGATTTATAAAATTATATTTTCCTGTGTTTTTATTAGGAGCAATATTTGGAAAAGTAGTGGAAATGTCAGGAATTGCAGATTCTATCGCAAAAACAATTATTGAGTTAGTTGGTGAAAAACGTACTATATTAGCGATTGTATTAATGGGGGCTATTTTAACGTATAGTGGTGTTAGTGTGTATGTAGTAGTGTTTGCTGTTTATCCGTTCGCAGCTAAGTTGTTTCGACAAGCTAATATTCCAAAGCGTTTAATCCCTGGAACGATTGTTCTTGGAGCAGTAACGTTTACAATGGATGCGCTACCTGGATCACCACAAATTCAAAATGTAATACCTACAACATTTTTTAAAACGGATATTTATGCTGCACCGATACTTGGGATTGTAGGAGCAATTTTTGTTCTTACATTAGGTTTACTATATTTAGAGAGTAGACGTAAGAAGGCAAAAGCAGCAGGTGAAGGATATTTTGGTTTTAATGATGGAAATACTGAAATGGCAGCATCTTTGCAAGTAGAACAAAAAAATATGCCATTAATTAATAACATTGAAATCACAAGAGCACAACAACTTATTGCATTTATACCACTTATTTTAGTAGGTGTAATGAATAAAGTGTTTACTATTATGATACCAAAGTGGTATCCAAGCGGTTTTGATTTTTCTGCAATTGGTATGAAAGCATTTGGAAAAGTAGAATTAAGTGCAGTGGTAGGAATTTGGTCTGTAGAATTGGCACTTATTATAGGGATCTTAACAACGTTATTATTATATTGGAAGCGAGTAGTAACAGGTTTCCAAGCTGGATTGAATACAAGTATTGGTGGAGCGCTACTTGCAACGATGAATACAGGAGCTGAGTTTGGATTCGGTGGTGTCATTGCAGCACTTCCAGGCTTCGCAATTATGAGAGATGGCATCTCTGCTACTTTCACAAATCCGTTAGTGAATGGTGCAGTAACGACGAATATTTTAGCTGGAATTACAGGCTCGGCATCAGGAGGAATGGGAATAGTATTAAGCGCAATGGGAGATAAATTTATTGCAGCGGCCAATCAATTTGATATTCCATTAGAAGTTATGCACCGTATCGTATCAATGGCATCAGGAGGAATGGATACACTACCACATAACGGGGCTATTATTACTATTCTTACAGTAACAGGATTAACACATAAACAGTCATATAAAGATATATTTGCTATTACAATTTTGAAAACGGTTGCTGTATTTTTAGTTATCGCATTCTATACTTTAACAGGACTCTATTAAAAAATTTGAATCGTAAAGATTCATCAAATCGATAATTTATATTATAAAATATTAATTAGGATAAGAAGGGGTGGGGGACTTGCAAGAGGTTTCTGAGTTTCGTATGCCAAAGTCGGTATTATATGGAAGAAATTCGCTTGAAAAACTGGGAGAACAATCAAAAAAGTTAGGGAAAAAAGCTTTTATAGTTACTGATACAATTATGGAGAAATTAGGATATGTTGAAAAGTGTATGCAACAACTAAATAAGAAAGGTATTACTGTTAGCACATATAATAAAGTGGATGCTGAGCCTACAAATATACACGTATTAGAAGCGTTATCTCTTTGTAAAGAGGAAAAGTGCGATTTTATTATCGGTATTGGTGGTGGAAGTTGTATTGATGCTGCGAAAGCGGTAGCGGTTTTATATACAAATGGTGGAGAAGTTGAGGATTATGTCCAAAAGGATATTGAAATAGAAAACAATCCACTACCACTTATTGCAATTCCAACAACTTCTGGTACTGGTTCGGAAGTTACAAGTGTAGCAGTAATTACGAATAAAAAAACAGATGTAAAAATGATGATGAAGCATCCTAGTTTTATACCGAAAGTAGCAATTATAGATCCAGTTTTGACAAGTTCGTTACCACCACAAATTACGGCAGCAACAGGAATAGATGCGTTATGTCATGCGATTGAAGCTTATATTTCTAAATTTTCACAACCACTTACAGATGTACTTGCTCTTTCAGCTATTGAAAGTATTATGAAATATTTACGTATAGCATATGAAGATGGACATAATATGGAGGCAAGAGAAGCGATGATGATTGCTTCCTTACAAGCTGGAATTGCATTTTCGAATGCATCAGTTACATTAGTTCATGGAATGTCAAGGCCAGTGGGAGCATTATTTCATGTACCGCATGGAATATCAAATGCCATACTATTACCTACAGTGTTAGAGTTTACAAAAACAAGTGCAGTGAAAAGGTTAGCAAAAATTGGACGTAACTTAAATAAGGATTTGTATTCGAATTCTGATGAGGAAGTAGCAGACTATACGATTGGGGAAATAAAAAAGCTTTGCTATGATCTTCGTATTCCAAATTTAAAAGAATACGGTATCGATGAAATTGAATTTGAAAATGCTATCTCTAAAATGGCATCAGATGCAATTGAAAGTGGTAGCCCAGCTAATAACCCACGTGTTCCATCATATGATGAAATCAAAGAGTTGTATCGAGAGTGTTTTAATTATAAGTATAAAGAATTTATAAAAATATCAGATTATTAATTTCAGAATATTCTATAAAAATTTCCTTGGAAATGAAAGTACAATTATTCTATATACGTTAAAACAAGACTTTATATTCCAAACTTAAAGTCTTGTTTTATTGTGTATAATATACATAATAAAATGTTGTTATTAGTTTTATAAAAAATTTTAGGTAGGTGTTTGTTTATATGAAAACGATAGGTCTTATAGGTGGTATGAGTTGGGAATCAACTTCTGAATATTATCGAATTATTAATGAAGAAATAAAAGAGAGATTAGGAGGGCTACATTCAGCAAAATGTTTGATTAATAGTGTGGATTTTGAAGAGATTGAACGATGTCAGTCTAGCGGAGATTGGGATGGTGCTGGAGAAATTCTAGGGAATGCGGCATATTCATTACAAAAGGGAGGAGCAGACTTTATAATCATTTGTACAAATACAATGCATAAGGTAGTTGGAAAAATAAAGGCGAAAATTGATATTCCAGTCTTACATATTGCTGATGCAACTGCAAAAGAAATTAAAAGAAAAGACATTCAAAAGGTTGGTCTGCTTGGAACTAAATATACAATGGAGCAAGATTTCTATAAGTCACGTATAGAAGAAAATAATATAAAAGTAATAGTACCATCAGAAAAAAATAGAAAAGAAATAAATAAAGTAATATATACAGAATTATGTTTAGGAAAAATAGTATCTCAATCTAGAGAATATTATAAAAGAGTCATCGAAGAGTTAGTGCAAAAAGGAGCACAGGGAATCATATTAGGTTGTACAGAAATAGGGTTATTAATAAAGCAAGAAAACGTATCTGTCCCGATATTTGATACAACTCATATACATGCAATTGAAGCAGTCAAGGTAGCTCTAGATAGAGTATAATTATATTATGTAAACTTTATTCGTATATCTGGAAAACATTCAGAAAATATTTTATAATGTAAGTGGTTACATTTAAGGGGGAATGCGTATGTTTTCAGTTCAACCAATCGCATTTGTACATAATGAAAGAAAGGAAATAAAAGATGATGAGTGGGGAGAAGTAAGATCTCGTATAACTTTAACTGAAATGTATGCAGAAGAGAGTATACAAGGGGTTGAAGATTTTTCTCATATTGAAGTTGTTTTTTATTTTCATAAAGTAACTGACGAGCAAATTCAGTATTTTGCTAGACATCCTAGAAATAATAAGGATTATCCTGAAGTAGGTATTTTTGCACAGCGCGGGAAAAATCGCCCAAATCGCATAGCTGTAACAATTGTAAAGGTGATCAAAAGAGAAGGTAAATCAATTATTGTTGAGGGATTAGATGCTATAGATGGCACTCCTATATTGGATATAAAACCAATAATGAAAGAGTTTATGCCGACAGAAGAAATACACCAGCCTAAATGGGCAACGGATATAATGAGACAGTATTGGAAGGGGAATGGAGTAAAATGAGAATATATGAGGCAACAATTGCAGATTTAGATGGACTAGCATCAGTTTTTAATAACTATCGTATGTTTTATAGGCAAGATTCTGATTTAGAAGGGGCAAAAGTATTTTTACGAAATAGAATTGAGAAAAAAGAGTCTGTTATTTTCGTAGCAGTTGAAGACGGCGAATATATTGGGTTCACGCAACTATATCCATCATTTTCTTCTATTTCAATGAAAGAATTATGGATTTTAAATGATTTATTTGTACAAGCGGCGAAGCGTGGAGCCGGAACAGGTAAAAAATTATTAGAAGCTGCTAAAGAATACGCATTAGAAAATGGAGCAAAAGGTGTAAAGCTGCAAACGGAGATTGATAATTTATCAGCACAACGATTATACGCTGAAAATGGTTATTTGAGAGATAATCGTTATTTCCATTACGAATTAACGTTTTAAAAAATTAAGTTGAAAGAGACATTTTCAAGAAAAAGAATTTCTTTGTAATGAGAAATTCTTTTTTATTTTGCCTAAATTAAAAAACATGACAAAAATAAAACGATATTTATTTATTGTTAAACAATAAATGTTGTGATAAAATTATGTTGCCATTAAATAAGTGAGGTATTATAAATGAATCTTAAACGAAGTTCAACAACGTTCTTAAAAGTAATTATTTTTCTTGCTGGAATTTCAGTACTTGCTTTATGCATATTTTTAGTGCCGGAAATGGCGAATTTCGCAGCAAATTTGTATCCTAATATTGCTCCGATGAAATATCTTGTTTTCATTGTGATGTATGGAGCAGCTGTGCCTTTTTACGTTGCTCTTTATCAGGCTTTCAATCTTTTACAGTACATTGATGAGAACACAGCGTTCTCGGAATTATCAGTAAAGGCGTTAAAGAATATAAAGCGCTGTGCAATTACAATCAGTGGTTTGTATGTATTAAGTTTGCCACTTTTTCATTTTATAGCGAAAAAAATGGACCCTCCTATTGGGCTAGTGGGACTCATTATCGTTTTTGCTTCGCTCGTTATCGCCGTTTTTGCTGCTATCCTCCAACGACTTCTACAAGAGGCAATTAACATAAAATCAGAAAATGATTTGACGGTCTGAGGTGGCGGATATGACAATCATTATTAATATTGACGTCATGTTAGCAAAACGAAAAATGAGTGTAACGGAGCTTTCGGAGAAGGTTGGAATTACGATGGCGAATCTTTCTATTTTGAAAAATGGGAAAGCAAAAGCGGTTCGTTTTTCAACATTAGAAGCGATATGTAAAGCTTTGGAGTGTCAGCCAGGGGATGTTTTGGAGTATAAAAACGATGAGAATACTCAATAAAAACAGATAACAAATGTAAATAATAGAAGTCAATAAAGAAGGGATAGCCACTAAGCTATTCCTTCTTTACGTTAATTGCTGTTACTAATAAAAAATATAATTTGAATTGCAATGTTTGCGTATCAAAAGGGAACTTGCTACCTTTTGAGGTGATCCGTTTTGTGGAAGACAATTATTTGCCAAAAAGGCTATTTAAACTATGTTTTAAATTATTTCGAGTGAATCAAAAACTTCATTTGTATTATAGTTGATTTAAAACCCAGTTCGTTGCATCTTCAAAGTTATCTGCAATGTAGTTTGGTTCAATATGTGCCCATTTGTCTCGGTACGTATGCAAAGCATCATATCCAGCGCCTGTTCGGACTAGAATCGTAGTCGCATTTACTTTTGCTCCTGCAACAATATCAGTCCAGCGATCACCAACTACAGCACATTGTGTTAAATTAAGTCCATGTTTTTTTGCTGCTTTAAGCAGCATGCCTGTACTTGGTTTACGGCATTCACAACCATCACCGTGTTTATGAGGACATACATAAATATCATCAAAACCGAAGCCTTCTAATTCTTGTACAAAATCGGCTACAGTTGCAATTCCATCTGCGATACCAGGTTGATTTGTGAAAGAGAAAATTTTTATATTTTTAGCTTTTAGTTTTTGCAAGGATGTTTTTGTGAATGGAAATAATGAAAAAGATCCTGGATAATGTATTGTAGTGTCACCACCAATTGTACCGTCACGATCAATGAAAATTGCTTTAATGTTTGTCATAGTTATAGTCCCTTCAATTTATAAGTAGTTTAAAAATGTTTTACAAATCTGTAGCCATTTACTTCATATCCTAATTTTTTGTAAAAAGGATGAGCTTCTACTCTTTTTGTTCCACTAACTAGCCATGTGCCAATGCAATTATGTTTCTTTGCTAATTGCTCGGCATAATCCATCAACACTTGTCCAATGCCTTTCCGTCGTATGTTAGAATCAACGCTAATAATTGAAATCTCTCCATAACGTGTTACATCTTCTAAATTTTCACGTATACGAAATCCAAGTAATCCAAATATAGCTTCTTCTTCCTCGTAAACATATAAAAAATCAAACGGACTCATTTGTACGAATTGTAATCGGTTGTTCATATCTTCATAGGAAATAGAGGAACCTTTTAATTCTTTCGTTAAAGAACAAAGTGCGTCTATATCATCTATCGTTGCTTCACGAATTTGAAAAGACATATTATCCACTCCAATAAAATGTAATCAAACATTTAATATTCTGTTAAAAAATGTTTTTTCCTGCTATGAAAATAAATATTTTATAATGATATATAGATAGTTATATGTTATTCTTTTCCTTGATTGTATTAGAAATGGAAAGAAGGGGAATGCATGTTAAAAGTAAATATCCGCTCAGCTGGATATGAAATGGGCGAAAAAATAATTCATGATATAGCTTTTTCTATCGAAAAAGGTGAACTAGTTGCTCTTATTGGAGCAAATGGTGCTGGGAAGAGTACGACGATTAAAACGATACTCGGATTACTTGTAAATATGGACGGTGAAATATCATTCGGTGAAAAGAAAAATCCGTATGCATACGTACCAGAACATCCAACATACTATGATTACTTGACGCTCTGGGAACATATTGAATTATTAATGGCAGCTCGTGGAAGTGAAATGGGAAGTTGGGAAGAACGAGCGGAACAATTATTACATACTTTTCGAATGAATAAGCATAAACATGAGTATTTATCAAAATTTTCAAAAGGCATGAAACAAAAATCGATGCTAATATTGGCGTTTTTAACTGAGCCAGATTTTTATATCATTGACGAACCTTTTATCGGTTTAGATCCGGTAGCTACGAAAGAGTTTTTAAATTATTTATATAAAGAAAAAGAGCGCGGGGCAGGAATTTTACTTTGTACGCACGTATTAGATACTGCTGAAAAAATTTGTGAAAGATTTTTACTCATTTCACAAGGTACATTAGTCGCAGATGGACATTTAGAATCTATTCAAATATTAGCGGAAATGCCGGGTAGTTCATTATTAGACTGCTTTGATGTAATTGTAAGGCGTGAACAACATGATTAAACAACAATTTTATAAGAGATTACGCCATGAACTCCAGCGGAAATGGAAGTCTATACGTTCGGTAACAGATTGGACAGTCGCATTATATATTATTATTCCAGCACTTATATTTATGGGAATCTATTATCGATCGCTATGGATAAATGAATTATCAACGGAAGAGACGATTTATTTCGGATTAGGATTACTCGCATTTTATCTAGTAACATATCCAAGAGGAGTTCGTTCATTTTTTGAGCAAGCGGATAGTTTATTTTTAATTTCGTATGCAACACATATGCGAAAATTAGTCCAGTATGGCATGATGTACACATTTGTTCGAATAGCGATAACGAATATAATAGTAGTCGTTATTATGTTACCGGTGTTGATGAAAAGTATCGAAGTAACAGAGATACAAGTCCTATTATTTTGGGTATTCTTTACTATATTTCGATTTATGTTGTCGTTGTTAACGAGATTTGTTCATGTACATGTGGGGAAACGATGGGTTTTATGGATTGTAAAAAATGTAGTATTTTCTATGAGCGTGTCCTTTTTTGGAATTAGTTTATTTTTTATTTATAAAAATCCGTTGTATTCAATTTTATTTATCGGTCTAGTAATTTTCTTAAGTAGTGTATTAGTAAAAGAGAAAATGAATTATAAAAAGTTCTTTTTTAAAGAAATCGAGAAAGAAAAGGAGGAAAGCATGCGCTGGACGAGCGGAATTATGCAAGTTGGTGGTCATGCGGCTAAACCGAGTAGTTCGAATAAAAAACCGTGGATGTTTCCGCGCTCTAAAAGACTTTTAGGGAAAAAAGCTGATTCTCGTATTGTCGAATCTTTTTTGAAAGAATTTTTCCGTACAAGTACTGCACGAATATTTTATATTCAAATTGTATGTATCAGTACTGCAAGTATAATTATGACTCCAAGGTGGATTGCAGCTATTGTTCTCGTATTTGCTGTAGTTGCAATTTCTCGCTATGCACGTGATTATTGGAATGAATTTACGAATAAGATGTTTCTTCGTTTATATTGTGATGAAGGGAAATTACTATTGTTAAGATGGAAGGCAGATCGTTATTTACTACTACCAGCAATACTTTTATATGGAATAGTTATACTTTCACAGTTTTATTTATTGCCAGCTGTGGTAGGCAGCGTTGTTTTTATTTTATTAATTGTATGGATTGTATTTCTACCATTAAAAAAGAGCCATTGACGGCTCTTTTTCTAGTCTGTAACACATTGATAAATAAAATATACTAAAACGAGTATGCTTGCGGCGGAATACATGACATCTAAAGTCATTCAAGTGCCTCCTCAATATCGTGGTATTAATATTGTATGAAATCTTACAATTTCATATTCAAGTGAAAAATATGTGAACGTTAACAAAATTGTAAAGTGCAAAAATTACAATCATTTTGTATAATAGAAGAAACCACCGTTATATAAAAAATAATGAGTGAAAGGGGAGGGAACATAAATGCCAAATTGGTTTAGAAAAACCTTAGTCGCATTAATTACCGTATTTACATTTGGTTTAGTGACGCCTCCTTCCATATTGCTTGATAATGCCAAAGCTGCGGACAAGCCTACGAGCACAGCTGGGCAACAAAGTTTGGAGAGTACGTCCTATACATATGAAGAAACGAATGACAGGTTAACCACCGATACTTTTATTACTTATGCGATGCAAGAAGCAGAGAAGCAGTCGATGCAAAAGTTTGGTACTAAAATTGGTCCAGTAATTGAAGATGAATTTAAAGATGTAATATTACCAAAGATTGAAGAGGCAATTGCTGAGCTTGCTAGTGATGTACCAGAAGATTCACTACAATCATTAGCGATTTCTCAAAAACCAGCTGGTGGGAATAATGAAAAGATTTTTCATGTCTACGATACGAAATCAGGAAATGATTTATTGCGTTTCCATGTAAGAAGAGATCATCCACCGCAAGATGGTTATTATTTTAATTTCCATTATCATCGTTTTGATGATGGATACTCAGGACATCATGAGTTAGGAAATATTTATTGGAATACGAATGTACCGCCGAAATGGCTTTCTTAAAAAGAACAAGAGAAAATCTTGTTCTTTTTTATTTTTATAGAAGGGACAGACAACCATGTTGTTGAATAACATAGGTTTAGAAAAAAGAAGCAAAGGGAGTATGGGAATGCAAAAATATATTGTTTTTGACTTTGATGGCACATTAGTAGATTCACAAAATATATTTGTACCAATTTATAATCAAATTGCTGAAAAGCACGGATATAAAACGGTAAGAGAAGAAGAAATTGAGTATTTACGCAAGTTAACGATGGCGGAGAGATGTAAACAACTCGATGTACCACTGTATAAACTACCGATATTAGCGCTGGAGTTTTATAAATTGTATCAACCTGCTATAAAAGATCTTATTTTGTTCCATGGGATGAAGGAAGTATTAGATGAACTACATAAAAAAGGCTACGGAATTGCAGTCATATCATCGAACTCAGAAGAGCATATTCGGGCGTTTTTACAAAAGAATGATATAGAAAATATACAAGAAGTGTATTGTTCTAAAAATTTGTTCGGTAAAGACAAGATGATAAAAAGATTTTTAAAATCGAAAAAGATAACAGAGAAAGATATGTTATATGTCGGTGATGAACAGCGAGACGTAGCAGCGTGTAAAAAGGCTGGAGTGAACGTAATTTGGGTATCTTGGGGATATGATGTTATTGAAACAGTGAAAAAAGATGCACCAGATTACATGGTTCATAAGCCGATGGAAATTGTGCAAGTAGTACAAGGAGCGTATTCTTAATATGAATACACTGCGAGCAGGCATTCATCATATTGAATTTTGGGTAGCAAATTTAGAGGAGTCCATTTCTTTTTATAATAAGTTGTTTTCCATAATTGGGTGGAGAAAGTTAAATGAAGTAGCATATAGCACAGGAGAAAGTGAAATATACTTTAAAGAAGTAGATGAGGAAATTGTAAGGACGTTAGGGCCTAGACATATTTGTTATCAAGCTATTCATAGAGAAGTAGTTGATGAAGTAGCAGATTTTCTTTCTAGTACGAAAGTGAAGGTAATACGTGGTCCAATTGAAATGAATCATTATTCGGAAGGTTACTATACGATTGATTTTTACGATCCGAATGGATTTATTGTAGAAGTTGCCTATACACCAAATGCAGAAATGTAAGGGGAATAGATATGAAGATAATTACAGCACGGCAAAGCAATATACAAATAGTAAAAGATGCAGCGAATATTGAAGAAATTTCTAAAGGTTTCTCTCCAGATAAGAAATATGTAATTACGAATGCAAATAATGAAAAATATTTATTTCGGACAGGCGATATAAAAGAGTATGAAAGAAAGAAAATAGAGTTTCAAATTTTAAATGAAATGGTAAAACGTAACGTACAGGCACAAAGGCCAATTGAAATAGGTATATTGGAAGAAGAAGGTGTATGCTATAGTATTTTTTCATATTTAGAAGGGGAAGATGCGAAGAAGCTATTGCCTACGTATTCACCAAAAGAACAATATGATATTGGTATAGAGGCAGGAAAAGATTTAGCAAAAATGCATACATTTGAAGCTCCTAAGGATATACTTCCATGGTATGAAAGAGCTATGAAAAAACATAGTAAATATGTAGAGGTATATAAAACATGCGGAATAAAAATAAAAAATGATGATAAAATCATAAAGTTTATAGAAGAAAATGAAATATATTTAAAGAGCCGCCCGAATCGATTTCAACACGATGATTTTCATTTAGAAAATATAATTGTACGGGATGGAAAATATGTAGGTGTTGTTGATTTTAATGGCTATGACTGGGGCGACCCAATTCATGATTTCGTAAAAATTGCACTGTTTGCAAGGGATATTAGTATTCCGTATTCAATCGGACAAATAGAAGGATACTTTAATAGGAAAATACCAGAGGAGTTCTGGAAATTATACACGGTGTACGTTGGCATGACAGTTTTCTCCTCAGTTGTCTGGACATTACGAGCAGCGCCGCATATGTTAGATGATATGTTGGAGCGTCTTACTATAGTTTTAGAGGATCATAATAACTTTGAGTTATCGAAGCCAATTTGGTTTCAACCAGATAAGATTGATATGAAATAGAAAAGGTAGGTGTGATTCGCACCTACCTTTATTTTTTAACATCAAGATACTTATTTAATTTTCTTAAATGTAAGCGGCTGAGTACTTAATGTAGCTGGTACATGTAACTGAAGGGATGGGAATTCACCACTTACATTCATTTCATAAGCGAATAATAAGCTCATTTTCATTTGGAATAAGTCAACTTTTGTGGAGAAGATGTCGTAATGATGATGCCCTAATTGAATATCCATTTCCATAAATTGTACATATAACGAATCATCTCGTTTGTATACTTGTAATGTTCCGTATGCAGGATGTTCAAAAGTACCAGTATAATCCTCTAACTTGTGCGAAGGTGTAGTCCCTTTAATTTGTTCAGGGAGGGATTCAGTTGCTTCTTTCATCATTTCCTTCATTTTTTTAGTATCTTCTACAGCACGTTTATGCCAATCAATGGATTCTAATTCAAGTAGTTCGTCATAAATTTGATTAGCGAGATAAGTAGGAAGTAATGTTCCTCCAGCATTCGTTAAAATAACAAGGCCTATGTTTTCTGTTGGTATGAATGAAACAAGCGCTGAAAATCCATCGATATTACCGCCATGATGAATCACTTTTTTACCACGATAAGCGCTAATAAACCAACCAAGACCGTAACTATTTAATGGAGATTCAGGGAGTGATAAAACCGGTTGGTCTGGAATTGAATTGTGTGGTGTATACATTTGTTGTAATAATTCAGAGGAGATTAATTCATGATCTCCAAATTTTCCTTCATTTAAGTGGAGAAGTACCCAATTTGCCATATCTTCAATTGTGGAATTAATACACCCAGCAGCGCCAACTGTATCGATGTTACGGAATGGAACTGCTTTTATTTCACCGTCATTTTCAATGTAAGGTAAAGCGTAATCATCTGTAGTTTGTGAATCGTTAACAGAGAAGTTTGTATGTCTCATATTTAAAGGTTCTAAAATATGTTCTGTAGTGTATTGCTCCCACGTTTGATTTGTAATGTTTTCAACAATGTAGCTAATTGTTGCATACATTAAGTTGTTATATAGAAATGCAGTCCGGAACGGTGCATCAAGTGGTAAATGTTTTATTTTTTCAACGAGATCTTTTCGAGATAAGGAAGAACTGTACCAAAGAGTCTCATGACGACTCACTCCAGTTCGATGAGAAGCTAAATCCCGTCCTGTAACTTGTGAGCTAGCAAGTAGTTCAGATAAAGTAAAGTTAGGTATATAAGACGGGACAGGAGCATCCCAATTAAACTTTTTTTGCTGTGCTAACAAGCTTAATGAAAGTGTACCAAACGCTTTCGTTGAGGAACCGATTGCGAATCGAGTATTCGGTGTAACAGCCTCTTTTGTTTCTATATTACGATAGCCGAAACCTTCTGAAAGAATAACTTCACCGTCTTTTATAACAGCGACAGCAACACCAGGAACATTTAAATCCTTCATCATTTTTTCAACCGTGGTTTGTAAAGAAGTCATAACAGGTGTTTCAATTTTAGACATATTTCTAACCTCCAAATATAAATTTTGATCTACCGCACTATACTTTCGGTAATAGAAAATGAAAACCTTTTAAAATATGGAAAGTTAATAATTTTGTAAGAATTAGCATAAGAAATTTTATTAATTAAGATTATTAAATTTACCATTTTTCATGTTATGATAAATTCCATATACGATTGAAAGAAGGTTTTCCTACATATGAAACATGCTGAAAATGAATACTTAAATTTATGCCGCCATGTAATGGAACATGGTACGAAGAAAGAAGATCGTACAGGGACAGGAACTGTATCTGTATTTGGATATCAAATGCGTTTTGATTTGAGCAAAGGATTTCCTTTATTAACGACAAAAAGAGTACCATTTCGCCTTGTAGCAAGTGAACTACTTTGGTTTATGAAAGGTGATACAAATATTCGCTATTTATTGCAGCATAATAATAACATTTGGAATGAATGGGCGTTTAAGAGCTGGGTAGAAAGTGATGAGTATACTGGTCCTGACATGACTGATTTTGGTCTTCGCTCACAACAAGATGAAGAATTTAAAGTACAGTACGATGAGCAAATGGAATTGTTTAAAAAGAACGTTTTAGAAGATGATGAGTTCTCAAATAAATATGGTTATTTAGGAGACGTTTACGGTAAACAATGGCGTGCTTGGAAAACGACAGCTGGTGAGACACTTGATCAATTAAAAGATGTAATTGAAATGATTAAAAAAACACCAGACTCACGTCGTTTAATCGTTTCTGCTTGGAATCCTGAAGACGTACCGAGTATGGCATTACCGCCTTGTCATACATTATTCCAATTTTATGTAGCGGACGGAAAACTTTCTTGTCAGCTATATCAAAGAAGTGGTGACATATTCCTTGGAATTCCATTTAACATCGCAAGTTATTCACTACTAACACATTTAATTGCACATGAATGTGGTCTTGAAGTAGGAGAATTTGTTCATACAATTGGAGATGCACACATTTATACGAATCATTTTGAACAAGTAGAAAAGCAATTGGCACGTGAACCACGTCCATTCCCGAAACTTACATTAAATCCAGATGTGAAATCTGTGTTTGATTTTGAAATGGAAGATTTAACGATTGAAGGATACGATCCGCATCCAGCAATTAAAGCACCGGTTGCAGTATAATTGTAGAGGAGATGAAAAAATGATTGTTTCATTTATGGTCGCGATGGACGAAAATAGAGTAATTGGTAAAGATAATAATTTACCTTGGCGTTTGCCGAGTGAATTACAATACGTGAAGAAAACAACGATGGGCTACCCGCTTATTATGGGAAGAAAGAACTATGAAGCGATTGGTAGACCACTGCCTGGAAGACGTAATATTATTGTAACTCGTAATGAAGGGTATCATGTTGAAGGCTGTGAAGTTGTTCATTCTGTAGAAGAAGTATTTGAACTATGTAAAAATGAAGAAGAGATTTTTATTTTTGGCGGAGCGCAAATTTACGATCTCTTTTTACCTTATGTAGACAAGTTGTATATAACAAAAATCCATCATGCATTTGAAGGAGATACATTCTTCCCAGAAATGGATATGACAAATTGGAAAGAGATTTTTGTAGAAAAAGGTTTAACGGATGAAAAAAACCCGTATACGTATTATTACCATGTATATGAGAAGCAACAATAATAAAAAAGATTGATGTGAGAATTCACATCAATCTTTTTATTTGTATTCACCAATATAAGTTTATAGATGAGATTCGATAGTGCTATAATGATAGGTAGCATGTAAAAATGCTAAAATTTTCAAAAGTACTAATATAGAAAGAGGAGGAGAATCGATTGAGAAAGATATGGGGGATTCTTTTTCTTTGCTTAACATTCATGTTAGTTGGATGTGGTAAAGAAGAAAAACCACAAGAAGCGTTTGATACATATGTAAAAGCGTGGAATAAACAAAAATTTGCAGATATGTATGATCAACTATCAAAAAATGCAAAAAAAGATATTTCAAAGAAAGAGTTTACTGAGAAATATGAAAAAATTTATTCTGGTATCGAAGTGAAAGACTTAAAGGTAGGAACAGGGGAAGTAAAAGAAGATAAAAAAGATGAAGGTCCTGTTCCTTTTAAAGTAAGCATGGATACAGTTGGTGGTAAAATCACATTTGGTCATGAAGCAAAAATGGTGAAAGAAAAAGATGGAGATAAAGAATCTTGGAAAATAGATTGGACTCCTGATTTTATTTTCCCTGGCATGACGAAAGATAGTAAAGTGCGTATGCAGACAACACAGCCAAAACGTGGTGAAATATACGATCGTAATGGAAAAGGTCTTGCAACGAATGGGAAAGCTTCTGAAATCGGGTTGATTCCTGAAAAGTTAGGCGATACTGCTCCGCAGACGAAAGAAACAGTAGCGAAGTTATTAAATATGTCTGTAGAAGAAATTGATCAAAAATTAGCTGCTAAATGGGTAAAACCAGGGTATCTCGTACCAATTGGAATTTTGCCTGAAGGGGCAACACAAAATACGTACATTGATTTACCAGGTGTTTCAACAAAACCTGTAAATGTTCGTACATATCCGTTAGGGGAAGCGGCAGCTCATCTGACTGGTTATATTGGAAAGGTAAATGCTGAAGATTTAAAAACGCTACAAAAGAAAGGCTATCAAGCTGATGACCCAGTTGGTAAAGCTGGCTTAGAGCAAGTATTAGAGGAAAAGCTACGCGGTAAAAAAGGTGGCCGTGTCTTTGTAGAAGATGCGCAAGGAAAAGAAATTAAAAATTTAGCAAAAACAGATGCTGTTGATGGAGAAAATGTAACTTTAACTATTGATAGTGTTGTTCAAGAAAAAACGTATAATGAAATGAAGGGCGAAGCTGGTTCAAGTGCAGCAATTAATCCGAAAAGTGGAGAAACAATTGCACTAGTAAGTAGTCCAGCATATGATCCTAATATAATTGCACGAGGGACATCGAAGGCACAACGCGAAGCTTGGAATAATGATCCGAAAAAACCAATGACAAATCGCTTTACACAATTGTCGGTACCAGGTTCTGTATTTAAACCTATTACAGCTGCAATTGGTCTTGAAACGAAAACGATTGATCCAAAAGAAGAGTTGAAAATTGAAGGATTAAAATGGACAAAAGATTCTTCTTGGGGTAATTACTATGTAACGCGTGTGAAAGATGCAAATCCGATTGATCTTGATAAGGCGATGAAATACTCGGATAATATTTACTTCGCACAAGAAGCTTTAAAAATCGGAAAAGACAAGTTTATGAGTGAAGCGAAAAAATTCGGATTCGATGAGAAACTACCAATTGAATATGGATTCCCTGCTTCTAAAATTGCAAATGACGGCATTAAAAATGATATTCAAATGGCAGATACGGGATATGGACAAGGACAAGTATTAATGACTCCTCTTCATTTAGCTTTAACGTATGCGCCGATTGTAAATGATGGAACGATTCCGTCACCGTATATTATTAAAACAGATAAACAACCAAAAGCTTGGAAAGAAAATGTAATTTCTAAAGGAAATCAGGATATATTAAAAACTGCAATGACGAAAGTAATTAATGATCCAGATGGTACAGGGAAAATTGCTAAAATTGATGGTATGACTCTTGCTGGAAAAACAGGTACAGCGGAATTAAAAGTATCAAAAGAGGCCGAAGGAAAAGAACTAGGTTGGTTCGCTGCATTTGATTTAAATTCACCAGATATGGTCATTACAATGATGATTGAAGATGTAAAAGGTAGAGGCGGGAGTAATATTCCAGCTGAAAAAGTAAAACATGTATTTCAAAAATAATATGTAATAGAAGGCTATCTCTATAAGTTGTAGAGGTAGCCTTTTTATACGAAAGAATTCTTAATATCTGTATACTAAATTTTAAGGAAACAAAGTAAATCATTAACTTACGAAAAAAAAGTAGCTATTTTTTATTGACATTGATTAAAACTTTTTGTATTATACTTACATAAGGTAAGTTATTAACTTTTAAAAAACAAATCTTGAATTGAAGATAAAGAGAAAAAAGGGAGAGAATACAATGACAAAAGTACTATTTATTACAGCAAATCCAAATTCAGCAGAAGGTTCTTTCGGAATGGCAGTAGGGGAGGCTTTCATCGAAGCTTATAAAAACGAACATCCACAAGACGAAGTTGTAACAATTGATTTATTCAACACTACAGTACCAGCAATTGATGCAGATGTATTTGCTGCTTGGGGTAAATTTGCAGCAGGTGAAGGCTTTGAAGCTTTAACTGAAGTTCAACAACAAAAAGTAGCAGCAATGAACACAAACTTAGAAACATTTATGAATGCAGATCGTTATGTATTCGTAACTCCAATGTGGAACTTTAGCTATCCACCAGTAGTAAAAGCATACTTAGATAACGTAGCAATCGCAGGTAAAACATTCAAATATACTGAAAATGGTCCAGTCGGCTTATTAGAAGGTAAAAAAGCACTTCACATTCAAGCAACAGGTGGCGTATATTCTGAAGGAGCATACGCAGCTGTAGACTTCGGTCGCAATCACTTAAAGACTGTATTAGGATTTGTCGGTGTGAATGATACTGAATATATTGCAGTTGAAGGCATGAATGCAAACCCTGAAAAAGCACAAGAAATTAAAGAAGCAGCAATTGCTAATGCTCGTGAATTAGCAAAACGTTTCTAATATAGAATGCTTAAAAAGTCCGAACACTTGCTGTTTGGACTTTTTTTCTTCTTTTTCCTTCGTTTGTCTAGTATAATGAAGGTCGGAATGATAATAGGTGGGGGTTCTGTATGATTCAAACGTTTTTTAAAATCTTTTATTTAATTTTAATCGTAATTGCGATTACACCGAGAATGTGGCGTCTTAAAAGACAAGTAAATACGATGGCGCCAAAAGAAAAAGACAATGCTGTGTATAAAACGACAAATTGGTTTGGTAAGAAAATGGTACGTGTAGCTGGAGGGGCAGTAGAAGTGAAAGGACTTGAAAATGTTCCGAAAGATAAGCCAGTACTAGTTGTAAGTAATCACCAAAGTAATATGGATATCCCTGTTTTACTAGGTTACTTAAATAAACCAATTGGATTCGTTTCAAAGGCAGAGATTAAAAAGTTCCCAGTTGTACCAACTTGGATGGAACTTATGAATTGCGTATTTATGGATCGTAGCGATCGTCGTCAATCTCTTCAAGCGATTAAAGATGGAATTGAACTATTAAAGAATGGACATTCTATCGTAATTTTCCCTGAAGGAACGAGAAGTAAGGGCGGCGAAGTTGGAGAGTTTAAGGCTGGTAGTTTTCATCTTGCAGTAAAGTCAGGTGTAGCAATTTTACCTGTAACGTTAGATGGTACATATAAGATGTTTGAAGCGAATGGAAATCGTATGAAGCCAGCTCATGCAACAGTAACAATTTCTAAGCCGATTACACCTGAAGATTATGCGAATATGGATATTAAAGAATTAACGAAGCATACACAGGAAGTTATCGCATCACAATTACATAAGTAATAAAAAAGGATTCAGCTTATAGTAAGCTGAATCCTTTTTTATTATGCTGTAGGTAAGACATAAAAGAGTACACAGAAGAACATCATCGCACTACCACCTAAAACGAACAGGTGCCATATGGCATGGTTGAAAGGTAGCTTTTCCCAAAGGAAGAATATAGCTCCGACAGAATATAAAATTCCACCTGCTAAAAGTAGTGAAAAACCATGTCCAGTTAGATTTTCATAAAGTGGTTTAATGGCAACGATTATGAGCCAACCCATAATGATGTAACATAAAGTTGAAGCCTTTATAAAGCGACGTACAAAGAAAATTTTGAAGACGATACCTCCGATTGCTAGTGTCCATATTATAGCAAGCAACGTCCATCCTAATGGGCCACGAAGTGTAATAAGTAGAAAAGGAGTATACGTGCCAGCAATCAATAAGTAAATGGCTGAATGATCTAAAATAGTAAATATTTTTTCTACTTTAGGATGATGAATGCTATGTAGCAATGTTGAAAACAAGTACAGTAAGAACATGCTTACACCATAAACAGTAAATGCAACTACAGCTGATGCGGTACCGTGCTTAGAAGCATGAATAATCAATATGATTAAGGCAGGGATGCTTAAAATGGCACCGATACCATGTGTAATTGCATTTGCAATTTCTTCTTTTACAAATTGGGTCATTCGTGTCATTTTTTCAGTCATAATGCAAATCCTTTCTACTATCATAAAATAATATGTCATTTCCCTTACCATATCATACACAAGAGCAATAGAAAATGAAATTTGTATAATTGATTATATTTTTGAATTTTTTTGACAAAAGACAATGGATTTGTTGACGTTTTCAAACTTTTTTGACAAAATAAAATTATGTAATAGTAGGACAAGGAAACTACTAATAAAGGGGATGGGGAAATGTTTTCAAATATTGGCTTTCCAGGGTTAATTTTAATTTTAGTAGCAGTACTCATTTTATTTGGACCTAAAAAATTGCCGGAAATCGGGAAGGCTTTAGGGGAAACGTTAAAAGAGTTTAAAAAATCAACGAAAGAATTGACAGATGACGCATTTCAAGAAAAGGAAAAGAAAGAAAAAATGTAGTGTATTTTCCTTGTAATGGATAAATAAAGTGTGGTGAACGAGATGGAAGATCGGGAAATGAGCGTAGTAGAACATATTGTTGAGCTTCGAAAAAGAGTAATATATACGGTGTTATCCTTTGTACTATTTTTAATTATTGGATTTACTTTTACAAAGGATATTTATTTTTGGCTTGTAAAAGATTTACCAATGAAATTAACTGTTCTCGGTCCAAGTGATGTATTGTGGATTTTTTTCTCGATTGCTACAGTATTTGCTATCGTTTGTACAATTCCTTTTGCTGCTATACAAATTTGGTTATTTGTAAAACCGGGTTTACATCCAAATGAACAAAAGATGACAATAATGTATATACCGGTATTGTCTATATTATTTCTCGCAGGTTTATGTTTTGGATATTTCATTGTAATGCCGTTTCTATTTCACTTTTTAACTACGATAGGTAATGAAATGTTTAATACGATGTTTACGACAGAAAAGTATTTTCATTTTGTACTTAATTTAACAGTTCCATTTGCTGTGATTTTTGAATTGCCAGTCGTTGTAATGTTTTTAACTAGTATTGGAATACTTACGGCGGAATTTTTAATAAAAATAAGAAGGTATGCTTACGTAGCATTAATTATCATTGCATCTTGTATATCACCGCCAGACTTTTTATCTCATAGTTTAGTTGCAGTGCCGCTTATTTGTATTTATGAAGTAAGTATTGCGTTATCAAAGGTTGTTAGTAAGAGGAAAAAGAAAAGAGAAGAAATGCAGTCGAAAAGTGCCTCGTTATAAAGGCACTTTTTTATTTATTTGTTATACTATAGCTATAAACGTATACAATATATAGAAGAAAAAAATTATAGAATCTCCAAAATTTAGACAAACTTTGCGCTTTTATAAGCTTATACTAAATGTATTAAACAATTGATGGATAATGAGATTCCCGTCTCAGAGATATTTAGGACGGGAAGGTGAATTAGGTGGAGATGAATAGAGTATAAATCTTCTAGCCATAAGGACTACAGAAATCATATAAGTCTGATTTTACTCCACTTTAAACAACGTGTTACAGCGCAAAGTAGAGGAAGTTCAAAAATCCAATGAAAAAGAGGATTGATATTGTGATTACGAAAAGTTTTTATTTCACTCATTCAACAGGGGATTGCATTAAAATATTCGAAATCCCTGTCCTACAGGCACAGCATCCATTATCGTTTCTAATTCAGTCTCGTCTTCAATTATTTATTGCAAAAATTCAAAAACAAAAACACCCAAGATTTTCGTATTCTTTCCGTGAATATTTACAAAATTGTTTGAAGTGGAATGATTATTTAAATGTATATAAAACAAATACCCTTGAAAAAAATGCATGATACGAAGTACGGACAGGGTTAGTAAACTCTGTCTTTTTCATTTTAGATATGAAAATATAATTAATTTGATGAAATTTCGTTCCAAATTGTTGAAAGCAATGGGAATACTAGTATAATAACAAGGAGAGCGTATTGGAAAGGGAAGAAGTATAGTATGCAAAAAATTAAAATTGTAACAGATTCAACGGCAGATTTATCACAAGACGTAATCGAAAAGTATGACATTCATGTTTTACCATTATCAATCTCTGTAAATGGAAAAACATATTTAGATCGCGTTGATTTACAACCTGACGAATTTATTGAAGAAATGATTAAATCAGAGGAATTACCAAAAACATCACAACCAGCTATGGGTACATTTGTAGAAATGTATGACAAGCTAGGGGAAGATGGAAGCGAAGTCCTTTCTATCCATATGACAAGTGGAATGAGCGGTACTGTAGCAACTGCAAATAGCGCTGCATCAATGACTGATACAAAAGTAACAGTTGTTGATTCTCAATTTATTACACATGCTTTAGCATATCAAGTAATTGAAGCTGCCAAAATGGCAAATGACGGACGCTCACTAGAAGAAATTTTAAAACGTGTAGATGAAGTAAGAAAGAATACTCGTTTATATGTAGTAGTGGATACATTAGAAAACTTAGTGAAGGGTGGACGTATCGGTAAAGGAAAAGCGTTTATCGGTTCGCTACTTAATATAAAGCCGATTGCTAGTCTTGAAGACGGTGTTTATAATCCTGTAACGAAAGTTCGTAGCCAAGGCCAAATTGTAAAAACATTAGCTAAGTTATTTGAGCAAGATACGGCTGGAAAAGTCGTAAAAGCTGTTGCAATTCCGCATGCGAAAGCAATTCCTTTAGCTGAAAGTATGAAAGCGGCGGTTGAAAAAGTGAGTGGATTTGCTCAATCAGAAATTTTCTACACAACGCCTATTATTAGTACTCATACAGGTCCGGGCGCAATCGGATTTATGTATTTAGCAGAGTAATAAAAAAGCTACTTGAAAATATATTTCAAGTAGCTTTTTTATGTAAATAGAAAGTAAGAAATAAGAAGAGCTACACAGGCACTACCGCTAATGATATAGCGAGTCTGTAAATATTCATTCATAGAAAACACCCTTTATCCCGCTATTTGCGGACAGTAAAACTCTCTACCTCAAATTTAGCTGGAGCAAAGAGGTTAGGTAGCGGGCTGCCCGTAAAAGCTTGATTGATGAAGGTAAATAATCAGTGGGGATGAAGAAATCCCACTAATTAAAGTTTCACTATAGGATTTTCTATATTATATGTTGGATATAGAAAATCAGTCATTACGTTACACATGTAAAGTTTCAATTTTTTCGTTTATTTGCTTATCATTTGTTGCGTTACTATAAATAAAAGTTTGACCTAAAAAGAGTACATGCAGTTGTTCCCACGGTAACATGCGCAAATTCCAATTATTTCGAAGTCTAGTTATTGCTTCACGAGGTGTTTCATCGGCGAGTGCAAAAGCTCCGTAATGCATTGGTATAAAATGTGTAGCGTTTAAATCTAAATAAGCTTGCACGGCCTCTTCAGGTGAAACATGAGATACTTTCATAAACCATTCTGGTTCATAAGCGCCAATGGGCATAAGAGCAATATCAATTAAAAAGCGTTCACCAATTTCTTTGAAACCTTGGAAATAGCCACTGTCGCCACAAAAATATATGGTTTCCATAGTCGTTTCATTATCAATAATCCATCCGCCCCAGTGAGACGTATTCATATCAAATAAGAATCTTCTCGTCCAGTGCTGAGCAGGTACGAAGTGAAAAGAAACTTCGTTAATTATCGTACTTTCCCACCATTTATACTCTTCTACATGTTTAAATTTCTTACGAGTAAATAATTTTTTTAATCCAATAGGTACAAGATATAGAACATCATCATTCAACTGACGAAGAGTTGAAAAATCTAAATGATCATAATGACCATGTGAAATAAGGACAATATCAATTTTAGGTAGTGCTTCTATAGAGAGTCCAGGTTCTGTAAGTCTTGGAACTAGCTTTAATTTATTAGCCCATACTGGATCTGTTAATATATTAAGTCCATTCGTTTGGATAAGAAAAGTGGAATGCCCAATCCATGTGATAGTCGTTTTTTCAACATTACTTTGCAAAAATGCACTTTGTTTAACGGGTGATTGTTCTACTAAGAAAGAAAAATCTTTTTTGTTTTGCTTTCGTTCTTTACGCCAGCGTAAAAAAGAGCGAATTGATTTTTTTGTACTAACATTATCCATATTTTCATAGCGCTTTGCCATGAACATCACCTCATTTAAAATCGTTGTATTTGTATTGTACCGAAATGTTGTTAAGGAATACAGTGTAAAACATGGATTAATGTTTAAGGAATTGTTAAAAAATAGGGAGAGGTATTTACAAAAGTAACAATGAAATTAGTTTTATCACTTTTATTTAGAGAAATAATAGTAAAAAAATATATTTTGTCTAGTAATTCGCTTGAAATAAAGAAGTAACATACGTAAATTCGTACGATTTCGTGAACAAATGTAGTAAACAATTTTCTCGTAGTGTTAACTTTTGTTATTATAAACATAACCTATTTAAATTTAGGATAGAGAAAAGAGGTTTATAAATGAAGCGTTATCAAAAAATAATTGGTCTTATGGTTGTATTTTGTCTCTTTGTACTTGCTGGATGTAGTGAATCAGGTTCAAAGCTTCGTAAACCATTAAATTGGGATTTAGAAACCTTCCAATTTACAAATCAAGATGGAAAGAAATTTGGTACAAAAGATTTAAAAGGGAAAGTTTGGGTTGCAGATTTTATGTTCACAAATTGTCAGACAGTTTGTCCACCAATGACTGCAAATATGGCCAAGCTTCAAAAGATGGCAAAAGAAGAGAAATTAGACGTTCAGTTTGTTTCATTTAGTGTAGATCCAGACCTTGATAAGCCAGAAAATCTGAAAGCTTTTATTCAAAAGTTTACAGAGGATACTAGTAACTGGAATTTATTAACGGGGTATTCGTTAGAAGATATTACAAAGTTTTCAAAAGATAATTTCCAATCACTTGTTGATAAGCCGGAGAACGGTCAGGTCATGCATGGGACATCATTTTATTTAATTGATCAAAACGGAAAAGTAATGAAAAAGTATAGTGGCATTAGTAATACGCCATACGAAGACATTATACGTGATATGAAGCGATTAGTGGGTTAAAAATAAGGGTGCATAGCACCCTTATTTTTTTTGTATTAGTCTATCGATAAAATGTCATGTTGCTGGGGAAGTTTCGGCGCACGAATTTCTAATACGCCGTTTTGATAAGAAGCTTTTGCCGCTTTTTTATTAATTGAATACGGCAATTTAATCAATCTTGATGCTTCTGAAATGGAACGTTCTCGGCGATAATAGTTATGGGATGTTTGTTCTTCTTCTTCTTCAAGTATCTCTTCTTTTACAGAGACTTTTAAGTATTCACTTTGTATTTCAATTTGGATTTGTTCTTTTTGTATACCTGGTAGTTCAGCTGTAACAACGAGTTCTTCACCAACTTCATATAAATCTACAGGGAATGTTAATAAACGGTTTCCTTTTTGGAAAAAATGATTTAAATCAGCGATTACATTGCGAAGAGGTGTTTGCTCGAAGAAATCATCAATTTGCTTTAAGTAATTACGAACCGGTGGGCGAGAAGAATCTTTTTTTTCTTCACTCATGGTATTCCCTCCTAGAAATCAATTTGCAATATCATATGACAAAAGCGGAGAAAGGTGAGTGCCTAGTTTTCATGTTTTCATAAAAAATTGTTAAAAATGTGAAATGGAGTGATTTTTTTATAGTTTTTGGTCGCCATATTCAGTTGATTATGCTAGTATAAATAGGGTTGATATAGTAGTATAGAGACAGAATGAAAACTGAAAGAGGGTAAGAAGTATGTGTGGTTTTGTAGGATGTTTATGTGAAAACCCTAGAGAGTTTTCAGAAACAGAAAAACATCAATTTGAAAATATGAACACGATGATTTTCCACCGTGGTCCAGATGACGAAGGATATTTTCGTGATGAACATGTACAATTTGGCTTCCGCCGTTTAAGCATCATTGACTTAGAGGCAGGACATCAGCCGCTAACTTATGAAAATGATCGATATGTAATTATTTTTAATGGTGAAATTTACAACTATGTAGAATTACGTGAAATGTTACTTGAAAAAGGTGCAACGTTTGCAACGCAATCTGATACAGAAGTTATCATTGCATTGTATGCACATATGAAAGAAAAATGTGTAGACTACCTTCGTGGTATGTTTGCATTTATGATTTGGGATCGTGAGGAAAAGAAACTTTTCGGTGCACGTGACCACTTCGGTATTAAACCTTTATACATTGCACAACAAGGTGATACTACATTCTTCGCATCTGAGAAGAAAAGTATTATGCATGTGATGGAAGATAAAGGCGTTAATCCAACGTCACTACAACATTACTTTACGTACCAATATGGTCCAGAGCCAGAAACGTTAACAATTGATGTTAATAAAATCGAGCCTGGTCATTATTTCGTAAAAGAAATCGGTAAAGAGATGGAAATCCATCGCTACTGGAAACCTTATTTCAACGCTTCAAGTGCAACGAAAGAGGAGCATATCCAAGCAATTCGTGATGTGTTATATGATTCAGTAAAAGTGCATATGCGTAGTGATGTACCAGTAGGTTCATTCTTATCTGGTGGTATCGATTCATCTATCATCGCTTCTATCGCAAGAGAAATGAATCCAAATCTTTTAACATTCTCTGTTGGTTTTGAGCAACGTGGTTTCAGTGAAGTTGATGTTGCGAAAGAAACTGCTGAGAAATTAGGCGTTAAAAACCATAACGTATTCATTTCAGCGAAAGAATTTATGGATGAGTTCCCAAAAATCATTTGGCATATGGATGATCCTTTAGCTGATCCAGCAGCTGTACCATTGTACTTCGTTGCGAAAGAAGCACGTAAACATGTAACAGTTGTTCTTTCTGGTGAAGGCGCAGACGAGCTATTTGGTGGTTATAACATTTACCGTGAGCCAAACTCACTAAAAATGTTCTCTTACATTCCTAGCCCAGGTAAGAGCGTTCTAAAAGCATTAAGTGGTGCTCTTAAAGAAGGATTTAAAGGTAAGAGCTTCCTAGAGCGTGGATGTACACCAATTGAAGAGCGTTACTATGGAAATGCTAAAATCTTCCGTGAAGAAGAAAAAGCTGAATTAATGAAGTATTACAATGAAAGTGTTAACTATATGGATATCACGAAACCATTGTATAACGAGATTAAAGATTATGATGATGTAAGTAAAATGCAGTACATTGACATGTTCACATGGCTACGCGGTGACATTTTATTAAAAGCTGATAAAATGACAATGGCAAACTCATTAGAACTTCGTGTACCGTTCTTAGATAAAGAAGTATTCGATGTTGCATCTAAAATTCCAACTGAATTTAAGATTGCTAACGGAACTACGAAAGCTATTTTACGTGAAGCAGCACGCGGAATCGTTCCAGATCACGTATTAGATCGTAAAAAACTTGGATTCCCAGTACCAATTCGTCACTGGTTAAAAGACGAAATGCATGATTGGGCTATAAATATTATAAACGAAAGTAAGACAGAGCATTTAATCGACAAACAGTATGTATTAAACTTACTGGAAGCACATTGTGCAGATAAAGGCGATTATAGCCGTAAAATTTGGACTGTACTTGCGTTTATGGTATGGCACCAAATTTATGTTGAGCATAAATACGATACGAATAAGTTCCATGAAGAAACAAAACGTGCGTATAGCTTAGTTTAATTAGAAAAACCTTAAGATCGCATACGGTCTTAAGGTTTTTTTCATAAATAAGAAGTATTATTGATACAATAATAGTAAAAGGATGGACAACATATGATTACGTTTGAGAAAGTTACTGTAGAAAATGAAAGCGTTGTTAAAGAAATGTTTAAATCGCATAGTTTAGGTGAGAAAAAGGTACAGTACTGTGTGAAAGTTGATGATACATATATTGGTGTAATAGATTATAGTGTACAAGAGGAACGGGCTGTTTTATCACAGCTAATTATTCATTTTGATTACCAAGGTTACGGTTATGGTACAAATACGTATTTTACATTTGAAGAAATGATGAAACAAAGAAATGTGAAAGAAATAAAAGTGCTACAAGAGAAATTAACAGAAAAGGCGAAGTCTTTCATAGAGAGTTTTGGTTTTGCTTCAGAAGATGAAGAGTATGTAAAGAAAATATAACGATGATTATTTATGCGATACAATAAATATAAGGCAGGTGGATGTATGACGATGACTTCTGGTCTTGTATTAATTGGAGGGTGCTTTATAGTAGCAGAATTATGTCATATAATCATTCGGAAAAGAATGAGTAAGAAAAAAAAGCCGTATGAATTACAATACATCCCTGTCTTTTTCATTATGTTTTGTATGCTTAGTACATTACAAAATTTAATGAACTTTCCACCACTTGTAAATGTTTTTTTAAAGTTTGGTTTACTTTATAGTGGTGTTGGAATAGCACTTTTATTTATTTTATTTTGCATACGTTATGTTCACTATCAATCGTATATATTTATTTTAAATTGGTTAAAGCAAGATGATAGAAACCGCCTTACATAAGGCGGTTTTTTTATTTGCAATTGTAACAGAACCTGTACATTTCACATAAAATAGGACGAGTAGAAATGCAAACATATTACAAGAAAGGGGCGGGGCAATAAAATGAAACTTGTTATAGACGCAGGGCACGGTGGATATGATTCTGGTGCTGTTGGTAATGGTTTAGTAGAAAAAAACTTAACACTTCAAATTGCTAGACGCGTTCGAGACATTTTAACGGTAAATTACCCAATTACAATTAAAATGACACGTGATAGTGATGTGTTTATTTCTTTATCGGAACGTGCTAATATTGCTAATGCTTTCAGTGCGGATTATTTTATTTCATTTCATATTAATAGCGGCGGGGGTACAGGTTTTGAAAGTTATATTTATAATGCGTTATCCAATAGCAGCACTGCATATGCAAAGCAACAAAAAATGCATACAGCTGTCAATCCTGTATTAACAAAATATGGTCTTCGTGATCGAGGAGCAAAAAAAGAAAATTATGCGGTATTAAGAGAAACCGCAATGGATGCAATTTTAACTGAGACTGCTTTTATTGATACAGCGTTTGATGCAAATTTATTAAAAAATCCACAATTTATTGAAGATCTAAGTCAAGCGTATGCAAATGGAATAGCAGCTATTTTTGGAGTAGCTCCAAATCCACAACCTCCTAACCCACAACCGACACCTCAAACGAAGGGAATCGCTTATATTCTTGGGAAAAATGTAAATTTAAGAAATGGTCCATCAACTTCTTCCTCAGTTATTCGTCAATTAAATTCACCAGAATCTTACGTTGTATATCAGGAAAGTAACGGATGGCTAGATTTGGGGAATGGACAATGGGTGTATAATGATCCTTCGTACATTAATTTTGTAAAGACAAGCAATAGTGATGGAAGCCCGATTGGGGTTGCATATATACAAGGGATGAATGTAAATTTAAGAAGTGGTCCATCAACTACATCTGCAGTTATCCGCCAATTAAATTCTCCAGAATCTTATTTAGTATATATAAATGAAAATGGTTGGTTAAACCTTGGTGGAAATCAGTGGGTATATAATGACCCAGCGTATATTAAATATACTCAATATTAGGAATTAAAATGATAATGCAATATGGATGCGTATCCTTGTTATGTATAACAAGGATGCGCATTTTAATAACAACATTTATTTTCATACTTATGCACTATATTTTAAAAAGAAACATTAGAAAAGTGGATAGAATCTAAAAAGTATATATTAAAAAAGTTTTCTTATATACATTGACAATGTATGTAAGATACATTAATCTTTAAATGTTAATGATAATCGATTTCATCTAGGGAGGACATATGATACATACTAAAAAACTAATTATGTTCTGCATTATGATACTCATGGTTGTAATTGCAGGATGTAGTAAAGAAGAGAAAAAAGAAAATAATATATCAGCGAAAGCAAAAGATTCATATACGGTAAAGCATGCAATGGGTGAAACGACAGTAAATGGTACACCTAAAAAAGTTGTTGTTTTAACAAATGAAGGCGCAGAGGCTCTCCTAGCTGTGGGCGTAACGCCAGTGGGGACTACGAAACCACGTGCTGGTGATGAATGGTATCCTCATTTAGCGAAAGAGTTAAAAAACACGAAAGTTGTAGGAACTGAACGTGATATTAATTTAGAGGCTGTAATGAAGCTTAAGCCAGATTTAATTATCGGAAATAAAATGCGTCATGAAAAAATATATGATCAGCTAAAAGAAATCGCACCAACTGTTTATGCAGAAACATTACGCGGTGATTGGAAAGAAAACTTTACACTTTATACAAAAGCTGTAAATAAAGAAAAAGAAGGGCAAAAAGCTCTTGATGATTATAAAAAACGCATTGAAGGAATGAAAGAGAAGTTAGGCGATAAATTGAATTCTAAAGTTTCTATTATTCGTTTCGTGCCAGGTGATGTTCGCATTTATCAAAAAAACTCATTCTCGGGCGTTGTTTTAAATGATATTGGATTTAAACGACCACCATTACAAGATAAAGATGATTTTGCGATAAAAGGAATTACAAAAGAGCAGATTCCAAATATGGACGGAGACTACTTATTCTATTTCACGTCTGATAAAGATGCAGATAAGAATAATGAAGGAAATTCGTTAGCAAAGGAATGGACAGAAGATCCACTCTTTAAGCAACTACAGGCTTCTAAAAATAACAAAGTATTCCAAGTAGATGAGGTAATCTGGAATACAGCAGGCGGTATTAAAGCTGCGAACCTTATGTTAGATGATATTGAAAAATATTTCCTTAAATAAATGATAAAATACATCACTTTTACGAAGTGATGTATTTTTTGTTTGTGAAAATACAGAAAATTCCTTCTTTCAGGGTGTCATAAGTTGTACAATAAAATCAATCATGTGATAAAGGAGTGGGGAAGAATGAAAGCTACTCATAAAGATTGGATCTTGTTTAATGGGAGAATGATTAATACGAAGGAAGAACAGCCGATGGTCGCATTAGAAGAGCGAGGCTTCCAATTTGGTGATGGGATTTATGAAGTATTTAGACTATACGATGGCAAGCCTCATTTATTAGATTTACATTTGGAACGATTCTTTAACTCTATGGCGGAAATAAAACTAATTCCACCATTTACGAAGGAAGAATTAGTAGAAGAGTTATATCAAATGATTAAAAAAAATCAATTTCAAGAAGATGGGAATGTATATTTACAAATATCAAGAGGGGCACAACCGCGCAATCATGTATATGAATCAGATTTACAACCGACATATTTTGCAAATCTCGTTTCGTTCCCAAGACCAGTTGCTTCAATGGAGGCAGGGATTAAGGTGACAGTAGAAGAGGATATCAGGTGGAAGTTTTGCCATATAAAATCTTTAAATCTGCTTCCTAATATCATGATCAAAAACAAAATAAATGAACAAGGGTATCAAGAAGCAATATTAGTACGAGATGGTATTGTGACTGAAGGGTGTCATTCCAATTTCTTTATCGTGAAGAATAATAAGTTGATTACACATCCAGCGGATCATTTCATTTTACATGGTATTACACGTCACTACGTAATTACATTAGCGAAAGAGTTACATATCGATGTAGAGGAACGAGAGTTTTCATTACAAGAAGTATATGACGCTGAGGAGTGCTTCTTTACAGCGACGCCGCTTGAAATATTCCCAGTCGTTCAAATTGGTGATGAACAGTTCGGGGCTGGTGAAAGAGGACCAATTACGAAAAAACTACAAGCTGCATACGAAGAGAGTATTCGTTTATTTAAAGTGACAAATTAATTATGAAGAAAAAAGCTGGTATTCTTCCGGCTTTTTTTCATGATATAATTCAAGCATAGGACAAGTTTTGAAAACGCTGTAAAAAGGGGATTTAATATATGAATTATGAAGATTTTAAAGAAGTAATTCACGGAAGACGAAGTGTTAGAAAGTTTACAGATCAAGAAGTATCTACTAATGATATAAAAGAAATAATTGATTGTGCTCGTTACGCACCGAGTGATACGAATTCACAAACGTGGGAATTCGTAGTTATCATGAATCGAGAGAAGATTAAAGAAATTGAACAAATGACATGGGATGCATTACATAAACTTGCGACAAAAGCAGCAGAAAATGGAGAAGAGAAAGCAGGGAAATTACTTACACGTTCTTTCGGACCATATGCAACAGCTTTCTCGGAGGCACCAGTATTAATCGTATGTTTGGCAACACCATATGAATCAAAGTTCCGTGAAAAGATATTTGATCCAATTGCTTTTGTTCCAGATTCAGTTTGGGAAGAAGAAGGCATTAAGAGTAGCTGTTTAGCGGCACAAAACTTAATGTTAGCTGCACATGCAAAGGGACTTGGTACTTGTCCAATGACAGGGCCAGTATTGCTAGCTCAAGATGAACTGCGCCAATATTTACAAATTGAGCCTGAAAAACAAATAAATATGGTTATTTCACTCGGATTTCCGAAAGATAAACCGAAGAAACTTCCAAGAAAAGAAGTAGATGAGATTACAACGTTTGTTTTTTAATTGCTGTATAGAAAAGACATTGAACTAACAATGTCTTTTTATTTTTGAGGGTATGTAATTCATATGTTGGGCTAAAATGATAGATAAGAGGAAATTACTATTTATTTCATAAAAAAAATTAATGTTCTATTAAGGAAAGTATGATACATTAATCGTGAGCAAGATTCTATTTGTTCATGAAAGTGTTGAAAGTAGTCTCAAAATTTAAAAGTTATTTTTGTATAATAAATTATAATGAAGTTACAGGGGGGATGAATTTTGAAAAAATTCATAATCACTGGATTGTCTGTATTGTTATTAGTTGGTTGCGGTGCTCCACAGGAAAAAGAGGACGCGCAATCAAAACAGGAAGAACAAGTTGTAAACGCAAGTGATGAGAATATGGTTGTATTTCCTGAAGGAGCAATGTCAATTGGAGAAGGGAAAGTAAAAGTTATTACTCCAGATGGTACTTCTGAAAACGGCAATATACCGACTGTATTCATCAAAAAGGATACGTTAATTCAGCAAGTTGAATTAGAGCTTTCTAATTTTCAAAGTGATAAAGAAACATTCGTATTTGTAGATCAAATGTATACGGATAAACATCAAGTAACTAGTACAACGCAGACAACAGTGCAGTTAAAAGAAAAAACGCTGGAAACAGGTAGTCATACAATTACTGCAGTTCAGTATGAAAACAATGACCCGAAAGGAAAGGTTATTAGTTTTAATCAAGCAACATTTGAGACAAAACCAGCGTCTTAATATGAATAAAAAGTACATTACTCAAAAAGTAGTGTGCTTTTTTGTTTGGACTAGAGTGTGCAAGAGTGAATAACTTATTTCATTTTCTAATACGATTAAATAGGAAGTAATCACTTGTTACTACTATGACAGAGAAAGAGGTTGAAGATGTGAATCGGTGTATTCGTATCATTTTGATTAGCCTAATGATGGCAGTAATTTGGTTTACGATACAAGAGTTTATGCAAATAACGCTCAATTATCAAATTCATGACTTGTTAATAGGAGCTATTTGTTTTACCATTGTTTAACTATTATATGATAAACTCGGGCTAAGGTAAGTTTCAGAAGAAAAATGTAGGTATTTCATTTGAAATGTCGAATAGTACATACGATGTCGTAATAACAAATTTTCTATTGTTTACTGTGAAACAGAAGAAGGAGAGATAGTAATGAAACGAGCTCTTATAAATATTGATTATACATATGATTTTGTAGCTGAGAAAGGCGCTTTAACATGCGGGAAACCAGGACAGGAAATTGAGAAGGAAATTGTACATATAACGAAGCAATATATTGAAAATGGAGATTACGTTGTCTTTGCTATTGATAAACATGAAGAAAATGATGTATATCATCCAGAATCAAAGTTATTCCCGTCTCATAATATAGCTGGTACAAATGGAAGAGATTTGTTTGGTGAATTACAAGATGTGTACGAAACATATAAAAATGCAGAGAATGTATATTACATGGATAAAACACGGTATAGTGCATTTGCTGGAACGGATTTAGAGATGAAGCTAAGAGAAAGAGGAATTGAAGAGGTTCATCTTGTAGGGGTATGTACTGATATTTGTGTTCTTCATACAGCAGTAGATGCGTATAATAAAGGGTTTAAAATTGTTGTTTATGAAAAGGCAGTTGCATCTTTTAATGCGCAAGGACATGAATTTGCACTTGGACATTTTAAGTCATGCTTACATGCAGAAGTGAAGTGAAAAAAGAGGCCTTTAAAAAAGGTCTCTTTTATTTGTCCTTGTTCATTGAAAACAGCTACCGCAACGCCTAATAAATTGAGTGGTCTTGATCCGACAACTTTTCTAAGTTCTTCAATATATCCCATTGTATGTAACCTCCGTAAGAAAAAATAAGAGCAAATAAACTATTCGTTATTATGTAAATATATTCCTCTTTATAAGGGGAGAGAAGACATATAACTTATTTGTGTTATTTGGTAAAATATACATCAAAAAAGGTCAAACAAAACCTTTGACCTTTTTTGACCAAATGTTATAATAAAGGCAGAAAGAGATAATCTTTCATTCATAAATAATAAGGAGGAAAAAATATGCGTAATTTATTTCCAGAGATAACAAAACGTCAAAATGGTATTTTTGATTTTGGGCCTTCTTTATTAGAAGGGATGACAGATGCTTTCTTTAAGCCACTGAACATGGATACTTTTAAAGTAGATGTTCATGAGCAATCTGATAAATATACTGTGAAAGCAGATTTACCAGGTTTTCAAAAAGAAAACATTCAAGTTGATTTTGAACAAGATGTATTAACGATTCAAGCAACTAACCATAATGAAGTAGAAGAAAAAAATGAGAATGGCACATATATTCGTAAAGAACGTTCTATAGGTTCTGTAACTCGACGCTTTAGTTTTAAACAAGTTGAGGAAGAAAATGTTAGAGCAAATTATAAAGATGGCGTACTGACAATAGAATTACCAAAACTGAAAGAAGAAAAAAACAGTAAGACAACAATTAACATCGAATAAAAGAGCTGATGATTTCAGCTCTTTTTTGTACTTAGTTAATAAATTAATTGAAATCGTAATGAGTAGAATAAAGTTGTAATATTAAAAAATCACTATTAGCTCCCTTTAGATTATTAAAAAGGGTATATTTAAAGGGACAGGAAAAAGAACAGCTAGACATACTGTTTAAAGTGAATTAGTAATAGAGTCAAAATACATAGTAAGGGTAGTGGCATTTAAGATTAGGATAATAGATTTTTCTGGAACAAACTTAGGCGATTATGAATTTTTTAATTAGTAAGGAAGTGGTTAAATGAGCTTATTAACGTATACGGAAGAATTTTTTAATTATGTACGAGAGTTTTTACTTTTAAGATTTTTACTATTTGCTTTAGTTTTAATCATTATTTCTTTTGTAATAAACCGTATTATTGATTGGTTTTTTAGGAAATCAAGCTTTTTTGATGAAGAGGTAGAGCAGACAATTCAAAGTGTAATTCGATCTATTTTTAGATATATCATTATCATCAGTCTTATCATATATTTAATTAGCCAATTTGTAGATATAAAAAGTATTATTGCAGGTGCAGGGATAGCTGGAGTTGTCATCGGTTTTGCTGCACAACAGATGCTAAAAGATGTTATATTAGGCTTTGCAAGATTAGCGGACAAAGAGTTTCGGGTTGGTGATTTTGTAACTTTTAACGGAACAAATTCAGGAACTATTGAAGAGATTAGTATTCGTTTTATGCAAATTCGTGAATGGTCAGGAAAACTACTTACCATCCCGCACGGAGAGATTAGAACGATACAAAATTTTAATAAAGGATGGATGCGTGTAATTGAACGCATCACGGTAAGTTATCAGGAAGATCCAACAAGAGTGAAGGAATTGTTAGAAGAAGTATGTGTTATATGCAATGAAAAATTGAATCAAACTCTTTATAGAGTAGAGGATGAGGCTGTTGAACCATTTAAATACGTCGGTGTTACAGACTTAAATCCTAACTTGAAATATGTTGGCTATGAATTTTGTATTACAGGTTTAATAAAGCCAGAAGATTATTTTGAAACTTCTAGACAAGTAAGATTTGAATTAATGTCTATGTTCCATAAAAATCAAGTGCAAATGCCAGCAGCGAATATGGTTGTTACTACTGAAGGTTTACAGCATATCCATGGTGGACAATCTTTATCGGACAACTAAAGTAGAATCGTTTGTTAACAAAAATTCTGCTTCCAACATTGGATAGAATAACAATAATAAAATGATTGATATAAAGAAAGGGCTGAAGGAATTCGGTTCTTTTTTTATTTATAGAATTTAGAAATTTCTTAATGTTATAATTGTAGTTGGTGATGAGAATGAACTTTGAAGAAAAAGAAATGCGTCGTTTAGAAGCATTAAAAGAAATTGCTGAATTATTAAATGAAGCAACAAACTTACAGGATATGTTAGAAAAAGTGTTGCATACATTGTTACAAGTAATGAATTTACAAACAGGGTGGATATTCTTTATTGATGAAAGTGGAAAGCACAGTATGCTTGTAGACGAAAATTTACCAGAGGCTCTTACGTGGCAAAAGAAGAAGCCGATGTGTGAAGGAAACTGTTGGTGTGTAGAACGTTTTGTGAATGGGAGATTGGAAAAAGCGACTAATATTATTGAATGTAAGCGAATAGAAGATGCAATTGAATGTAATTGGGGAGAGACAGAAGATGTTACACATCATGCGACAATTCCGCTTAGGTCTGGATCAGAAAAATTTGGTCTACTAAATGTGGCTGCACCTCATAAGACTCATTTTTCTGAGGAAGAGTTAGCATTATTAGAATCAATTGCATTTCAAATTGGAACGACAATACAACGTATTCAATTAGTTGAGAAAGAACGTAAATATGTAGTGGTAGCGGAAAGAAATCGACTTGCACGTGATTTACATGATTCAGTAAAACAATTGTTATTTTCTATTATGCTAACAGCGAAAGGTACTCTGAATATGACGCAAGATAGAGAATTGCAAGAGATGTTAAGTTATATTGGGGAATTATCACAAGAAGCATTACAAGAGATGACGCTATTAATTTGGCAATTAAGACCTGAAGGATTGGAGAAAGGATTAGTAGAAGCAATTCAAAATTACGGGAAGTTATTAGGAGTTCAAGTGGAAGTTCGAATTGATGGGATGGTTTCAATGGGGGATGAAATAGAAGAAGTTTTATGGCGTATTAGCCAAGAGGCGCTACATAATTGTAAAAAGCATGCTTCGTGTGAAAAGGTACATATTCTTTTGAAAATAGAAAATAACCAGTTACATTTTTACATAGAAGACAATGGAATAGGATTTATACAAGAACAAGTAAGGGAATCAGCACTTGGCCTGAAAAGTATGAAGGAACGTATTCAGTTAATGAAGGGATCGTTTCAAATTATAACAGAGCTGAAAAAGGGTACAAAAATAGAAATTCAATTGCCGATTTGAAGGGGAGAATAAGGTTGAAGATTAAACTGCTACTAGTTGAGGATCATCATATCGTTCGAAGAGGACTTGTATTCTTTTTGAAAACGAGAGAAGAATTTGAAATTATTGGGGAAGCGGAAAATGGCGAAGAGGCATTACATTTCGTGCAAAAAGAAAAACCAGATGTCGTGCTAATGGATGTATCGATGCCGAAAATGGATGGAATTGAGGCAACAAAACGTCTAAAGCAATATGATGAGACAATAAAGGTACTTATATTAAGTAGTTTTTCAGAGCAAGATTATGTTATACCAGCACTTGAAGCTGGAGCAGATGGTTATCAATTAAAAGAAGTACAACCTGAGCAACTTGTCGCTTCTATTATTGCAGTACATCAAGGAAATGCGAATTTTCACCCGAAAGTAACACCTGCATTAATGGGGCGTTCTGCAGTAAAGAAGGAAGTAGAAAATCCTTTTTCAATGTTAACGAAAAGAGAGCAAGAGGTACTTCGCGAAATTGCGAAAGGAAGAAGCAACAAGGAGATTGCAGCAGAACTTCATATTACAGAACAAACTGTGAAAACACACGTTTCAAACGTTTTAGCTAAATTGGAAGTGGATGATCGTACGCAAGCCGCATTATACGCAGTGAAACATGGAGAGAATTATTCATAAGCATGAATAATTCTGTTATATCGTATGACAGAATACATAGGAGCAATTAAAAATTATAGTAATCCCTAATATAGGTTTTTCTTCTTTCGATAATTAGGTACAATAAAGTGAAACTCTAATCAGTGGAGGACCATCCCCACTGATGATTAGTTCAACTAATCGGTTTTTACAGGATAAAGCTACGATGGAAGGGGAGGATATGCTATGCCTGGTACAAGAAGTGGGATTGGAAAGATTCAGGCTTCGTTAAATGGTTTATCACCGAAATTGCGAAGTATTGCGGAACATATTTTGAAACATCCACAAGATGTTGTACATAAATCTATTACAGAATTAGCTGAAGTTACGAATAGTTCCGAAGCTACGATATTCCGCTTATGTAAAAACCTTGGTTTGCAAGGTTTTCAAGATTTAAAGATTACATTAGCTCGTGAAATTGTACATACACCGATGCAAAATATCCATGAAGAGGTATCAGCAGAAGATAGTATGGTAACTGTTGCTAAAAAAGTTTTTCATTCGCATATTACAGGACTGCAAGATACTTTACATTTGCTTAATGAAACGGCACTTGAGCAGGCTGTACGAGCCTTACAAGAAGCAAGTCGAATTGAGTTTTATGGAAATGGTGGCTCTGGTATTATTGCAATGGATGCGTATCATAAGTTTATGAGAACGGGTATTTCTTGTATCGCTCATACTGATTCGCATTTTCAAATTATGGGGGCAGGTTTACTCTCGGAAAATTCAGTTGTTATTGGTATTTCTCATTCTGGTAGCAATAAAGGATTACTTGAAGCGTTAGAAGTAGCGAAAGTAAGAGGGGCCAAAATTATTGCGATTACGAGCTATAAGAAATCAGCATTAAGTCAACTTGCTGATATAACGTTATATACATCAACACGTGAGACTGAATTCCGCACAGAAGCAAGTTCATCACGATTAGCACAGTTAAGCTTATTAGATACTTTGTATGTAGGGTTGTCGTTGCAGCGACAAGAGGAAACTCTAAAAAATTTACAAAGTATACGTGAAACGATTTCGATGAAGCGAATATAAAAAAAGCTCTTCAAATGAAGAGCTTTCAGACTGTAGACAAACTATTTTTGGAGAGTTCAAATGCTAAAAATAGTTTGTTTCTTATTTTAGGGATAATTTATCCAATGGAATTTATATGTAGTGCTTTCTATACTATAATTTACTATAAGTGAGGAAGGTGTCTTATGAAAATATCCGTTTATGTTGCAAGTGCATTTAGCAAGGATCATAAAGGCGGAAATAAAGCAGGAGTGGTATTTATTGAGAATACATTGACCACTACTCAAAAAATGGAAATAGCCAAACAACTGGGCTATGCGGAAACCGCATTTATATCAGAATCTGAACTTGCTGATTATAAATTTGAGTATTTTACACCAAAAGAAGAAGTTGATTTATGTGGTCATGCGACAATTGGCTCTTTCGCGATACTAATGCATTTAAATAAACTTTTCAGGAATCGCTATACGATTGAAACGAACAGCGGTGTTCTTACTATTACTATAAAAGATGACATCATATTCATGGAACAAAATAAACCGATATTCTATGATGTTGTATCTCCAAACGAGTTCATCGACTGTTTTGATAGTAAAGATATAGACAATAAATACCCAATTCAAATTGTCTCCACGGGCTTAAAAGATATTTTAATTCCTATAAAAAGCGAAACACAATTACATGCACTGCAACCTAATTTTGAAAAAATTAAAGAAATTAGCAAGTATTATAATGTTGTCGGGATGCATCTATATACTTTTAATGACAATCGAATTATATGCAGAAATTTTGCTCCGCTATACGACATTAATGAAGAAGCAGCGACTGGAACTTCGAACGGTGCATTAGCTTGCTATCTTTATGAACAGGACTACTTGAAAAAAGAAGTCTATGTATTTGAACAAGGTTATTCTTTACACTCGCCTTCTGAAATATTAGTTAAATTAGCAACCAATAGCAAAAATAAAATAGAAAAAGTTTATGTTGGTGGCAAAGGATATTACTGTGAAACTAAGTGTTTACATGTAGAAAATATTGAGTGAAGAGCTTTTTTATCGGTAAGAAGTTTGTTAATTTATTTTCTTTTAGAAATATGTGACTTACTTATAGTCAATGATAAACTCTCATTTTTAAAAATTTAAAATAAAGACCGATTTGTGTAATAATTCAAATATTGTTCATAATTTCACAAGTTGTTTATGAAGTGTCATGTTATGATGAAGATGTAATGATGATTGAACACTTAAATTTGGTACAATAACTAGCCAAAGTAGTGAAGAAAGTAGTTGTGAGATAAACTCATTAAAATGCTAAAACACTAAAGGGGAGATCACATATGAAAGCAGTAGTGGTTAATAAAAACAGCAAAGCAAACATCGAAGTGATTGACAAAGAATTACGTCCGTTACACTCAGGTGAAGCGTTAGTAGATGTAGAGTATTGTGGAGTTTGCCACACTGATTTACATGTTGCGAATCATGATTTTGGTAACACTGATGGCCGTATTCTTGGCCATGAGGGTGTAGGTATTGTTACGAAAATAGCTGATGATGTTACTTCACTAAAGATAGGTGACCGTGTAAGTATTGCATGGATGTTCCAATCTTGTGGACGTTGTGAATATTGCGTAACTGGTAGAGAAACATTTTGCCGTGAAGTTAAAAACGCTGGTTATTCAGTGGATGGTGGTATGGCTGAACAATGTATCGTTACAGCTGATTATGCGGTAAAAGTACCAGAAGGATTAGATCCTGCTCAAGCATCATCAATTACTTGTGCTGGTGTAACTACATATAAAGCTATTAAAGTATCAGATATTAAACCTAGTCAACCTATTGTAATCTATGGCTGCGGTGGATTAGGTAACTTAGCTATCCAATATGCTAAAAATGTATTTGGTGCAAAGGTAATCGCAGTAGATATTAATGACGACAAATTAGCCTTAGCGAAAGAAGTTGGTGCTGATATGACTATCAATCCAATTTCTCAAGGTCCTGCTGATAAAATTGTGCAAGAGGAGTTTGGTGGCGCTTATGCTGCGGTAGTAACAGCAGTCTCTAAAGTAGCCTTTAACTCAGCAGTTGATGCAGTACGTGCTTGCGGTAAAGTAGTTGCAGTAGGGCTACCAGTAGAAACAATGGACTTAAACATCCCACGACTTGTACTGGATGGAATTGAAGTAGTTGGTTCTCTAGTTGGTACTCGTAAAGATTTGGAAGAGGCGTTTATGTTCGGGGCAGAAGGAAAAGTAGTGCCAGTTGTTCAAACTTGTTCTCTAGATAAAGTACAAAATGTATTCGAAGAAATGGAACAAGGTAGAATTCAAGGGCGTATGGTAATTGATTTTAAAAAACATAATTGTGATTGCAAATAATTCACTTTAAATATAAAAAGCATGAGTCTAGCAAATACATGTAAAAAAGTTAGACAGCATAAGAAGATGATCCCTGTATTTAATAGGAATCATCTTCTTTATTTTCTATAATATCAATGCCAATTAATACTTGATTAATGAGAAATGATTAAAGGTTTACTTTATTTGCAAACGAAAAGGAATCTTTATGTTTAACGAATTTTTTATGATCTGGAACGTTTTGAATTGCTATAATTTGCGAATCTCTTGCTTTCAGTGCATCTTGAATCCCGATGGTCATAAGCTTAATAAATAGAATCGTAATAAAGAATGAAGCGAGAGTATAAAAAATAATCCACCATGAAAGATTCATTTCATTACGATTTAATCCAATAAGACCTGCCCAATCATTAGATAGAGAAACAGGTTTGAGCACTCCGTCATAGAGTTCACGCATTTGTATGCCGCCAATTACAATGTTAAGCAACGCTAAATGGATAACGAGTATGAGTGTTTGGACGATATGTTCCATAAATAATACAAATAAGCGGTCAAGTAATAAGACTCGTAAGTGTTTTTTTATAATATGAAAACGACTAGCCCCCAGTAATTGTGAACTTAAGATGTAATCTTGTTTCATAAATTCATCAACTTCTGAGGATATGTATAAAGAAAGTGTAGGCAGAGCGACGAAAATAAGTACGAGTACTTGATAAAACGTAAATGAAATATTTGGATCTACCCCATCAGCATTTGATGTGATTATAATATTAACGGGCGTGATGAGTATGAATGCGATAAATAGAGTTGGAATATAATAAAAAACTTCTGAGCATGACTGGAAAAATCTCTTGAGTTTTGGAGCAAATAAACTTAAGAGGATTCCTATACATGTTCCGCATAAAATTCGAAAGAAGCTAATTGCCACGGCTAATAAAATAGTGAATTTTGCTCCTTCTACAATTTGTAAGAAAACAGACTCTCCAAAACGATCAGATCCAAAAGGTGGAATTAACGATGGCGGAAAGGGGGCCTTTCCAAGTAATTCGTTATTTTCATTGTAAAGTAACTGAGGAGGTTTTGGGATGTTATCTTTAAAGAACCAACTATAAATAAAACTAGCTGAAATAAGTATGAATAGATAAGCAAAGCCGATTAAAAAGCGTTTTGATTTCCAAATAGATTTCATAATGATACTCCTTTCAATTGCTTTTTCCATCTATTCATCATGAATGAGACTATTTGGAAAATGGCGTAAAATGGTAAAACAATCATAACAAGTATGATAAATGCAGCTGGAGGTGAAACAAACGCCTTATTAAATAAAAATTGAATAATGCCTTCCATATTAAAAACAAATTCTAAAATGAATAAATTAGAAAGTAAGAAAACAAAAATTGTTTTTAAATGGTGGAAGAAGTGGATAGATATATTTTTGAATAAATGAATGCATAGTATATAACTTGATGAAAGGCCTTTTCCATATGCAACCTCTACGTAATGTTTTCCTTGCTCTTCTTTTATGTATAACACCATCATCCGAAACATTTGTAATGTAGGTAAGACAGCTAATGATAAAATAGGGAGTAAATAAGCTCGATTTTCATTAAAAGAAATAATAGTGACAGGAGATTCCCCAAATTTCTGAAGTACCCATATGAAAAATATTTGCAAACAAATCATCATCATCATATCAGGGACAGCTTCTAATATGAACACAATTCGGTTTATCCATTTTTTTATATAATCTTTTGCTAAAAAATAAAAAAATGCCATGCTAGATGATAAAAAGAGAGCAAGAAAAAAGGCTAAAAATAATATAGTAAATGAATATAGGTAAGGTTCTAAAACAGTTGGAAATAATGGTGTTTTTTTGAAATGGCCAAACTTCGGGTCTGATCCTATAATCACTAATGATTCAGGGGAAAAAACCTGTTTTAACATAGTAACGGTCTGATTAAAAAAATAAATTGGTTGAAAGGTAAATCCTTGTTGAGTGATAAATAAATAAGGTAAATTTAATAATAGTAAGAGTGATAAAAGAATTGATGAAAGCTTAATTGTGAATTGAGATATTTTATTTAACATTAAATCCCTCCGACATCTTTTTACAACATTATACAATAAATTTCATGTTATTGTTTTTATTTTTCTGAAAAATAAAAATACTTTTCGGTTTTATAGTATGCAAGATATATTTACAAGATAAAAAAGTGATAGTAGGGGGCCGCGCTCTATGTTTATCAAGATAAAAGGACTAGTGAACCTAAAACAATAAACAAGAGCAAAATGCACAGAATTCTCATTCTGCGGTTAGTTACTTTTCTTGGCTTGATGGTGATGTTACGTGAACCCTAAAAATGAATATTGCGTTTCAACTCTTTCTTCATGCAAATAAGTAGAACGTATGGAGGAGTATGTATGTGTTGTTAATGGGAGGAAAGAGTGTATTGCGTAACGAATATAACGTAAGTTTACCGCATGGAAAAGCTAAATGTAGTATATAAGTGAAATGGAATGAGGGGATTTATTTTTTTGGTATGAAAAAATTTTTCTTTGTATAACTTGATAAATGAAAAAATATTTTATATACTAATTCATGTAAACGGTTTACTAAATCGTATTTTGCTAGAAATGAAGGGAAGATTCGCATGGAAACAAGGGGGAGAGTAATCGGGATTGATATCGGTACCACAAGTACAAAAACGGTTGTGTTCACAGAAAAAGGAAAAGTCATTGCATCACATGCAATCGATTACCCAATTATTCAACCGAATGTAGGATGGGCTGAGCAAGATCCTGATGTAATATGTGCCGCTGTATACAAAAGTGTAAGCGTTGCCATTGAAAAAGGTAATGTATTACCAGAAGATATTTCTTCAATCGGTATTAGTACAGCTATGCACGCATTAATTGCAGTAGATGAAAATGGTGCGCCATTAACGCGTTCTATCATTTGGGCAGATAATCGAAGTACGAAGCAATCAGAAAAATTATTACAACAAATGAATGGGCATGAAATTTATAGACGTACAGGTACACCGATTCATCCGATGTCACCACTTTCTAAATTGTTATGGATGAAAGAAGAGGAACCAGAGTTATATACAAGTGCCTATAAATTCATTTCCATTAAAGAGTATGTGATTTACCAATTATTTTCACGCTACGTAGTTGATTATTCGATTGCTTCTGCTACAGGGTTATTTAATTTAGAAACATTAAACTGGGATGAAGATGTTTTAACTATGTTACATATGTCACCAGAACAATTATCAACCCCAGTACCAACTACATATATTTTATCGGGTATGAAACGAGAAATAGCACAAAAGATGGGTATTCGTGAAGATACTCCAGTTGTTATTGGTGCAAGTGATGGTGTTCTTGCGAATGTAGGCGTTGGGGCAATATCGCCTGGCTCAGCTGCGATTACGATTGGAACGAGTGGTGCAGTTCGAACAATCTCATCAAATATAAATACAGATGAGAAAGGGAGAACGTTTTGTTACGCATTAACAGATGAGCACTGGGTAATCGGTGGTCCAACGAATAACGGCGGAATATTACTGAGATGGTTACGTGATGAATTTGGTAGTCCAGAGCAAGAAGTAGCAAGAAAGCTCGGCATTGATCCTTATGATTTATTAATTAAATATGCAGAAAGCGTACCAGCTGGAGCGGATGGGCTATTGTTCTTACCTTTCTTATCTGGAGAACGCGCACCTTACTGGAATGCAAATGCTCGTGGTACATTCTTTGGAATCAATCTTCAGCATAAGCGAGAACATTTTATACGTGCAGTGATGGAAGGTGTTTGTATGAGTGTATATTCAGTAGCACTCGCAATCAGGGATTGTACAGGGCCACTTACTGAAATACGAGTTTCAGGAGGGTTTGCAAAATCTGCATTTTGGAGACAAATGTTGTCCGATATGATGGGAAAAGAATTGCTTGTACCTGAAAGTCATGAAGCATCTGCGCTTGGGGCAGCGGCAGTTGCTTTGTATGCTGTAGGAAAAATTGATTCTCTTGAAGAGGTAAAGGATTGGATTGATATTGTCCATCATCATGTACCGAATAAAGAAAATACGGCTATATATTTAGAAATGTTTTATATGTATGAACGACTTTACAATCGCTTGAAAGAAGAATTTGATTGTATAGCTGCTTTCCAACGTAAAAAATAGGGGGATTGGGAGAAATGGTAGTTGGGATCGTACTAGCGGCAGTTGTCATACTACTTTTACTTATTACGGTAGTAAAATGGCATCCATTTGTCGCATTAATTTTAACAGCAATTGGTGTAGGATTAGCAATGGGAATGCCTTTAATTGGAACTTCACCAAAAGATCCAGGGATTATTGATTCTATTAAACTAGGGCTTGGTAATACGTTAGGATTTTTAGCAATAGTTTTAGCACTAGGAACGATGCTTGGAAAAATGATGGCCGAATCTGGTGGTGCTGAACGTATCGCTAACACATTAATTAATCGTTTTGGGAAGAAACGAGTTCACTGGGCGATGATGTTCGTTGCATTTTTAGTAGGGATTCCGGTATTTTTCCAAGTTGGATTTGTACTATTAATTCCGTTAGTATTTACAATTGCATTAGAAACAGGGGTATCACTTATTACAATCGGTATCCCGCTAGTAGCAGGACTATCCGTTGTGCACGGACTAGTGCCGCCGCATCCAGCGGCAATGGCGGCAGTTGGTATTTTTAAAGCAGATGTAGGGAAGACAATTTTATATGCATTAATTGTCGGACTTCCAACTGCAATTATTTCAGGTCCACTTTACGGGAAATGGATTGGTGCTCGTATACATAAGGAAGTACCATTAGATATAGCGGAGCAATTTATTGAAAAAGATAATAAAAAAGAGCTTCCAAGCTTTGGGAATACATTGTTTACAATTTTACTTCCAGTATTTCTTATGCTTGGTGCATCAATAGCGGAAGTTGCATTAAATAAAACAAGTCAACTAGCACAAGTATTACACTTTATTGGAGATCCGATTGTCGCTTTATTAATTGCAACCATTTACTCTTTCTTTAGTCTTGGATATGCAAAAGGTTTCTCAAAAGATAAAGTGTTACAATTTACAAATGATTGCCTTGGACCTATTGCAAACATATTGTTAGTTATTGGTGCAGGCGGCGCATTTAATAAAGTACTATTAGATTCTGGAATTGGAACGACAATTGCAGATATGGCGAAAGAATCACATATTTCACCGATATTATTAGGGTGGGGAATTGCGGCACTTATTCGAATTGCAACTGGATCGGCAACTGTTTCTATGATGACAGCAGCTGGTATTGTTGCGCCGATTGCAGCAAGCACACCAGGTGTAAATGTTGAATTATTAGCACTTGCAACTGGTGCAGGGTCATTAATTTTATCACACGTGAATGATTCAGGATTTTGGATGATTAAAGAGTATTTCGGAATGACTGTGAAAGAAACATTATTAACATGGACTGCAATGGAGACTATATTATCTGTAGTAGCACTTGGGCTAATTTCGATATTAAATATATTTGTATAGAATAGGAGATTGATTAATATGAAACTAGGTTTAATTGGATTAGGAAAAATGGGATTCCCATTAGCTGAACACTTATATGAAGACAAGCATGAAGTAGTAGTATACGATGTAAATAAAGAGCTTGTTGAAAAGGCAGGAAAACTAGGAATTACTGCACGTCATACATTAAAAGAAATGATCGCTGAACTAGAAGCTCCTCGTACAATTTGGGTAATGGTGCCTGCAGGAGAAGTTGTAGAGTCAGTACTAAAAGATGTTTATCCGTTATTAGATGAAGGTGATATCGTTATTGAAGGCGGAAATTCATTCTATAAAGATACGTTACGCCGTGCTGAAGAAGCAAAAAGCTTCGGATTACATTATGTAGATATCGGTACATCAGGCGGTGTAGAAGGAGCTAGATACGGTGCTTGCTTAATGGTTGGTGGAGAAAAAGAAATTTACGACCAATTAGAACCTTTATTTAAAGATTTAGCAGTAGAAAATGGCTATTCTTATGCTGGCCGTGTTGGTAGTGGTCATTTCTTAAAAATGGTTCATAACGGTATTGAGTACGGCATGATGCAAGCAATCGCTGAAGGATTTGAAGTACTAGATAAGAGTGACTTTGATTTCAATTATGAAGATGTTGCAAAAGTATGGGCGAACGGATCAGTTATCCGTGGTTGGTTAATGGACTTAACTGAAAAAGCATTTGCAGAAGATCCGAAACTAGATGGCATTAAAGGTGTAATGAACTCTTCAGGAGAAGGAAAATGGACTGTTGAAACTGCACTTGAACTTCAAGCTGCAGCACCAGTAATCGCTATGTCATTATTTATGCGCTATCGTTCTCAGGAAGATGATACATTCCATGGAAAAGTAGTTTCAGCACTACGTAATCAGTTCGGTGGACATGAAGTTGTGAAAAAATAAGGATGTTTTTGAAAAGAAACTTGTGCATAAGCGCAAGTTTCTTTTTTATAGTTTAAGAAACTACTAATTTAAAAATACCAATCAATCATCGTTTTTTTGTCACAAATGACACTAACCTCCTCTTAGACTTTGAAATGTACGGATTCCCGCATTATGTTTTTTGTATTGATTGTATCAAATATAAAGCGCTGCATGAAATATGTCCCAACATAAAAGTAAGAATAAATAAAATGAAGTTTTCATAAATAGTAAAAGGGTGCTTATGTCATCAGTATAGCTAAGAAATGTTGTTACATATGAGAAGAGCGTGTTAATAAAATATGAGGTGGTTAAATGGGAAATGAGCAAGTGAAGTCTGTAAAGGAAGAAAAAAAGTTATGTCTTTGTATGATCGTCAAAAATGAGTCTAGAATTATGGAAAGATGTTTAAATGCAACAAAATCAATTGTAGACTTTGTTTCTATTTGTGATACTGGATCGACGGATAATACGCCTGAAATTATTGAAAATTGGTGTAAGGAAAATGAGATACCTGGGACGGTTCATCATGAGCCGTTTAAAAACTTTGGTTATAACAGAAGCTTAGCTGTTTCGTTAGCGCAAAAAACATACCCAGAAGCAGATTATTTATTAATATTAGATGCGGATATGATTTTAGAGGTTGATCCGAATTTCGATAAAACGAGCTTAACGGAAGATCATTATCTTACATTACAATATGATGTTCATATTAAATATTGGCTTACGCGTCTTTTAAAAGCTTCTTTACCATGGAAATCTGTCGGTGTTACTCATGAGTATTGGGATATAGATCGTTCAAAAGTTGGAGCGAATTACAATACGAGGGTAGCTCGGTTAGAGACTCTTGTCGTGAATGATCCCGGAGATGGCGGGAGCAAAGCTGATAAATTTGAAAGAGATGAGAGGTTGTTGTTACAAGGAATAAACGACCCAGAAACAACGCCAGATTTGCATATAAGATATTTATTTTATTTAGCTCAGACTTATTTTCATTTAAGTCAATTTGAGAATTCAATTAAATGGTATAAAAAACGAGTGGAAGCAGGAGGATGGGTTGAAGAGGTATTCTATTCGTTATTGCGAATAGGATTTTGTTATGAGCAGTTAGCAAATCGTTCAGCAAATAAACAAAATGAAGTGACAGATGCTGATGAAAAAGAAACTGTTAAAGGGCAAGAAGAGCAATATTTAGCATTAGCTGTTTTTTATTTTCAAAAAGCGTGGGAATATAGACCAACCCGGGCTGAACCATTATACCAACTTGCAAGGTTGTATCGATTACGATCTCAAAACAATATTGCTTTGATGTATGCTCTGCAAGGGAAGGAAATTCCTTTTCCAAAGGATGATCTACTATTTGTAGATTATCATGTGTATGATTACTTATTTGACTATGAAATTTCTATTAGTGCTTTCTATATACCTCATAAAAAACATTTAGGGGTGGTATCGCAAAAGTATTTGGAATCGATAAAGGAAAAGATTCCATTTCATATAGCAAATATAGTAGAGAATAATGCGAAATTTTATTAAATACATTTTCGATTAAAGGAGTAGTGGAGTAATCATGGAATTAATGCGATGGGCGATTGAACTAGGAGAATCGGTGCATGGAAATACGTATGAAGAATTGATGCCACTACTAGACTACTATTATGATCGTGATCATTTAAAAGCGTATTGTATCGCAAATCTTCTTTTAAACATGGATGTATTAGATGAGGACCGGGAAAGAATCGAATTAAGAAGATGCATCGCTGCTTATTATGCTGGATTATATAAAGTAGCAAGAAAACATGCAAATGAGTTGGTACTTAAACATCCAGATGTAGATTTATATAAAAATAATTTAAGATTAATGGAAGTTTATTTGAATAAAGAATATGATTATTGTCTTTTTATATGCCCAAAGACATACGGTAGTTTCATAGATGTTGCGCGAGCTTTAAAGTGGCGGTTGGAGCAGGAGGGAAATACAGTAATTATATCAGAAACAATACTGGAAAATGCAAAGAATACAGTTGTTTTTGGAGCACATACATACGCATATAACCCGAATCTTCTTCCGAAAGATGCAATTATTTATAATTTAGAACAGCTATACGAAGGAAGTCCATATGCGCATCCCCTTTATTTAATATTATTAAAAGATAGAGTGATTTGGGATTATAGTAAACAAAATATAGAATGGCTTCAACAAAAAGGGGTAGGAAAAGAAATAAAACATGTAGAAATGAACTATGCTCCAACTTTGGAAATAAAAAAAGATGCGTTTGAAGATGAGATTATTGAAGATATTGATATTCTGTTTATAGGTGCTCTTAATCCGAGGCGACAAGCTATTTTTGATCATCTAAAAGCGATTGCCCCGAATTTAAATATAGTTTTTAAAAATAATGCGTGGGGAATTGTTAGAAATGAATTGATTGCTAGAGCTAAAATTATATTAAATATTCATTTTTACTTATCAGGAATTCTTGAAACACCTCGCGTGTCTTATGCAGTTGCGAATAAGAAATTTATTATTTCCGAAAATAGTAATCCAGAAGATGAGGTAGAGTGGCCAGGAATTGTATTTACTCCGTACGAAAAAGTAATTGAAAACGTAATGAAATATATAGAATTACCAGAAGAACGGAAAAGATTAGCGGAAAAAGCATATAATCATTTTGAAGCAAATGAAAGTTTAGGTACATTGAGCATGAGAGATGAATCAAAGTAATTGTACGAAACTCATACGAAAGTATGAGTTCTTTTTTGTTTATCATACTATTTTATGAAACAAGTTAACTCTTTATATTGTGTTTTGTATAGAAATTTCTGATAATATATAAGTAGAACTTGAAAACAAAGGGGAGAAATAATCATGAAACTAGTCGTTATTAACGGTACACCAAGAAAATTTGGTAGAACTCGCGTGGTGGCAAAATATATTGCGGATCAATTTGAAGGGGAATTATATGATTTAGCAATTGAGGAGTTACCTTTATACAATGGAGAAGAGTCGCAACGTGATTTAGAGGCAGTAAAAAAATTAAAAACGTTAGTGAAAGCTGCGGATGGGGTTGTATTATGTACACCAGAATATCATAATGCGATGAGCGGTGCGCTGAAAAACTCTTTAGATTACTTAAGTAGTAGTGAATTTATTCATAAACCAGTTGCATTGTTAGCGGTTGCTGGTGGCGGTAAAGGTGGAATAAATGCATTAAACAGCATGCGAACGGTCGCTAGAGGTGTTTATGCAAATGCAATTCCAAAACAAGTTGTGCTTGATGGATTACATGTGCAAGATGGTGAACTTGGGGAAGATGCAAAACCATTAATTCATGATGTAGTTAAAGAATTGAAAGCATATATGAGCGTATATAAAGAGGTGAAAAAACAACTAGGAGTGGAATGATATGTCCTCACTTTATCATGATTCTCGCTTGTATTACATTCTAGGAGCCAATAGTCTATCTGCTATTGGTTCCGGAATTGTTATGATAACGATTCCTTGGCTGTTAATTAAAGAGAGTGGAGGAGAGACAACATTTGGTTATGTTTCTATCATTGCAACCCTCATTATGTTTTTATTAACACCATTCATTGGGCAAAGTATTGATCGTTTTTCAAGAAAATCTTTATTGCTATGTAACGAAGGAATCGGAATAGCCGTAATCGGAATAATGGTTATATGGGGATTTGCTGGGCAACCTTATCATTCTATTCACTATATTCTTATTTATATAGCCGGATCATTCTACTATTTATTATTTTATCCTACAATATTTGCGTTCAACCAAGAGATATTTCAAGCAGAACATTATAAAAGTTTAAGTGGAACGATGGAAATACAAGGACAGTTAACACAAGTTATTTCTGGAGCGGCCGCGAGCTTCTTAATTGAAATTGTATCTTTGAAGTGGATTTTGTTAGTAGACATGTTAACTTTTGCTGGAGCATTTTTTCTTTTCTTATGTATACCGTACGTAAAGAAAAAAGAAGTGAAAAGAAAAATAACATTTAAGAAGCAATTGTTTGAAGGAATTCACTTTATGAAAAAACGTCCTAAGCTCTTTTGGTTCTTACTGGCCACTTATATGCCGTTTATAGGTGTTATGATGGCAAATTATTTAATACCAGTTTATATTTCGGATATACTTAAAGCCAATGCCTCTGTATACGCAATAGAGGGGATGATGTACGGTGTCGGAGCGGTTGTTGCAGGAATCTGTATTCCACTCATAATGAAATATGTAAAAACAGAAGTTTCAATCGTTATGACGATGTTCATTTATGTAATTTCAATTACCGCAATGATTATTGAACCTTCCGTAATTTTCTTATATGGACTTGCAATTTTTCAAGCAGTTGGAAATGCGGGTACAAGAGTGGCGAGAAATGTATTGATGATGGAGGAAATTCCAAACGAAGTAATGGGACGTGTAGACAGCTTATTTCGCCTAATTGGTACTGGAATACGAATTGTATTATTAATGCTGTTTACAGCGGGTGTATCTAAAGCCGGAGTAATGCTTCCGTTTTACGTATTAAGCTGCATATTGATCTTCTCATTAGGAATCGCTATTTATTATGTACTATCACAACGTAAAGTAGCGGCGAATGTTTCTAATAAATCAATCGTTTAAAAAAACACTTCTGCCGCCCTTTCTTTTTCTGTATAATAAAAAGAAAGGGAGTGCAAACTTATTTATGAACAAATGGATCTTTCTTATCATTTTATTATTACCGCCACTATACATCATTTATATGACGTTTAGAATGAACAAAGTTGCTCGTGAAAAGTTGAGCTATCACTCTCCGTACGTTCTTATACTGGGTGCAAAGTTATTTGGAGATAGACCGTCTTTATCTCTTCAAAATCGTTTGGATGTAGCGTTGGAGTATTTATTTTCCCATCCTGAAGCGAAAGTAATTGTTTCAGGTGGTCAAGGAGAAGATGAAGATATACCGGAAGCTCACAGCATGAGAAACTATTTAATGGCGCGCGGTATAGATGAGAGTCGTATTTTAATAGAAGATCAATCTACAAATACGTATGAAAACTTAAAGTTTAGTATGGATTTATATAATGTGAAACATGCGGTAGTTGTAAGTAATACGTATCATTTATATCGAACGAAAATAATTGCAAAGCGTTTAGGCATGAAGATGGAGGCACTAGCTGCTGAAACACCAATTCGTTCTAAGAGAAAAATGTATGTTCGCGAATATGCTGCTATTATGAAAACAATATTGTTCGACCGTTAGAGCTCAAATGTGAGCTCTTTTTTAATTTAAAAGCGTATCATTTGAAATGAATGCCATATTCCATCAAAATAAAGGAAACAACAGTAAAGGAGTTGTATTTGTGATTCAATTTAATCATGTGTCAAAATCGTATGAAGATGGCACGAAAGCAGTGGATTCATTGCATTTAGAAATTAAAAAGGGAGAATTTTTTGTTCTTATCGGTCCGAGTGGTTGCGGGAAAACCACGACAATGAAGATGATTAATCGTTTAATCGAAACGACTGAAGGATCGATTTTAATCGATGGAAAAGATATTCAACAATATAATATAAACGAATTACGTTGGGATATAGGATACGTGTTGCAACAGATTGCTTTGTTTCCTCATATGACAATCGCTGAAAATATTGCAGTTGTTCCTGAAATGAGGCAATGGAGCAAAAAAGAAATTAAAGCACGCGTCGATGACTTGTTACATATGGTTGGATTAGAGCCGGATATATATCGACATCGTATGCCTGATGAATTGTCAGGAGGACAAAAACAACGTGTCGGTGTCGTGCGAGCATTAGCCGCAAACCCGAAAATCGTTCTTATGGATGAACCATTTAGTGCGTTAGATCCATTAAGTAGGGAACAGCTTCAGAAGGATATTGTACAGTTGCAAAAAAAGATTCAAAAAACAATCGTGTTCGTAACACATGATATGCAAGAAGCATTATCACTTGGAGATCGCATTTGTATTATGAAAGAAGGAAAAGTTGTTCAACTAGATACACCAGAAGGAATTATACATAATCCGAAAAATGAATTTGTAGAGGAGTTCATTGGAAATCATGGGCGAACTTGGTATAAGGGGAAAAGTGTAGCAGATGTATTGCCACTTGATCAAAGTGTGCAATTAGAAGGGCAGGCGCTATCATTACATTCTTCCTTACAAGAAGCACTAGTTCGTGTGCGTGATGAAGAGGTCGTTCCAGTTGAAGAAAACGGTCAATATATTGGAGCGTTAACAAGTCGTCATATTGTCAATTACATTGTTGAACAAATGAAGGAAAGAGGCTAAACAGTGACTAATTTTATACAAACGTTCCAAGAACGAAAAATAGAATTACTAACTGCATTAAGTGAGCATTTACAAATATCGCTTATTTCATTATTTTTTGCAGTAATTATAGCAGTGCCACTTGGCATCTTATTAACAAGAAAAGAACGAATGGCTGAATTTATAATAGGAACTTCTGCAGTAATGCAGACAGTGCCATCACTTGCATTGCTTGGACTCTTAATTCCGTTAGTAGGAATCGGAAAACTTCCAGCGATTATCGCATTAGTTGTGTATGCACTATTACCTATTTTACGAAATACATATACAGGAATAAGGGAATTAGATGAATCTCTAATAGAAGCCGCGAAAGCTATGGGGATGAATAGTTGGAGAAGATTGTGGAAGGTAGAACTTACTCTTGCATTGCCTATTATTATGGCCGGTATTCGTACAGCGATGGTATTAATTGTTGGAACGGCTACATTAGCAGCTCTCATTGGTGCTGGTGGGCTCGGTAAGCTTATATTATTAGGTATAGATCGAAATGATCATGCACTTATCATTTTAGGGGCCGTACCAGCCGCGTTACTCGCTTTATTCTTTGATATAGTACTTCGCATACTTGAACGACCGAAACGCTCTTCTAAGCGTGTTATATTGACGATATGTATTGTTTGTATAATGATTGCTTCTCCACTTCTTTGGAGTACAGAAAAGAAAGATATTGTTATTGCGGGCAAACTTGGATCAGAACCTGAAATTTTAATTCAAATGTATAAGCAGCTTATTGAACAAGATACAGATTTACACGTACAATTAAAACCAGGTCTTGGGAAAACAGCATTTGTATTTGAAGCGTTGAAATCAGGGGAAGTAGATATATACCCAGAATTTTCAGGAACAGCTTTATCTACTTTCGTGAAAGAAGAACCAAAGAGTACAAATCGTGATGAAGTATATGAGCAGGCTCGCGTTGGAATGGAAAAGAAATATAATATGATTATGTTGAAGCCAATGGAGTATAACAATACATATGCACTAGCCATGCCGAAAAAAATAGCAGATCAAAAGAATATAAATACAATTTCTGATTTAGGGAATGTTGCGCAGGAAGCCAAAGTAGGATTTACATTGGAATTTGCTGATCGTGAAGATGGTTATAAAGGAATGCAAAAATTATATAACTATAAGTTCTCGAATGTTAAAACGATGGAGCCGAAGCTGCGTTATAGCGCAATTGAATCTGGAGATGTTAACGTAATTGATGCATATTCAACAGATAGTGAATTGGAGCAATACGGACTGAAAGTGCTAAAAGATGATAAAGGGTTATTCCCACCTTATCAAGGAGCACCATTATTAAGAAAAGAAACGTTACAGAAATATCCTGAACTTGAAAAGGTATTAAATAAATTATCTGGAAAGATTACAGATGAAGAAATGCGAAAAATGAATTATGAAGTTAACGTAAATGGTAAAAGTAGTGAAGAAGTCGCAAAACAATTTTTACAAAAAGAGAATTTACTTCGTTAAATTTACAAGAAATATACAAATTTATATGTTTGAAATGACCGTTCATTACAAAATGTGCGGTTTTTTTGTGCATACTTATACATTTTTTCAAAAAAGTATTCCATTTTTGCTCATTTTCTTTTAGAATAAGTAATGTTTTCCTGAAAAAATATAAGAGAAACGTCTATTAGAGAAAAAGGTGACTTTAATAGTTGAACGAACATAACACCTAGAATGACAGATGGGGTGGTACAAATAGAAAAGAAGTTAGGATTTTTTCCATTAATCGCATTAGTAGTTGGAACAATGGTTGGTGGCGGTGTTTTTAGTTTACCGCATGATTTAGCAGTAGGAGCAAACAGTGGTGCAATAATAATTGGCTGGTGTATTACAGCGATGGGAATGATTCCCCTTGCGCTCGTATATCAAACGTTAGCAAGACAAAAACCGGAACTTGAAGGTGGAATTTATAGTTATGCACGTGCTGGTTTTGGTGAATATATTGGATTTAATAGTGCTTGGGGATATTGGCTAGCAGGAATCTTAGGTAATGTCGCAACAATTATGTTACTGTTTAGTACATTAGGTTATTTCTTTCCAATTTTCAAAGGAGGAAATAATGTTGCGTCTATCGTTGGGGCATCACTTTTATTATGGACACTTCATTTTCTAATTTTATTTGGGATCCGTGAAGCTTCTATTATGAATGTTATCGCAACAATAGGGAAGTTAGTTCCAATCGTTTTATTTATTGTTGTAATGGTAACAGCCTTTCGCTGGGACACATTTACACATGATTTTTGGGGAGAAGGAACGATCTCACTTTCCGCTATACTTGGTCAAGTGAAAAATACAATGCTTGTAACACTTTGGGTTTTCATTGGAGTTGAAGGAGCGGTTGTATTATCTGGAAGAGCGAAGAATAGTCGAGATGTTGGTAAGGCAACAGTATTGGGACTTATTTTAGTAATGTCCATTTATATTTTAATTTCTGTCCTGTCAATGGGAGCTATGACAAGAGGCGAACTTTCTGTGTTAGAAACTCCGTCAATGGGACATGTATTAGAGCACGTTGTTGGTCCATGGGGTGCAGTTGCGATTAACATCGGATTAGTTGCTTCACTTGTCGGTACATTAATTGGCTGGTTTTTACTTGTTTCTGAAATTTCTCATGTAGCAGGAAAAGATGGCGTATTTCCGAAAGTCTTTACGAAAACAAATAAAAAGCAAACACCGCACATGGCATTATGGATTTCAAATGGTGTTGCCCAAATTATATTTATCATCGTTTTGTTTTCGGAATCAACATATCAAATTATGTATTTCATTGCATCAACATCAATTTTATTACCATATTTATTATCAGCGTTATTCCAATTTAAATTAGTCATTACAAACGAGCTAAAAGACGCAAAATTAAAAAACGGAGCGTTGGCTTTAATTGCTTCTATTTACTCTGTATGGCTTCTTTATGCAGCTGGTTTAAAGAATTTACTACTCGTTTCAATTGTGTATGGAATTGGAATTATTGTTTACACGTTTGCAAGAAAAGAACAAGGGAACCGTTGCTTTGTAGGTGCAGAGAAATATGTGATGTGGGCAATTATTGTTGCGGCTATCACATCCATATATATGTTATTAACTGGAAATATAAAAATGTAAAAAGTCCTTTTCATTTAAAGGGCTTTTTTCTTTGTTTAGAGAATATTTACTACATAAGATATTCAGGAGGGATGAGAATGGAAAAAAAAGAACAGTTGTCTAGAATAATTGATTTAGCTAGTGAGTTAAGGAAAGTATTAGTGCAAGAATCTTTTTTTAATCATCATCCTGAACTGAGAGGAGTCATTGAAAATTTAGCAAGTTCTGTTGAAAATTTGGCGGAATTACAAATAAGTAAAGATGAAAACGCTGAAGATCGATTACGTTACGTACTTGCGAAAATGAAAATTGCTCATAATGCAATTTTACAAGAGAAAAAAGCATTTCCTTCTCATTAATATAAGTTTTTATTTTGAACCTGGCGGATAACGTCAGGTTTTTTATTTCTAGTTTTTCGTTTCTTTCATACACTAAGAATAGTATGAAAAAAGAAGGTGACTAAGGTGAAATTACATAAAGCTCTTCAGCCAAGTTTTATAAAACGAATGTACTATATGAGATTTTTAGGGAAATTTACAAAAGCTGAGAAAGAGAAGAGTGGAGAGAATTTCTTTGTACAATGCTTATCGCCAATACCATTCACTTTACAGGAACAATTTACAAATGAACCATATGTATTTGAAGGGTTATGTAGCAATAAAAAGAATGAAAAAATCTTTTCGGAATTAAAGAAGAGGAAATTAGAAAAGCAACTAGTAATGTTTCGTCTTTATTATGAAAGAGGAAATGTATACGTGGAGTTAATATGTACAGAAGAACCGAAAGAAATAGCAAGCAGCTATAAAATGATTCCGGCACCTAAAGTTACAAATAATAAAAAAAGAGAATCTTTAGAACGAAAACTTAGCAACGGTTATTTATCATTTCTTATGCCAAAATTTCCGAAAGACTTTGAGCCTCCCGAATTATTGTGGCACGATGGAAGACTTTACGGAAACATATCCCTAAAGTCATCAATTAGCTCAATCGCCTATTTTGAACAGAAACGTGAATGTAAATATATAAACTGCAGTGACTGGACGAAGTATGTAGAAATAGCGGTAGAAGATCAATTATATTTTGTAAGTGATTATGTGTATGAGCAATTAAAAAAACGAATGCATGAAGAAGGTAAGCTAGTTGAAGTAGAGGATATAAAAGTACAAAAAGATGAATGGGAATGGGATGAGCGTGAATCGTCTTTTTTACAGTATGTACAAAGTATGGTGCATAATAAAGGGTTATATTTGGATGAAACGGATATTTATAATTTCCATATAAGTGTAAAAACAAATATGTTAACGATTCTTGGTGGTATACCGGGCGTTGGGAAATCACGGTTTGTGCAAACTTATGCAGAAGCATTAGGGTTACAGTATGGGGAAGAGTTGGTTTGGATTCCGATTTCGCCATCGTATCAAGAACCACATGATTTACTTGGTTACCTTCATCCAAATGGTACTTTTATTGAAAGTGAAACGAAGTTAGTTAGGACGTTAATGAAGGCGAAAGAAAATCCAAATCAACTGTATATAATCGTTTTTGACGAAATGAACATGTCTCATATTGAGCATTGGTTTACTCCGTTTCTATCTGTTCTTGAACTTGAAACAAAAAATCGTATTTTAAACTTGTATGAGGGTGTACAGGACATAGAGAATTCAATTCCATCAACAATTGAAATTGGAGAAAATATTATATTTGTAGGTACTGTGAATTTTGATGAAACAACAAAAGAGCTCTCTGATCGATTATTAGATCGAACGAACCTAATAACGTTACAGAAAATTCCGTTTTGTGAGATGGGCATGGAACAGGGGAAAGTCATATTACATCCACCTTTGAAAGTAACAGCGGGAGAATTTCGGATAAATTGGATGAGAAATAAAGCGATGATTGAAGTGTTTTCTGAAGAAGAATTAGAGCTATTAGATAAGTTGCATGTCGTATTGTCATCACATGACGCGTCTAAGGGAATTTCTTTCCGATGTGCAAATGCAATTGCGACTTATTTGCAAAACATACCGTTCCAAAATAATCATACCTATATGATCAGTAGAGAAGAGGGGTTTGATTTACAAATAAAGCAGCGTGTATTGACGAAAATCAGAGGGACCGAAATGATGGTTGGGCCTTTACTTTCTGAAGAAGCAAAAAGGGGGGCGACCTTAGTACCTCTTTTGCAATCTACACTTGCAAACAGAGTATCTACATTTGAACACTCTTTAGCATATATACGAGAAAAACGTAGAGAACTGGAGCTATATGGATATGCAAAATGAAGGGCGTTACGAAACAAAAATCGTTGATACGAATGAAACGCTCCCTTTTGTATTAAAGTTAATCATTGGAAATGAGGGGAAAGGAGATTATATTTTATTAAATCGTCTTTGTACATCTACTACAGCATTAGTTCAATGTATTTATAAAGTACAAGAATTAAAACCAATAAGATTGCAGTACAATTATGAAATTCCAATGAATATTACTTTTATATGGAATAAAGTATATGAGGGACAGAAAAATATAAAAGAGGCTCAATATGAAATAAATGAAAAAAAACAAAGAGTATTAATATATGAACATGGGAAAACAGAATTCTTTTATCCATGGCGCTGTGGTTTATACCATTTTGAAGTGCGTATAGAAGAGACAACGTATTATGGCGCATTTCAAATCGTACCGAAAAACTTTTTTGATGATCAATTTGAAATGATTCAAGACTATGTGAAGTCAATTTTAAATGAGTTGATTTTGGATAGAGGTTACTATAAAAAGACCTTCTCTGCACTTAGCGATATTGAGGATTCTTCTTATTTAGTGTTACTTAGAAAGTTACCCCAAAAAATGAAAATGATAAAGCAAATCTTTAAGAAAATAGAATCAAGCTCAAAATTTATAAATGAATATAAATGGGAAGGAAAAGAGCGAAGGCCAACAAGAAAAGGAACTATAGTGGCAGAACGAAAACCTTATGCCAAACATTATAATCGTAAGTTTATGGAACAAAAAAATAGTAAGGAAAATGCATTTCTTAAATATAAAGCGATGCAATTTTATCATTATTTAATTGAAGCAAAAAGTTTTTTACGTCAAACAATTGAAATCTTAGAAAGAGAAAAAAAGAAAAAATCAGAAGAGTTTCAAGCCGTAAAAACGATTATACAAACAATTGAGCGTAATGGATCGGTAACTGATAGAGAGAAGCAAAAATATAAAAATATACATTTACTAAAAGAAGCTGATTTACGAAAGAGCTCAATGAAAATACAAGAATATAAAATATTGGCGCATATTGTGCGTGAAAATGTACAATACTTTCAAATGTTAATGCATTCTTCGTTTTGGAGGGAAGTTACTGAAACAAGTAACATGAACTTACATGATTTACCGATACCACATCAACAATTACTACATCATTTAGAAGTACTCCCGCAATATACGGATCAATCTCCATCGTTATTATTTGTTTATAAGCCAACGTTTTTAGTGTATGAATATTACGCTTTTTTTATCGTTATTTCAATTTTAGAGCAAATTGGTTTTGAAGCTAGAAACTCTATCCGTGAACAAATACAAGAACATTTTTATGTAGATGGATTACAAGATGGAACGACAGTAGTTTTAGAACGAGATGATATAAAGGTGCATGTTGCATTTAATGACTTAATTGAAACACATCCTCTTATTGCATTAAGTAAAGGTAGTAATTTTTACAATGGTGAGGATACGAAGAAGCCAGATATTCGCTTAGACTGTTATGTAAAAGAAGATGGGAAATACGTATATAAATCTTCTATTATTATTGAAGTGAAGTATAGTCCAATGTACAATATTTTTCAGCACGTCGGAAATACGAAAGCAACTGAGCAAATGTATAAGTACTGGTCTATAAAGTATGTAGAAGAACAGGATGGAAAGCGAGTCTATTATCGAAGGTCAATTTATGAAGTCATTTGTGTATATCCAGGAAGCCATATGCACAGTAAAAAAATTGAGTCTGGATGCGGTGTTTTCTTGCAGTTATATCCATATAAGACGAAACAAGGGGAAGAGAAATTAGCTGGAAAACATGGGATGGTACAAATTTTTGAAAAATGGTTAAAAAGCATTAAGAAGTAAAAGAAATCCTTTTTCATAAAGGATTTCTTTAGATTAAGAAGAATTATATGCTGTATGGAAAGAAACATAATGTAATTTAGATTTGAAAAGTGCTACAAATGTATTATTAAAAGGAATGTGAGCGCGGGATAAAAGTCGATTAAATTGGAATCTAATTCATTTTGCAGAATATAATAAGTCATAAATATTTTTAGTTGCATACGAAGATTTGTTCTTATATGATAGATAGTGAAAGCGTTATCAAAAACAGAGCGGCGATGGGAAAGGCGGTTAAATATGTTCCAGCGTGTTCAAACAAAGGAAGAACATTTTGGGTTCGAGCAACTATGGGGAGATTTTTGTGAGGAAAGAAACTTAATGTTCGTAGAACGTAATTTAAATCCATCACGATTTTTATTAATAGAAGATGAACATCCTATTGGTACAGTGGAATGTATTAAGTATACGGTACCTGAACAATCAAATTCTGAGTTTTTCTATCCGTTTTCTAAAAATGATTTAGTGAAAGATTTGAAGAATGTATATGAAATAGGCAAGTTAAGTATTTCGAAAACGTCTCGTGGGAGAGGACATTTCAAAAGGCTAACAGCTATTTTATTTATACATGCGTTAGAAACAAAAGCTGAATGGTACATTGCAGCAGTAACAAAAAGAATGTATATGTATTTACTTACACTTGGTTTTCCAATTGAGCCAATAGATAATCCATTTCAGTTTCATGATACTTTACAAGGTGTACCAGTAAGAATTCATGCTCGAAAAGGGGTTACGCATTTGTATTCTTTAAAAGAATTTCGTGATGTGATTCAAGGGAATGCTCATGCACAGGCATTAATTGCAGAATACAGTAAAAATATTATGTTAACGAAATAAAGCGAAGTGAATATGTATAATAAAGAGAATAATATTTGTATAGGATATAACTCTTCATTAAAAAAGACCCTTATTATTTTAATAAGGGTCTAAAAATTATAATCCAAATATACTAAAAATCATTTTGCGGCGCTTCGGTTTCTTTTCTCGTTCATATGTTGGTTTTGAATCAGGAGTAATATAAATGGGTTCTTCTTTCGTTAGGGCAGCTTCTAACTTTTGAATTCGCTCTAACATTTCCTCCATTTCACGACGGTGTTGTAAAAGTTGGTACGTGACGACATCATTTGCCTTATCTTGCATTTGTTCTTCCATTCGATCAAGTCTTCTCGTAATAGTGTTTAATTGATCAGCTAATTGCTCAAAATCATTCGATGATATGTTTTGAACAATTGTATTAACTTGAGTTTTTAATTCCTCAACTTCATTTGAGGAAGCCTTTTGAGTAGATTGAGAATTTTGAGATTGCTCTATTTGAAATCGATGGTGTTCTAACATTTGATCGACATCCTCTTGTGTGAAAATAAAGTGGCCATATTTGTTTTTCTCTATCGTAAGATTTAATTGTTGTGCGATCCGGACAACAGCCTTTGGGCTAACACCTAATTTCTTTGCGATAAATGGTGTTTTATATTCCAAAATAATCCCTCCTATATATATCCTGTTGAATGATTTCGAGCTATGAAGTAAGTTCCCTTCTAGTGCGACAAAAGAAGTGTGGAATCGGCAAAGAAAGTGTTTTTTCACGAAATTGAGTTGAGAAGAATAGTTCGTTTAAATAAAAATGTTTTATCGTAACATTTAGAATAATTTGACGAGTGTAAATGAATTAGATTATCATAATGATAAATATCTTTTTTATGTATGCATATAATATATAAAAAGGTGGTTGCTAATGTAGAATTTTGTTAGAGTATTAGAATGCTTACTTCACTTGAATAAAATTAAGTAGGAGGTGGCTTCCTTGCTTACAATGTAAGTAAGGAAAAGTATTTGGACATATATAGTATAAGTATAGTGATTGTTTTAATTGCTTTAACGGCATTTTTCGTTGCAGCAGAATTTGCAATTGTTAAAGTGAGAAGTTCACGAATTGACTATTTAATTGCAGAAGGAAATAATCGTGCAAAATCGGTCAAAACAGTCATTACAAACTTAGACGAATATTTATCTGCTTGTCAGCTGGGAATTACTGTTACAGCTTTAGGAATTGGGTGGTTTGGTAAACCTGCGTTAAAGCAAATGTTTGATACGCTTTTTGCAAATTGGAATATCTCTACTCAACTAGCAGACATTTTTGCTGTGATTTTAGTGTTTTTGTTAATTACTTTTTTACATGTTGTAATAGGTGAATTGGCCCCAAAAACATTTGCAATTCAAAAATCTGAACAAGTGAGTTTACTTGTTTCTAAGCCGTTAATTTTCTTTTATCGTATTGCATTCCCATTCATTTGGCTATTAAATGGTTCAGCTCGAATCATTACGAAGCTGCTAGGGCTGAAACCGCCGAAGGGACATGATGAGGTTCATTCAGAAGAAGAATTACGGTTGTTAGTTTCAGAAAGTTATAGAAATGGTGAGATTAATCAATCTGAATATAAATATGTGAATAAAATTTTTGAATTTGATGATCGCATTGCAAAAGAAATAATGGTACCTCGAACTGAAATGAATATTATAAGTAAAGAGATGTCTGCTGAAGAAGCTCTGCAAAAAATGTCTCGTGAAAAATATACAAGGTATCCAGTTGTTGATGGCGACAAAGACCACGTAATAGGTTTTGTGAATTTCAAAGATATTTTTACTGAATTTGTACAACATAAAGCTGTTAATAAGAAGACAGTAGAGCAATATATGAGACCAATTATTTTAGTTATCGATTCTATTCCAATTCATGATTTGTTTTTGAAAATGCAAAAAGAAAGAACACATATTGCTATATTGATAGATGAATATGGTGGAACATCTGGACTTGTTACTGTTGAAGATATTCTGGAAGAAATTGTTGGAGATATTCAGGATGAGTTTGATACGGATGAGCAGCCAGAAATTCAAAAGGTTAGTGAAACGAAGACGATACTAGAGGGAAAAGTACTTGTTAGTGAAGTAAATACGTTATTTGGTTTAGGGATTGATGATGATGGTGTTGATACAATCGGTGGTTGGATTTTAACGAAGAATATAGAGATTGCTGAAGAGGATTCCATTGAAATTGAAAATTATAAGTTTTGTGTGAAAGAATTAGATGGACATTATATAAAAAGATTAGAAGTTACAAAGATAGTAGAATCGATTGTTATTTTAGAAGATGAAAAACAAATTTCGTTACAAGAGCAAATTAGCTCGTAAACTCTGCTATATAGCAGAGTTTTTTTGAGCATAATGTTTTTTGAGGGATAGGAGCTATGATACAATGACATAAGTCAAACCTTTCACTAGGTGAAGTATTGTTGTATACATATATTTGGAAGGAGAAGAAGTATGAAAAAGCATTTATATATAAATGGAGACTGGAAATCTGTAAACACGTATAAACCATTGTACGCACCATATTCTGAAGAAACATTAGCGGAAATTGCACAAGGAACGGAAGAAGATGTAAAAGAGGCTGTTACTGCTGCAAAAAATGCAATGACAAAAATGAATACATTATCTGCATATGATCGTGCGACTATTTTAGAGAAAGTTGCACAAAAAATGGATGAAAGAAGAGAAGAATTTGCAGAGATTATTGCAAAAGAAGCTGCAAAACCAATACGTGCTGCAAGGGGAGAAGTAGATCGTACTGTTCAAACGTACAAATTTGCAGCTGAAGAAGCGAAGCGTATATATGGTGAGACATTGCCATTAGACGCCGCACCTGGTGCAGATGGGCGTATCGCATATACAATCCGAAAGCCGATTGGGGTTATAGGGGCTATTACACCATTTAATTTCCCATTAAATTTAGTAGCGCATAAAGTTGGACCAGCAATTGCTGCCGGAAATACAGTTGTATTAAAGCCAGCTGATCAAACGCCATTATCATCTTATGCATTAGTTGAGTTATTTGAAGAGGCAGGATTGCCAAATGGAGCTTTAAATATCATTTCTGGCCCTGGCTCCACGGTTGGTGAGGCCATCGTCAAAAATGATTACGTTGCTTCTATTACTTTTACCGGAAGTCCAAAAGTTGGAATTGGAATAAAACAAAAGGCTGGGCTAAAACGAGTTACGTTGGAACTAGGATCAAATGCTGCTGTTATCATTGATGAAGATGTAGAGTTAACAGATGAAATAATTGAACGTGTAAAATGGGGAGCATTTGTTAATAATGGACAAGTTTGTATTTCCGTACAACGTGTTTTTGTACATAAAACGAAAATGCATGAATTTCTTTCGAAGCTGAAGAAAGCGATGGAATCAGTTGTTGTTGGTGATCCATTGCTTGAGGAAACCGATGTATCAGCTTTAATTTCAAAAAAAGATGTAGAGCGAATTGATATGTGGGTTCAAGAAGCAATTAAGGAAGGAGCAACTGTTTTATGCGGTGGTAAGAAGCGGGATGCAAGAATTTTTGAACCGACTGTATTAACAAATGTTCCAGATCATGTATCTGTGCAGTGCCAAGAAGTATTCGGCCCACTCATGACAGTAAATACATTTAAAGAATTTGATGAAGCGATTGAACAAGTAAATAATTCGCGTTACGGCTTACAGGCAGGTGTATTTACAAATAATTTAGTTAAAGCAATGCGTGCAATTGATGAGCTAGAGGTTGGTGGTGTCATGATTAATGATATCCCAACGTTCAGAGTAGATCATATGCCTTATGGTGGTGTGAAAGAAAGTGGTACGGGGCGTGAAGGAATTAAATATGCAATAGAAGAAATGACAGAAATGAAATTAGTATGTATTAAAAAATAAAATAGAAAAACTTAAAACTTGCACTAAAAAACGAGTAGGAAATGTTTACGATTCCATACTCGTTTTTTACGCTGCTAGTAACTATTTAATTAAGTGTAACTTTTACTTCATTTCTTGTTTGAAAATAGTATCTTCTACATAAATTTGTTCTTTATCTACAGCAGTAGCATGAGTTAATACTAAACCGATGGGTGTTTTTGTATCTTTATTTTGAACAATTGTAAAAGGAACATTTTTTTCGTTTGCTAATTTAATGTATTTTGATAAATGTGGGTAAGCAATGCCACCATTTAGGAGGAGTTGTAATGATTGAGAAGGGCGCATGCTACCCGCCACTTCAGAGTATACATTACTTTGCATTACTTGACCGATCGTTAAAGCGATTTCCACACGCTCACGTAATGTAGTTAAATACATATTACGTTCTTCTGGTTTGTTTTGCTTTTGGCCGTAAATGCCTTCTTGGAGATAATCTTCCACATTTTTATTTACCATATTTTTCACACCTTTCATTTTCTATTGTACGCAAGAATTAAAAATGATGCAAAAAAGTCGTTTTGATTACGGAAATAATGAAAATATGTGAAGGAAAAAGGGGATTTGCATACAATTAGTTAAATAAGAAAGAAAAAATAATTTTATCAACAGAAATTAACAAAATGTGACAAAAATCTATTAACGAATCGTATTTTTTGTGTTAATATTCAAAATATAAAGGGTATTCGTCGTATGGAAATGGAGGGAATGGAGGTTTTTCCAATCGATAAGGATATTAAAGAAATATTTTGTTCACACTTGAAAAACAATAGGCACCAATTCGTAGAGAACTGGAAAAACAAAATGATAATTTCCGAAAAAGATCCATTTAAACTAGAAGTAGTTCAAAATGGAGAGGATTTACTAGAGTTAATTATCGAACTTACTATGGAAGATAAAGATATAAATTATCTTCAACCGTTATGTGAGAAAATTGCTATTGAACGTGCTGGAGCAGATGCGAATATTGGAGATTTTGTTTATAACGCAAACGTGGGAAGAAATGAACTTTTCGAAGCGATGTGTGAATTAGATGTTAGTGCTCGTGAATTGAAACCAATTATGGCAAAAATACATACTTGTTTTGACAAATTAATTTATTATACCGTTTTAAAATACTCGGAAATTATATCGAAGAATTTAGAGGAAAAACAGCAATATATTAACGAAACACATAAAGAAAGACTGACGATTTTAGGACAAATGTCAGCTAGTTTTGTACATGAATTTCGTAATCCGCTTACTTCCATTATGGGGTTTGTCAAATTATTAAAGGCAGATCATCCGAGTTTATCGTATTTAGATATTATTTCGCATGAATTAGATCAATTAAATTTTCGTATTTCGCAATTTTTACTCGTATCAAAAAAAGAAATGTGGAATGAATCGGAACGGTTTTGGCTTAATGACTTGTTTCAAGACATTATACAATTTTTATATCCGAGTTTGGTCAATGCGAATGTTTTGATTGAAAAGAATTTACCGTATCCAATTCCGCTTGTTGGTTATCGAAGTGAAGTGAGACAAGTATTTTTAAACATATTAATGAATTCAATTGATGCTCTTGAATCAATGAAAGAAGAACGAAAAATTATCATTGATGTATTTGAAGAAGATCAAGCTATTCGAATTGTGATAAAAAATAATGGACCAATGATTCCAGCTGAAAATGTAGAAACGATTTTTGAACCATTTGTAACTACTAAAAAGTTAGGAACTGGTATTGGATTATTTGTATGTAAACAAATTGTGGAAAAACATAATGGATCCATTATGTGTCGATCAGATAACGATTGGACAGAATTTCAAATTGCATTTCAAAAATAAACAGTCTACACCAAATGAATGGTGTAGACTGTTTTAATTTGTGAGTATAACGGCTTCTAATTTAGGATCTTTAGTTGAATAACCTACTATTGAAATTGTATAAATAACATTTGGTTCAACATTGAATTTCGGTATAGTCAATAAAACGTTTTTATTATCTGCGAGTGAAATTTCAATATCTGCTGTACCAGGGCTAACTTGCAAAAAATCTGTTATTTGTTTAAAGAGTACATTTTCAAATAAATGATCTCCATCTTTTAAATCTACATTTACAACAGGGGTATCTGAAGAGAAATGTGCAAAGCGTATTTTTGCTTGACCAGCTGGTAAATGTGTATTATCAAGTATGGGTTGTAATTGTAGGTGATTATCACTATTTATTGCAGCAAGAGTATAAGTATGATTTCCCATTATTGGTACCAACGCTGAAAAGATTGGAGTTTCATTTCCGACAGGAACAATATCTATACGGTATTTCCCTTGTACTAATGATAAATAAGGGCTGAATTGCTTAAATGAAATATTTTTAATAACCTTTTGTCCGTTTACTAAAATGTCAACCGCCGGTATATTTGGATTGGCATGAAAAATTCTTATATGTGATGGTAAAGTAGCTTCTTGTGAGTCTCTTGTTTCATACACCTGTACAAGTTTTGATAGTGCATCGTAATATTTCATATATAATTCTATATATTTTTTAGGATTACGAAACTGATAGTAACGTGCGAGCTGTTCGTATTGCGTAACTTCTTGTCCATATTTTTCGATTTCAGATTGAGACATGAACATTCCTCCTTTGTCATCATTAAAACTATATGCGAAGCAAGAAAGCGGTTATGCAAAAAAATGATTTTATAAAGGGAAAATTAAAAATTGACAACAAATATGTTATCATAAAGAGGTGCTGGTGCTTACGAGAATTTCGTAGAGTAAAGCAGTACATATGACTGTACGAAAGTAAAATAAATTCCAAATTGAAAGTGTATTTCAATTAACATATTGAATACATGTCCAAAAATCGCTAGAAAACTAGAGATTTTTTTAATTATAGGCAAATACACATACAAAGTGATAATTGTCCTACATAAATTATAAAGGAAAGATAGTTTGAATCTGAGGAAAGGGGTGTCACTTCGGGATAGGGATATCCTGATAGTAATTGTGATGTGAATGAAGTTATGAAAAGGTTTTGTGTTATAGGCTGTAGGATGAATTTGTAAACTTCATTTTTCTATTTATTTTAGCAATTGACAGTATTAACCCATAAGAGAGCGTCATGACGAACTGATTAGTGTGGTTAATCGGTTCTTTTTTTATAGTTTAAAAATGAAAAGTTTACATAATGAATAGGAATCTGAATTGATTAGTAAGGTGGGTGTCGAAATTTGTTTTAAAATATGCAATTTAAAGTAGGATAATAGGAAGGAGTTTAACGGGAGTTCCGTCGAAGTGTACAGAATGTCGGCATTTAAGGACAGCTGGCATTATGCTATAAAAACATTTGGTGATGTAGTCATTTCATATAAAAAGGAGGGTTATTTGGGCGTATAGAAAAGGGTTGGTCTTCGGTTTTTTAGTTCTGAATTTTCTGTTTTATAATTTTTTTTAAGCACTCATTTGTATATTTTATAATAGTTTTTTGATAAATTCACTGCTTTTGCAGAGGATTCTTTTTTATGAAAGAAACGTCAATTTTCTTCATATATATATACAAATTGGAGAAATGGGGGAGCGCTATGCGCGATTACTTAATTAAACCACTTGTTGGTCAGCCGTATCCAATGATTTCACATGGAAAAGGTGTTTATTTGTATGATCAAAATGGCAATAAATATTTTGATGGTTCGTCAGGAGCAATTACGGCAGGTATTGGGCATGGCGTAAAGGAGATTGCAGACGTTATTAAAAAGCAAGCTGAGGAGATTGCTTTCGTTTATAGATCACAGTTTACGAGTGAACCAGCTGAAAAATTAGCGAAGAAGTTAAGTGATTTAAGTGTAGGAGATTTGAACTGGAGTTTTTTTGTAAATAGTGGTACGGAAGCGAATGAAACAGCTATGAAAATTGCAATTCAGCATTTTCAAGAGCGAGGTATTCAAGGGAAACATAAAATTTTATCAAGATGGATGAGTTATCACGGTATTACGATGGGTGCTTTATCGATGTCTGGTCACCCACTACGTAGACAACGTTTCGTATCTATTTTGGAAGATTATCCGACTATACCAGCTCCATATTGTTTCAGATGTCCTGTTCAAAAGGTATATCCAACTTGTCAGCTGGCATGTGCGACTGAACTAGAAAGATCAATTGAAAGGATTGGTGCAGAGCATATTGCTGCTTTTATTGCTGAGCCGATTATCGGAGCAGCTGGAGGCGCGGTTGTTCCGCCGAAAGACTATTATAAAGTCATTAAAGAGATTTGTAATCATTACGATATTTTATTTATTGCGGATGAAGTAATGACTGGGCTTGGTCGTACTGGAGCATGGTTTGCGATGGAGCATTGGGGCGTAGAGCCGGATATTATGACACTTGGTAAAGGGTTAGGAGCGGGATATACACCGATGGCAGCGACAGTTGTAAGTGATCGTGTTATGGAACCAATATTACGTGGATCACGTTCAGTAATGAGCGGTCATACGTTAAGTGCAAATCCATTGTCTGCAGCAACGGCTTTAGCTGTTATTGAATATATGGAGAAACATAATCTTCCTGAAAAAACAGCAGAAAAGGGAGAGTATTTAATAAAAGGCTTACAGAAAGTTCAGCAACAATCGACAATCATTGCTGATGTGCGCGGAAAAGGGTTGCTAATCGGAGTAGAATTGCAACCGTTTACAAAAGCGTCAGAGCTTATTTCAGTTGCAGCTAAAAACGGCCTGCTTTTATATCAAGCAGTTTCAGGGCAAGCAGGAAAAGAAGATAGTGCACTGCTTGTAGCACCGCCAATGACAACTACATATTCCGAGTTAGATGAATTACTTTCAATTTTCTCTAAAAGTGTGGAAGAGATGATGCAAAAAGGAGGGCATAGTATCGCATGACAACTATTACAAATACATTCGGTAAATTAAAAGAAATTGAGGAAGTAATTTCTTTGTTCCATGATGATATGACATTAATGTTTGGGGGATTTGGAGGGATTGGATCCCCTCCATCTTTAATACAGGCAATTTTAGAAAAAGGCGTTACAAATTTAAATTTGATTGGAAATGACACTGGATTTCCTGATGTAGGTATCGGTCGTCTTGTTACAAATGAAAGAGTTAAATCACTAATTACTTCTCACATTGGCTCCAATCCAAATGCAGGAAGGCAACTAAACGAGGGAAGATTACAAATTGAGTTTTCTCCGCAGGGAACATTAGCAGAGCGCATTCGCGCTGGTGGTGTTGGTCTTGGTGGTGTTTTAGTTGATGTTGGTGTTGATACGATTGTGGAAGAGGGAAAACGAACAGTTGAAATGAATGGTAAGACTTACTTAGTTGAAACAGCATTAACTGCTGAAGTTTCAATTGTATATGCAAAAAAGGCAGATCCGTTTGGTAACCTTGTATTTGACAAAAGTGCACGAAATATGAATCCTCACGTAGCGATGGCTGGGGATATAACAATTGTAGAAGCGGAAGAAATAGTCCCGCTTGGAAGTTTAGATCCAGAGGAAATTGTCGTTCCAGGTGTTTTCGTAAATTATATTGTACCGTCGGAAGGAGTGAACTGGAAATGGGTATGGGCGTAGAAGTGAGGGATAAGATTGCTAGGCGTGCGGCGAAAGAAATACAAAATGGTATGATTGTAAATTTAGGTATTGGCATACCATCGCTTGTACCAAATCATTTGCCTGACGATATAAATGTTATGTTTCATGCCGAAAATGGAATCGTGGGCATGGGACCAACGCCAAGTAAAGGGAATGAAGACGAAAATTTGTGTAATGCAGCAGGTTTACCAACTTCTCTTATAACAGGAGCGAGTTATTTCGATAGCTGCACAGCGTTTGGGATGATTCGAAAAGGTTTGCTAGACATAACGATTCTTGGTTCATTACAAGTAAGTGAAAATGGCGATTTAGCAAACTGGATTGTACCTGGAAAACGTGTTCCAGGTATTGGTGGAGCAATGGATTTAGCACAAAAAGCGAAGCGGGTCGTTGTTGTGATGAATCATGTTGATAAGTACGGAAATGCAAAAATTGTTTCAGAGTGTACATTGCCATTAACTTCAAAGAAATGTGTAGATTTAATTATTACTGATATGGCAGTCATGGAGGTAACTCCGAGTGGACTTATATTACAAGAATTAATGGGCCCATACACAGTAGAAGATGTAAAACGACATACAGAAGCTGATTTTCAAATTAGTTCTAACTTACTAGTAATTGAATGAAGGGAGATGTAATATATGGAGCAATTAAAAAAGCAAGTTTGTGATTATATTGAGAGCCATGAAGAGGAAAGTGTGAAATTTTTAAAGCGATTAATTCAAGAAAAGAGCGTATCTGGTGATGAAAGCGGTGCGCAGGCAATTGTGATTGAAAAATTACGTGAATTAGGTTTAGATCTCGATATATGGGAGCCCTCCTTTTCTAAAATGAAAGATCATCCTTATTTTGTATCACCCCGTACAAGTTTTTCAGATAGCCCAAATATTGTAGCAACTTTAAAAGGAAGTGGCGACGGGAAATCTATGATATTAAATGGGCATATTGATGTAGTTCCAGAAGGGGATGTGAATCAGTGGGAACATCATCCTTATAGCGGTGAGAAAATAGGGAATCGTATATATGGCCGTGGAACGACGGATATGAAGGGCGGAAATGTCGCACTTATGCTTGCGATGGAAGCGATCATTGAATCTAGTATTGAATTAAAAGGAGACATCTATTTTCAAAGTGTAATAGAAGAGGAAAGTGGCGGAGCAGGGACATTAGCAACTATATTACGAGGATATAAAGCAGATGGTGTCATTATTCCAGAGCCTACTAATATGAAGTTTTTCCCGAAACAACAAGGTTCCATGTGGTTTCGTCTACGTGTAAAAGGGAAAGCTGCACACGGTGGAACGCGCTATGAAGGGGTTAGTGCAATTGAAAAAAGCATGTTTGTTATAGAACATGTAAGAAAGCTAGAGGAGAAAAGAAATAGTCGAATTACAGATCCGTTATTTAAAGGAATTCCAATTCCAATTCCAATTAACATTGGCAAAATTGAAGGAGGGAGTTGGCCAAGTTCTGTTCCCGATGAATTAATTTTAGAAGGAAGATGCGGTGTTGCGCCGAATGAGACTATAGAGGCGGCAAAAGAAGAGTTTGAGAATTGGATTGTTGAATTAAATGGTGTGGACAATTGGTTTGTTGAAAATCCGGTAGAAGTAGAATGGTTTGGAGCGAGATGGGTTCCTGGTGAATTAGAAGAAAATCATGAACTCATTACAACACTTCATCATAACTTTGTTGAAATCGAAGGGAACGAACCAATTATTGAAGCATCTCCGTGGGGGACTGATGGAGGTTTATTTACACAAATTGCAAACGTACCAACAATAGTATTTGGTCCAGGAGAGACGAAAGTAGCACACTATCCAAACGAATATATAGAAGTTGATAAAATGATAGCTGCCGCAAAAATTATTGCATGTACATTACTAGATTGGTGTGAGGTGAAAAAATGAAATACTATGAATCTTTTAGAGAACAGACGAATTGTTATACAGTAGAAGGCGTTTTAGATTATTTTAATAAACGTATCCGGGTAGATCACTATACAGGAAATGTTGAAAGTATTATACAGACAATTGACGAACTAGCAGAGAAACATTCTTTCACTAAATGTATTATTAAAGGAAAGGGAGAGCATGTTTCAACATGGCTCTCTTTCGGTTTTTTGTTGGAAGCAACGATACCTCATTATTTTCAAGGACACGATGCATACTTTTTTGTGAAATATAATAATGATCAAAGACGAAATAGTATGCATTGGACTGAGGAAGATACTATATTAAGCGGTGTAAAAGGAAAAGAAATAAAAGAAAAAGTAGTTCCAGAGAAATTTTTGCTGAGAAAAGCGACTGAAGAAGATGCAGAAGAATTAGCAACTGTCTTCGGAAAAGTATTTGAAGTGTATCCGACACCTTTAAATGAAGCGAGTTATGTATTACAGACGATGAAAGAAGACGATACAATTTACTACGTGTATGAATTTGAGGGGAAAATTATTAGTACAGCATCTGCAGAAATGAACATAAAGGAAGGGAATGCAGAATTAACGAATTGTGCTACTTTACCTGAATATCGTAAACATGGATTTATGAAAAGTTTACTAATTAAATTAGAGGAAGAGCTTCGAGAAAGATCTATTTTCTGCTCCTATACAATTGCTCGATCCCTTTCTTTCGGAATGAATGCTGCCTTTCATCAATTAGGCTATACGTATACAGGAAGACTGGCGAATAATTGCTACATTTTCGATAAGTTGGAAGATATGAATATATGGGTGAAAGATCTATCTAGTTATTCGAAAGCAGTAAAACTTCCGTCTCAAAATTTGGTTGTAAAGCAAAACAGTTAGGTGGAGCTGGGTGTTCGAAAAGCTGTACTAATTAGAGTTTCGAGTTATCTAATTAAAATATAAAATTGGTCAAAATTATAGAACGGAATCGTCATGCTTACAATCGCACATAGGTGTGCCGAAAATCCGGCATGTAATTGCCGGATTTTCGGCAAGAGGGGGGATGACATTGCTAGCAGTTTCGACACAAGAAGTCATTGAAGCGATTTTGGGCAGTATTGATGAGGCTATACACGCTGTAGATGAAAATGGAATTACAATATTTTATAATTCTGTAGCTGCAAAACACGATGGATCCAAGATTGAAAAAGTGTTAGGGAAACATCTGTTAGAAGCGTTCCCGTCTTTATCAAGGGAAACGAGTACATTGATGAAAGTACTAGATACAAAAAAACCTATCGTACATCAGGTACAACATTATCAAAATTTAAATGGTGAAGATGTTTGTACAGTAAATACGACGTTACCTATTTTTATAGATGGTAATATTGCTGGGGCTGTTGAAATTGCAAAGGATTACTCTACAATTCAAAAACTTACTGACACCATTGTTGACTTACAGTCGAAAATAAAGCGATCATCTAGAAAAAAAGTGATTAAAAAGCACGCTGCATTTGAGACGATAGTGACAAATGATACGCGGTTTAAACAAACGAAAGAGTTAGCACAAAAAGTAGCACCAACAGACGCGAATGTTTTAATATATGGTGAAACAGGAACAGGAAAAGAACTGTTTGTACAAGCAATTCATGAAGCTTCTAAAAGAAAAAACAAGCCATTTATTGCACAAAACTGTGCAGCTTTACCAGAGTCGCTATTAGAAAGTTTATTGTTTGGAACGACAAAAGGAAGCTATACGGGAGCGATTGAAAGAGCTGGGCTATTTGAACTTGTTGATGGTGGTACATTATTTTTAGATGAACTGAATTCAATGCCTCTTGATTTGCAGGCAAAAATGTTACGAGTGTTAGAAGATGGAGTCATTAGAAGAATTGGTGATAATAAGACGAGAAAAGTAGATGTTCGTGTTATTACCGCAATGAACCAGCCTCCAGAAATATGTTTACGAGAGAATAAAATTCGCACTGATTTATATTATCGCTTAAACGTATTTTCATTATATATCCCACCGCTTCGTGAAAGAACTGAGGATGTACTATTATTAGCATCTTATTTTTTGAAAGAATATAATAAAAGTTATAAAAAAGGTGTACTTCAAATTGATGAGGAAGCGAAAGATAGACTGCAAGCTTATCAGTGGCCTGGAAATGTCCGGGAGTTAAAACATACGATTGAACATGCTGTTATTATTGCAGAAGGGAATACATTAACAGCCAATTGTTTACCACGTACATTTCGGAAAGAGAAGTTTTCGAAGAAGAAGGGTATAATGCCACTTAGAGAAGCACTTCATCAAACAGAAAAAGAATTAATAGATCAAGCGTTGATTGAAACGGAAGGGAATATATTACAAGCCGCAAAAATGTTGGGTATCCCTCGTCAAACGCTTCAATATAAACTGAGCAAGTACGACAAAACCGCCGAATAATCGGCGGTTTTTGTGTGTTTGCACCAATAAAAGAGCGTTTACATATATAAAAAGTAATGAATATGATGTTAAGTATTGATTTCATACAACGCTTAAAAATATTTTTTTGCTTATGTAATAGGATTCTCCGCACATTTACTTATCAACAATGTAAAGTTGGCATAACTATTGCTTATATAAAGGATGAGCGTATAAAAAGGGGGAATAGCAATGTTACATGATGTATACAAACCAAATCGTCACTGGAAGGATATCGAATTATGGAAAGATGTTACTGAAGAGCAATGGAATGATTGGGTTTGGCAATTAACGAATACGATCAAAACGTTAGATGACTTAAGAAAAGTGATTAACTTAACACCTGAAGAAGAAGAGGGCGTTAAAATTTCAACGAAAACGATCCCGTTAAACATTACACCGTACTATGCTTGGCTAATGAATCCTGATGATCCACGCTGTCCGATTCGGATGCAATCAGTACCGATTTCGGAAGAGTTATATAAAACAAAATATGATTTAGAAGACCCACTTCACGAAGACGAAGATTCACCAGTTCCAGGGCTAACACATCGTTATCCGGACCGTGTACTATTCTTAGTAACGAATCAATGTTCTATGTATTGTCGTTACTGTACACGTCGTCGTTTTAGTGGACAAATTGGAATGGGTGTACCGAAGAAACAATTAGATGATGCAATTGCTTATATTCGTGAAACGCCACAAGTACGAGATGTATTAATCTCCGGTGGTGACGGACTTCTAATTAACGATAAAATTTTAGAATATGTATTAAAAAATTTACGAGAGATTCCGCATGTTGAGATTATTCGTATCGGAACGAGAGCACCAGTAGTATTCCCACAACGTATTACAGAAAACTTATGTAACATTATTAAAAAATACCATCCAGTATGGTTAAATACACATTTCAATACATCTATTGAAATTACTGAAGAATCGAAAAAGGCATGTGAAATGTTAGCGAATGCTGGTGTTCCAGTCGGAAACCAAGCAGTAATTTTAGCTGGTATTAACGACAGCGTTCCAATTATGAAAAAACTTATGCATGACTTAGTAAAAATCCGTGTACGTCCATACTACATTTATCAATGTGACTTATCTGAAGGTATCGGTCACTTCCGTGCACCAGTATCTAAAGGTCTTGAAATTATTGAAGGTTTACGTGGACACACATCTGGTTATGCTGTTCCGACATTCGTTGTTGATGCGCCAGGCGGAGGCGGTAAAATTGCACTTCAACCAAACTATTTAATCTCACAAAGTGCAGATAAAGTTGTACTTCGTAACTTTGAAGGTGTTATTACGACGTATCCAGAGCCAGAGAGCTATATTCCAGGAAGAGCGGAAGGATACTTTAAAGAGATTTATCCGAACTACGAAGAAAAACGTTCAGATGTTGGTATCGCAGGTCTTATGAGCGATAAGAAATTTAACCTCGTTCCAGACGACTTACAGCGTATGAACCGTCGTAAAGACTACGAAGATAATGATACTCATGCATCTTTAAAAGATAAACGTGATAAGCGCGATCAATTAAAAGATAAAAAATATCAAGCACAAATGGCTAAGTTAGAAGAAAACGACAAAAAAACTGAGGGTGATGCAGTATGAATTGTATGTGGTGTGACAGTACAGAAGCGAAAGAAAGCTTGAATACTGTATATTGGGAATTACCAGATGGTACGAAAGCCATTGAAATCCAAGAGACACCATGTATTTCTTGTTCCTCGTGTGGGATGGACTATCAATCAGACCATACAGTAAAAGAAATTGAAGATCAATTATTCTTAATTTACACGAAAGATTTACCAAAACAACTAACATATGAAGAATTAATGGGAAGACCGCGTCTATTAAAAAGAAATTATTTCGACTTTTAACCAGCTTTTATGCTGGTTTTTTTCTTTTTTGCCTTGTATAATGTACCCAAGTTAGAAAGGTAGGGAATATTTTTGAAAAAGACATTTTACCATTATATGATGAAGCATCGTGCAGCTTTATTTAGAAATGAAATTTCAGATTTAGCAGAGGCGATGTATGATGATTTAAGTTTTCCGAAGCAATCTGAAGACTATGATGAAATTAGTTCATACTTAGAGTTGAGCGGAATGCTAGAAAGTATGTCTATATTTGATGAAGCCTGGGATTTATACATACAAGATAGATAAAAACTATTTGAAAACATACAGAATACATTACTTTATTTAAAGTGAAGTATTCTGTATGTTTTTTTATTATGAAATTTGTTGATTTGAAGCTAGTCTAGTTACTAGCTTTTGTTTGAGTGTAATGTAAATTTTATAAGATTATATTTTTTATTGAAAAAATTTATGAATATAAGCTTCTGTGATAAGCGTTTTTATGTAGGTTGCATATACTGATATCAAAATCACGACGTCAAAAAAAGGAGAGATAGAGATGGCAAGAAAAAAACAACCTAAATACAACGTAGGGGACATAGTCGTGATTACGCTATATGGAACCGTTGGGAAAATCACAAATATGAAGGTTTTAGATGGAGTTTATGTATACGAAGTCAATAATCACGATGGATTTTACGTAGAGCAAACATTGCAGCACGTTACAGAGCAGGATATGAAAAAGGGCGATACGGAGTGGATTGAATTAAATTATAATTTCACGTTTGGTGATCTTGTGCAAGTAACTGGATATGATAAAGATGTTTTCCGTATTGTTGGTTTTCGTACAGAAGTATGGAGATATAAGAATGACGCATGGGAAGATACAATTTATGAATTGTCACGGATTACGGATGGTGAATGGTTAGAAGCGGATGAATCAGATTTAACGTTACTTGCGAATGCTCAAACGGCAAATGCAATTTTGAAGAAAATGAAACAAGATAAAGCAGGTATGAATAAATTAGATTTAGGTAAGTTAAAGTCAATTAACAACTCGAAAAAAGTGAGTGTTAAGACGAATCGTCAAGAAATCATTGATGGATTACTTGACATTTATAACGATTATCAATTATTGTTCGATACATTTAAAGATGAAGAATATAAAATTGTAATGGATGTTGTTCATAATTATTTAGTTAAATTGACAGAGAAAAAGTAGTTAACTAGAAAGAGAGAATAAATTGAACAACAACATATGCAGTATAAGGTATGCCTACAACTATTAAAAAAATAAAAAGCCACTTTATAAGAGAGTCTGCCCATTGATCTTCATGCATGAACTCTTCTTTTGTTTGTCCTACTTCATATTGATTTTCCATTATTATTTCCCCCTTTGAATAGCTTGTACTACAATCGTATGCATCTCGTCCAAAGCTTATGACCTATAAAAAAATAAAATCTATTTTTCTAATCTCATATACATAATTTTGAGATTTTTTCATAAAACAGAAATAAAGGAGTGATGCTCATGAAGGAAATTGAAGTCGTGATTGATACGGAAGAGATTGCGGAGTTTTTTTATGAGCAACTAATTGAAAGAGGGTACGTCCCAAAACGAGAAGAAATTGAAGATCTCGCAGATATTACATTTGAGTATTTATTAGAGAAATGCATGATTGATGAAGTTTTTGATGAAGAGGATGAATGAAAGTAACGACGGGCATAACTCGTCGTTTTTTACTCTTTACAAACCTGTCACAAATACAGTCAATAATTATTGGTATAATGAAAAGGAAATTTTACTCAAGAGGTGAAGGAATGTTCAAAAAAATTATTGATTCTTTATTAGGAAAGAAAAAATATCGTTCGTATTCAAGTAGTGATTATCGTCGTAGAGGGCGCTCTTATTCAAGTAGCGATTATAAACGACGTTCATCTGGTTATGGACATCAACATTATAAAAGAAAACGTAAAAGCCGTAGCTTCTTTTCAAGTAGCTGATGAAATGGCGTCGTGTACTAGCTTTATTTGATAGACCACTGCGAAAAAATACAATTGTTGCAGAACGTTATAAAATTGAATCAGTAATTGGAATGGGCAGTTATGGGGTTACATATGTCGTTAATGATTTACAAATAAATAGATATAAAGTCTTAAAACAATTAAGACAAAGTAAACAAAGATATGAGTCTGGTAGAAAATCATTTGAACAAGAGAAAATGATTTTACAAACATTGAATCATCATGCAATTCCTAGTCTATATGATCATTTCATATGGGAGAAAAAGAGCTTCTTTGTGATGGAGTACATGCCTGGTAAAAATTTTGAAGATTATATTTTCATAGATGGGTATGTATATACAGAACGTGAAGTTTTTGAGATTTTATATGAAATATTAGAAATTGTATCGGTGTTTCATAGTGAAGGCATTATTCATCGAGATTTACGCATTCCAAACATACTAATGAAAGAAAATCAAATTAGTATTATTGATTTTGGATTGGCTAAATGGAAAGGTGAGGATGATGAGCGAGCTACAACTTACGAAGGTGAACAAGCTTTGATGCGAGAAGTTCACTTTCGTAGTGACTTTTATGCGCTCGGTCATTTCTCATTATTTTTATTATATGCAGGATATGAATCTAATGAAAAAAAGGAAAAACCATGGTACGAAGAATTAACTTTGGAAAATTATAATCGCGAAATGCTTATGCGAATGTTACAAATAAAAACGCCGTACTATGAGAATGTACAAGATTTAAAACAAGATGTAGCTTCTGCTTTAGAGAGGATGGAGACTCCATGTTTCAAAAGTTTTTAGCAAGCGTTGGTATTGGAAGTGCAAAGGTAGATACTGTTCTTGAAAAAGATGAGTATATTGTTGGGGAAGAAATAGTTGGAAAGGTTCATATAACTGGAGGTTCAGTTAGCCAACAAATTGAAAGCATTTACTTAACATTATCGACGTCGTATGTACGAGAAGTGGATGATAAAAAAGTAACAGCAACATATGATTTAGAGCGAGTACGCTTAACAGAACCTTTTTCTGTAGAACCGAATGAAAAAGTTGAAATTCCATTTTCTTTTCCAATGCCAATTGAAGCACCACTTACACTTGGTATGAAAACGGTTTGGATTCATACAGGTCTTGATATTAAACGTAGTATAGACCCAAGTGACCGCGACTACGTTCAAGTGTTACCTAATGCATTATTAAGTAGTGTTTTAGATAGTGTAAATGAATTAGGGTTTAAAGCACGTCATATAGAATGTGAAGAATTACCGCACCGATTACGTAAACAAGTTCCATTCGCACAAGAATTTGAGTTTATTCCGGTTTCTGGAGAGTACTACGGCAGATTAGATGAATTAGAATTATTAATTTTGCCACGTGCATACGACCGATTAGAAATAATTATGGAAGTAGATAGAAAATCACGTGGATTAGCTGGTTTATTCGCTGAGGCACTTGATCTTGATGAGAAGGTTATTCGCTTCACTGTAACAAGAGAAGATATCCCTGAGATGAAGCAAAAAATTAATAATTATATTTTTTAATAAACTATGCATAAAAAAGAAATGGAGAGGAAAACTAAAACAACCGCTCCATTTTTTTGCATAGTGAGGTTATGTATGTGAAACGATATCGACATTTATACTTGCTAAGTTTTACGTTACTCATTTGTTTTGTCGTATTATCACTTTCGTATCATACCGCTTGTATTGAGAACTTTGACAATATAGTCGCACATTTTATTCAAAGCTTTCGAAACGATTATTTGACGACCTATTTTACTTGGGTGTCTTTTATCGGTTCCAAAAGAATATATTTTCCATTACTCATTATTCTTGTAATGTATTTTCTCGTTAGAAAAAAGTTGCTTAGTGCGTTACTTCTAACAATTAATTACTACGGATCTCGTTATTTAAACAGTATGCTTAAACTATGGTACGAACGAGCAAGACCTGATGTCACGCAGCTTGTTACTGCAACTGGATATAGTTTTCCGAGCGGTCATACGATGAATGCTACTGCTTTTTTAGGATTTATTGCATACGTCACAATTACTGAAGAGCGTATTTCGTTGCATAAAAAATTGTTAATTATTCTTATAGCAAGCTTTGTTGTATTATCTATTTCAGTTAGCCGAATATATCTTGGCGTGCACTATCCATCTGACATATTAGCAGGATGGGCAGCTGGTGGTAGCTGGCTCGTTTTATGTGTTATATTCCATAAAACGTTCATAAAAAAAGAACCTATGTCATAATAGGTTCTTTTTTCATTGGCTCAACATGAATGTGTGCATGGTAAATTCCAAACTTTTTGCGAAGCATAGCTTCGATGTTGTCGGTAATACAGTGACTTTCTCCAACATCCATGCGAGCATCTACTTCAATTGTAATATCAACGTACGTTTGATTCCCGTACATACGTGCTCGAATATCTACAATGTTTTCCACACCGCCAATATGCTCAATAGCATCAGCGTATTCTTCCATTTTATCAGGATCAATTCCATCTGTAAGCATATGAGAAGATTCTACGAAAATCTCCCATGCAGTTTTACAAATAATAAGACCGACAATTAAAGCGGCAATAGGGTCTAAAATAGGCATTTGGAACTGAGAACCGACAATACCTACTACAGTACCAATACTTACGAGCGCATCTGATAAATTATCCTTTGCAGCGGCTTCTAATGATTTACTTTTTGTTCGTGCTGCAATTTTTTTCGTATACAAATACACGCAGTACATAACGACAGCAGAAAATAAAGCAACCCATGCAGCGAGTACATTGGGCGCTGCTTGTTTCGGATTTAAGAAAGATTGAATGGCACTAATAACAACTTCTAATCCGACTGTTGCCATAATGAAGGACGCAACAAGTGATGCGATTTGTTCGGCACGCGAATGCCCATACGGATGATCTGGGTCACGAGGTTTACGAGATATTTTTAGACCAATTAATATTGCTAAAGAAGCACCGATATCCGTTAAGTTATTTAAACCGTCAGCGCGTAATGCGCTAGAGAGGGTAATATAACTGATGATGATTTTCATAGAGGATAAAAATATGTAGGCCATAATGCTGACAATAGCGCCTTTATCAGCTTCTTTATGAGAAAGAGTATCCATTTTAATCACTCACCTTTCTTTAAAGGAATTTCTTTCTATAAATAGAGTATCAAACGAAAGTCGTGTGGGTCTATACAAACATTGTTGACGTTTTATAGCTTTTTAAGAAGGGGATAACAAAGTTTCGTGAAGGAAAAATATGTTGAAAAGTACAAAGTCAGGGTGTAAACCTAATTAGAGTCTATTTACTAAAGAGATAGGAGGGGAGATGGATCAAGAAACGAATACTTTTCTTACTACATATTATTCTTATCATGACAAGGTGTAATTCATTAAACGAGGAAAAACGTCAAAAGATAATTATGAAAACAGATGAAAGCCCTCTGGAAAATGTTTTCCAGAGGGCTTTCATCTTAGTATGCTTCTAAAAACTCAGTAACTTGCTCTTCAGTTTTTGCGTTAGCACTATGTAAGTGGCCTAGCTTCTCACCGTTTTGGTATACAAGTAAACTTGGAATACCCATTACTTGATACTCTTCAGCGATACTTGGAAACTCATCTTTATTAATAGAATACCATTCAAATTTATTGAACTCTTCCATTACATCTCCGATAAAGTTGTCCATACGTACGCAATCTGGGCACCATGTAGTAAAGAACTTAACAACTACTGGCTCCTCGCTTGCGATGATGTCTTTGAATTCTTGTTCTGTTTTAATTTCTTTCATAAGTAAAACTCCTTTCAATATCACACGAATTTATATGCAAAATTCGCATTTGCAAACATGTTGCAAACTTATTATTTGTTTTTTAGTTTTGTAGTTCGTTCACACTTATAAAATTGTATGTAACATGGCTGCGCTACTAAGTGTGAAAATAACGGAACCTCACTTTTCTTTATAAGCTTTTTCCAGGATTGTGTCAAACTTTTGAATTTTATACAGAAATTAAAGAAGCCGACACTTTGATTAAGTATGGGCAGAGTGACTAAAATTAATCGCTTATTAATTTCGAATAAATATTTAAATCGATAAGCTTTCCAGCTGATTTTTCGCTTTTTCTCAGAGTACCTTCAAAAGTAAAGTTTAATTTTTCTAATACTTTTATGGAATTTACATTTGCTGGTTCAACTTTTACAAAAATTGAATCAGGTTAGAAATTATATGGTTGTAATGGGAATTGAGGGATATGAATAAAAAAATTGTATCCCGCATTAACGGGCAGTAAGACCCCCACTGATTAAAGTTTCACTTTATTAGGGATTTGCCTTAAACATTTATTACAGTCAAGAATATTTATAATAATATGAACTAAAAAAGGTCCAATTTTTGTAATGTTGGAGGGGATTATTGTGGACATAACTCAAAGCGTGGCAAGAATAGTGGTTAATGGGAAAGACCTTTCTTTCACTTCAGTTCAAACCTCTGCATGGAATCATGGACCTGTAAATGATTTAATCATTACGACGAATCAGAGGGTGAATGAGCTTTTTCAATTCATGTGGTCACAAGTACCGGTTACGATGTCGATATATTTTCTTCAAGGGGCGGATTTACTTAGGTTCGTTAGGGTTGCTGGAATCGATGAGCGTGTAACAGGAGAATATGTATATCATTTCATTTGGTAATAAGAAGAATTCAAAGTAGTCTAGCAGCTACTGTTTTATTTTGTCATTTGAATATAAGCGAGCGGACTAGCTTATAGTACCTACTGAAATAAAGAATCATAATATAATTTGTAATAAATTATACGGAAGTGAGTTGAAGATCATGTTTTATTCATATTTTAATTCTGAAGCTGGCATGCGACCAGCGTATGGTACGTCTATAACATATAGTGGAGCACAAAGTACAGTCCAAGCTATTCAACAAGCATTGCAAATGCAACAACAAATGCAAATGCAGCAGCAAGGAGTACAACCATATTACTCATCCGTAGAGTATTTTTACCCAGTACATCATGTTACACCGTACGGAAGTTCTTTTCTTACTATTCCATATGGAACTATATACAACTTATAACTAGTAAGGAATGAAGTGGTGTATATAAATAAGGGTGCAGATTAATAGCGCCCTTATGAATAATAAAAATAGCTAGTCCAAACCGTATAAATCAATCTTACATAATATGTAGTAATAAGTTTGAAAGGGGAATTAGTATGTCTTGTTATTACTACTGTAAGTATTGTCAGGAGTATAAAGATAAGCATCATGATTGTTGTAAGAACACTAGTAAGTGTCATGATAACAAGGACAATCTTGTTAGAGCATCGGCATTTAGAGCTAGAAATACTGTGAATCAAAATGTTCCTGCTAATACTTTTGTGAAAGTGTTATTTCAAAATGAACAATTTGATTTAGCGAATGAGTATAATCCAGCAACATCTATTTTTATGCCGAAGACTAAAGGTGTATATTCTGTTATTGGAACAATTGGTTTCTTTCCAAACGATCCAACTTTAAATTATAGAGCGCGTGTAGAAATTCGTGTGAATGGAAACGCAGCGATAGCTATAGATAATGACTTTTTTGGTCCAATAAGTTTTGGAAATGTCGTAAGTGTTTCGACGATTGTTCAATTGAATGCAGGGGATGAAGTTGAGATTTATGCACAAAGTAGTATAGATGGGGTTTTAAGTCCTTTAGAAGATGGGGCACATTTTGAAGCGGCAAGATTTCCTTCTCCAACTAAATAAAACTGATCATTAAATGTTTTTTAGTAGGTTTAGTTAATCCCCTTACCAAATGGTGGGGGATTATTATTGTTTTTCTAGGATATATATAAGTAAATAGGTAAAGTGTAGTTTAATTTGTAGGGGCTTCAACCTTCTTCAGATAATGAACAAAATAATATGCAAATAAGTAACATGCTTGTGAAAACTCATTGTTAGTAAGTTTACTAGTTTTCTTATTGAACAGAAAGACGGAATACATAAAAGATCGTATCATTACGTTTTTTCTTTACTATATAGAAATTACATATTGAACACAGCTTTGTATAGGTAATGCTAATACACTGAAAAGAATAACATAAAGGCGATTACACTATATAAAAACAAAATCAATCCTAAGATGAGTAGTATTGGATGCAACTTGAACATATTTGACCTCCTTGAGTATATAAAGAATTTTAATATATTGTTGGTCAATTTAGAAGGGGGACGGTTATAAAAAAAAAGAGCATACATAATAAGTACGCTCCAAAGAAAGATAGGTTTTATGAGTGGATAATCTCCATACGATAATATATGTTCTTTTAATAAAAACGTGTAAAAAATCAATGAATTATCAATGGAATATCATAAAATGAGTAATTTTAGTCTAGGAATGCAGTTATTTTCTTTCTCAGTTATTTTAGGTAACAAAGTTGTGAAAATCGTGCATTATGCGGACTAACAACGGGATAACGATCGTACTTCAGTTACATATTTCTGAAAGTCTGGATATTGCGTGATAGTTTGACATTTAGGGGTGCATAGTTGATTAATTATAGACACATTTGTAATTACTTCGTTACAAGGACCGAAAAATGTAACTTTTAGTTTTGAATTTGGTGGAATTTTAAACACGATAGGTTTTTTTTCCATGAAATCAGCTCCTAATATTGAGTATTATAATTTAAAGGATATAGAGTCGTATTAGTATAATATGAAATTTCAGTGGATTTGCTTATAATAAAGAATTTCATAGTAGTAAAAGTGCTTAAAGATGTAAAGGGAAAATTGAGAATGTGAAATAAGATGTTTAATTAATATAACTGATGCATTTTTTAGTTTTTTACATATTATGCTAGTAAGAATTGTATAAGGAGGTAGTGTAAAATATTGGAAGAAAATGTACAAGTTCAGCTTTCGCCACCTTGGATCACATATTTTAATGAATTAAAAAATTCAACATTTGACTTAATAATATATAGAAAATGAGTAGTGATTTTTATTAACTGAAAGGGAATTGATACTGGAAGTTTTAAGTTAATAATATAAGAGGATTTTTTCTAATATCTATAAAAATGTTCAATACCTAAATTGATAGGATGAGACTACATAACAAATAGTAAGGTATATTTCGAATATGAGAATATTTTTTGTGACATACATGTTAAAGCTAATAAAAATATTTCTGAAAGAGAATATATTTTGAAAAACGGTAAAGATTCTTTTTATTTATATTATAGATAGCTAGTTTTAGAGAGAGGAGGCTTACAATAAAACAAGCTATGAATAAGACATTCAAAAGGAGCTGGAATGTATGGGGTATATTGTAGATATTTCAAAATGGAATGGAACTATCAATTGGGATATTGCAGCATCTCAGCTAGATTTAGTGATTGCTAGAGTTCAAGATGGCTCTAATACGGTGGATTTTATGTATCAAAATTATGTTAGTGAAATGAAAAAGCATAGTATCCCATTTGGTAATTATGCTTTTTGCCGTTTTATATCTATTGCTGATGCAAAGAAAGAGGCACAAGATTTTTGGAATCGTGGTGATCAATCTGCTAAGTTTTGGGTAGCGGACGTAGAAGTTCAAACGATGGTAGATATGCAAGGCGGGACACAGGCATTTATTGATGAATTACGCCGTTTAGGTGCGGAAAAAGTAGGATTATATGTAGGGCATCACACGTATCTATCATTTGGAGCACGTAATATTGAAGCTGATTTCGTATGGATCCCTCGTTATGGAGGGAATAAGCCAGCATATCCATGCGATATGTGGCAATATACGGATTCAGGGAATGTTCCTGGGATTGGGAAATGTGATCTGAATCGATTAGTAGGAAATAAGTCACTTTCTTGGTTTATAAATTCGAACAAAGCAAATCAATCTAACATAGTGTATACACAGCAACCGAATGGCATTGGTATTGCAGTTTCGAAATATCCTGATGGATATGGAATAAATTTATATGAAAACCCCATGAATCCTCAATTTACAGGTACACTCACTCAAAAAATTCCATATTTAATCTTAGCAGGTTATTGGGGAGGCGGTGAGCAAGATATGATTTGTTTAGGGAACGATAAGCAGTGGGTATATTTAAAACATTTTAATGTGAAATGGTTTTATGCAACTTCAAAATATCCTGTCGGTTACGGAGTAAATTATTATGAAGAGCCTGAATGTATGAATTATAAAGGAAACATAGATGGATCGACATCTTTTCGAGTGTGGGGTAGAGTGGGAAATGCGGTAGATATCGGACAGAATAGTTGGATACCTGAAAAACATGTAATTATTAAGCAACTATAGAAGCTATATTTTTTTGAGAATTATATAAAGAGCCTTCTTACTATGCATAGTAAGAAGGCTCTTTATATTTAAAAATGAAAATACATGATACATAGTCAACTCATATGAAATGAATTACATGTAGAAAACACACTGTTTTCACAATGACTGTGTATAGTTAATTTGCATAATGATAAAAGTGAGGTATTTGAATTGAAAAAGAAGAAAATATTTATTGGAACAATTATTTCATGCATGATGCTAGCATTATCTGCATGTGGTTCCTCAGACAACGTAGTAACATCAAAAGTAGGAAATGTTACAGAGAAAGAATTAAGTAAAGAATTACGACAACAATATGGAGAAAGTACTTTATATCAAATGATGTTAAGTAAGGCATTGCTAGATAAATATAAAGTTTCAGATGAGGAAGCAAAAAAGAAAGTAGAAGAAGCAAAAGACAAAATGGGTGAAAACTTTAAATCGACTTTAGAACAACTTGGGTTGAAAAATGAAGATGAATTAAAAGAAAAAATGAAGCCAGAAATTGCATTTGAGAAAGCAATTAAAGCAACAGTTACAGATAAAGATGTGAAAGATAACTATAAACCAGAAATGAAAGTAAGTCACATTTTAGTGAAAGATGAAAAAACGGCTAAAGAAATAAAGGAGAAAGTAAATAATGGTGAAGATTTTGCTGCCTTAGCAAAACAGTATTCAGAAGATACTGGTTCAAAGGAACAGGGCGGGGAAATATCTGGTTTTGCCCCTGGACAAACAGTGAAAGAATTTGAGGAAGCTGCGTATAAATTAGATGCAGGCCAAGTAAGTGAGCCGGTTAAAACAACTTACGGTTACCATATTATTAAAGTGACGGATAAAAAAGAATTGAAGCCATTTGATGAAGTAAAGGATAAAATTCGTAAAGATATAGAACAACAAAGACTACAAGATACGACAGGTAAATGGAAACAACAAGTAGTCAATGATTTATTGAAAGATGCTGATATTAAAGTGAATAATAAAGAATTTAAAGATACATTTAAATTTCTAGAAAAGAAATAATGACTGTAATCATAATTAGAAAAAGGGAACTCATATAGAGTTCCCTTTTTCTAATTAGTGTGTGAGTTATAAATAGATAGTAAGACAATACAATATTACATTTAAATATTAAGAATTACAATGGAAAATTATGGATTATAATTATTTCAACGAAAGTGGATATTCTACGGTTTTCATTATGCAAGTTTATTACATATATTTACTCTTTAATAATGGATATCGAACATAATTTAAAAAATAATACATATAATGTTTTTGAATAAATATTTAACATGGATAATTAGTAAAAAGCTGAGCATTCGATTGGAAAGGATGTTCTTTTTCATATGAAAATTTTAGGATAAAGAATGAATCGTTTTAAACGCGTCATTTACCACATCAATAAATTAAGGTGGTGGAGAATATATGAAAGTAATCTTTCAAGGAGAGGGCGGCGCGAAAATTTTTGAGTCATATGATGAAAATGTAAGTGATTTATTAGCTATATTAAAAGAAACGAAAGGGATTAAAATCGGGATGGTTGAGTATAAAGTGTTAAAGTACGAACTTAATTATTTTCGTCATCCGAAAAAAGCGGATACAGAGAGAGAGTTACATATAATAGTACAACCTAAGTATATGTAATAAAATATAATAATAAAAATCATTGATTCAGTTTTGTAAAGTTCCATAGAGTATGTAAGAAAAGAGAGTGTTGTAAATGCTCTCTTTTCTTATGCTTTGTGAGTTCGTTCATCATAGTATATGTTTTCAGTTATAGATGGTTAATAAACGATAAAAATTTAAAACTTTTTCGTTTAGGCAGGGATTTTATATTTAAGTAAATAAATATACTATGAAGTATTTTTTATACGAATACTGGAGGAGTATAAAATGAGTTTAGCAAGTTACATAGGCTGTAATGTAGAAATTCCGTTAACGGATCCGGATTCTAATAATCTAATTGTTTTTGGACCGTGTTTTTCAGATGAAAGTATGCTTGGAATTGTACAAGATTATCAATTCCAAACAAATTACACATATGAGGTTTCAACTAGTTGGGGAATTGAACTTGTCGAGTGGCAAAATGTAAAGGAAAAAAAGAAGCGAAAGAAAAACTTTTAACTTTATGGAAGGTTATTCTGAAGATAGAGACTATTTCGAATTATTTAGTTGTTGGGTTGGTGATGAAGATAAGGAACGAGTAGGGGAATTGAACTTAAAAATAAATCATTTTAATATAGATGAATTATGTATTCCAGAAAGAACATTAGTTAGGATAGAAAAATAAGCTTTGAAATATTTTTTAGAAAAAGGTGATTTCACTTTGGGTGAAGTCGCCTTTTAGTTGTTATATGCATGTTATATAAGAAATGAAAAGTTTATTTGATAAAGGAAAAAAGTATGGAGATAAATAAAATTATGTTTTTTGTTAAGAAATAATAAGTATGGCTCTTCTCAAAAGAACGTAAGTTCGTGTATAATAGGAACGAATGTTCTTTTAAGAAGTAACCTAATTATAGTTTAGAAGTAAATTCGAGTTTAGTAAGTATTAAAAATAACTAAGGGATAGTATGGCTAAATAAATGTATAAATGATCAAGGAGATAAAAAATGAACGATGTAAAGATACAAAAAGAAGAAAGAGAGTGGGTTCCGTTTACAGTAATGTCCGAACAACTTTTAAATATGAGAAAGATTATTGGAGAGAAATTAAAAGTACAAAAACCGCTTTTAACAAATGAAGCAAAAGAGAGAATTTCTGATAAATTATTAACGTCATTACTGTCTGAGAAAGAAATATTGGTAACATATTTTGAAGATGGTTACATACTAACAAGCTACATGACTGTTGTACATATCAATCCGGTAAAACAAATTGTAATTTGTACAGACGCTTTTTATAAAACTTACGTATTTAACGCTATGGATATTATTGAAATAACGTAAAAGAAGCTGAGTATTAAATGGCAGCTTCTTTTATTTCTGATTTATGAGACAAATAATACAAGAAAAAGCAGCTAGCTTCGTGCTAGCTGCTGAGCCCCAGGGAAAGGGAGAAAAAGATAGGGTACTCCAAAATCGACAAGAGCTGTCAAACAGCCTGATTATAGTATAGACAAATTAAAATTTTCTATACAGAAAGTTGAACATAAGATTAGGCTGTACCCACTTGGTTTTGATCTGCAAGGTCAGAATCAAATGTATTGGTCGCGCTAACACCGCTAAAAGTATTAACAACAAAACCAACGTTTGATGCGCCGGAACCATTATAAGCTTTCGTATTTTCTTTCGGAGATACGTTGTAGAAATCACCTAAGTTAAATGATCCATTGCTATTTTGTACAACTAAATTTCCTACAACTGATGGCATAATTTTCACCTGCTTTATAATAAGTTGTTAACATTACTATATGGAGTTATAGTTCAGATGGTTCATACAATAAAAATTGTGGAATAGTAAAACGTTTGGAGCGTGGATTTCAATAAAAGTGTGTTAAAATTAATATAATAAAGTTGAGTAATTTTTTTAAAAAATTTGTATAATTGATATATATGAAAATAAAGGAGGCAAAATGTAATGAAAGATATTATGAAAAAAGTTGATTTAACAGATGCCAAATCAAGTAATCTTGTTGCATTAATTTATAGTAATGAAGTTATATTAGTTGAAGACGCATTTTGTCCAAATGAAATAAAATTAAAGTTTAATGAAATTGCAATTTTATCTGCAATTAAAACAGCTCATATTGCGAAAGTGTCTATTAGGAAAGAACTTGAAGCGCTTTTTCATGACACGGGTGTTATATTAGTGAAACAAAATGTTGATTATGGTAGTAGCCAATCTATTACCATGCATTTTGAGCAATTTAAAAAATTGCAAGATGAGATTGAACATTTAAATAAAAGTATGTAATAAAGCAGCTAAATAAAGGTTCTATCATAAAGGTGGAATGTGTTGTGTTGAAAAAGTGGTTTAAAAATTATTTGGGTGAATCGCATTTTAAACATAAATATATTTTTATTAAGATGCAGGATAATGAGGATTTTAAAAAAAGGTATATTAGGTGTAGTTTATATTTACCAGTGTAAGAAATGTGGAAAAGAGAAGTTGAAATGTAAAAACAATAATGAAATAAATAATGAATTTTTAGATATATAGCAAAAAGTAACCATGATGGTTACTTTTTTTGCTTATGTATGCAATATCAAAACCATTACTAAAGTATGAGTTGAGTTGATACTATAGTAAATCGCTGAATAAAAATGAAGAGAGTAAGATATAGGGAAGGAGGATGAGAGAAATGAAGCGAAAAGAAATTAGTAAATCTGTAATTATTACAGGCGTGACACAAGGGTTAGGACGTGCGATGGTTGATCGATTTCATGAATTAGGGTGGAACATATATGGTTGTGGACGTTCAAAAAATAAAATTGAAGAACTAAAAAAACAGTACAGTAAAATACATGATTTCCAAGTAATTGATGTTTCAGATTCTCAGCAAGTTAACGATTGGGCAAATTATATACTTAATAGACATATGGCTCCCGATCTGATAATAAATAATGCATCGATTGTAAATCAAAATGCACAACTTTGGAAAATTACGGCTCAAGAATTCGAAAATGTAATGAATGTAAACGTGAATGGTGTAGTAAATGTAATAAGAGCGTTTGTTCCCGCAATGGTAGCTAGGAAAGAAGGAATTATCATTAATATGAGTTCTAGTTGGGGGAGAGAAGGTGAAGCTGAGCTTGCGCCATATTGTGCCTCGAAATTTGCAATTGAAGGTATCACTAAATCTATGGCCCTGGAATTACCCCATGGCATGGCTGTAGTTGCTTTAGATCCTGGAGGGAGTATTAGTACTCCAATGCTGAAGTCATGTGCGCCACAATATATAAATGAATCGCCTACACCTGAAACTTGGTCACATAAAGCGATTGAATATATATTGAATATAACAATAGATAAAAATGGAGATTCATTGACATGCCCAGCATGCGTATAAAAAGCACCTTTAAGGTGCTTTTTATATTAGTAGCACATTATATCATTCACAAAATTACATCTGAAAAATAAAATAAAAGATTAAGGGTGAGATTTGTTTGTTTTGAAAGCTTTAGAAAATATTTGAATAGGTGATAAAAATGAATCCAAGCAGTTTAAAAGTGACAGGGGCATGGTTTCAAGTAGGGGGGAATCTTACAGCTGCTATTGGAACGACAAGAGGATTTATTGGAGAAGAGAAAGTTGAATCGGAACTTGTTATTGTAGGAAGCTCATTACAAGCCCTCGGGTATATATTACAAATCATTGCGAGCAATTATGATGATGGGGAAGAAAAAAGAGAGAATCAAAGTAAATTACTTGATCAAATAGGAATTGAGTTATTAGCATTAGGAAATATATCGAATGTAATAGGAATATATTTTAATATAAATGAACAATTGAAAGAAAATGATTATCTTATCATTACAGGGAACAGTTTACAATCGGTTGGTGCTTTTTTAGGAGTAGAAGCAGCTTTGGTGGATATAAATGTATTACAGAAAATTATTATACTGGGTAACTCCATGCAAAGTTTAGGAGCTGGATTACAAGCGTATCAAGGTGTTTTAAATGTATTGAAAGATGAGAAAGAAAATAAAGATAGTCTTTTTGATAAGAAGGATGAGAGAATCATTGCACTCATTGGTATTTGGATACAAGCGATAGGAACGTTAATTTCCGCAATTGGAATAACTGCAATAGAGGAAGAAAATAGGCTAGAAAACAATGAAAAGTCTGAAATACTTATATAAATAGAAGGAGATACATTGATTTTAGAGGCAGGTTAAGATTAAAATGGTAGTAGGTTTTTTTGCGTATATTTTGAAAAGTGATATATAAAATACAAAATAAGGAGTTTTCAAGGGATGATGTATTTATTAGCAATTTTTCTTCCACCTGTTGCTGTATTATTTTGTGGAAAACCAATTCAGGCAATCATAAATTTCATATTAACATTAATATTTTGGGTTCCAGGAGTTATACACGCAATTCTTGTAGTGCATGATAAAAAAGCTGATCGGCGTTTGAAAAAACAAATTCAAGCATATGATGAAATTAATAAGAGAAATCGAAGATAATTCATCTGCCAAATGTTTTTAAAAGAAAGGAGGATTAACCTCCTTTCTTTTTTAGTGGGTGTTAAGTTTAAATTTTTGTGTGGCGGAAAGAATTTTTAATGTAAGTATTATGATAATAACTTTTAGATTGTGCATGTAATAGGCCAGTATAAATGCTTTCTGGTACATTAAAGAAATCATACATACCATGCTTTAATTGGATTCGCAAAATCATAGAAAAAGGATTATAACCAACAGCAACTATATTTTTTGAGGTAACCGGAGATAGCTTCATTATTATGCAACTCCTTATTTTTCATTTTTAATAATTCTTTGTAGGTAACGGTATTGTGGTGTTGAAATCTTTATAATTAAAGAGGTATTATACCTATATTCAATATATTTAATATTGGTTATACGTAATTATAAGTAAGTTCACACGAAGTTCATATCGATATGCTATTTTTATTTCACCTTTGATTTATTAATAAGAAAATATTGACCATTTGAAAAAAAGGTATATTATTTATACGAGGTAATAAAAATTCACTTCTTTCATTATTATGCTAAAAGGGGCAGCATTATTAGAAAATTAGAAGTGAAAATAGTATGTATAAGAGCCATTCTAAAATTTGTAATCTGTGAATTGGGAAAATATTGAATGCTCCAGGTCAGTACACTTTCTTGCCTAAACGTATTTACGAAAGTGACCTCAATATTTTAAATTAAATCAACGGGAGAATTGAAAGGCAGGAGAAAGTAACATGTCAGAAAATTATCGTTCTCGCGAGGAGCGACGACAAGTTAAAAAGAAAAAACAACCAGCTTCTAAAACACAAAAACCAAAAGGTAAAACATCATTTTTCCGCAAGTTTTTAATTACTTGTTTATTACTTGGTATTGTAGGTTTAGTGGCGGGGGTTGCTACCTTTTTCGTAATGATTAAGGACGCACCAAAACTGGAAAAAGCAAAACTTGTTAATCCGTTATCCTCAAAAATTTATGATAAAAACGGGGATTTGGTATATGAATATGGAAAAGAAAAAAGGACGAATGTTACGTATGATCAAATACCTAAATTAGTAGAAAATGCATTTTTAGCGACAGAAGATTCACGTTTTTATGAGCATAGCGGAGTAGACTTTAAAGGTACTGCCCGTGCTGTTTTAGTGAGTCTTAAAGGAGATTATGGCTCTCAAGGTGGAAGTACGATAACACAGCAAGTTATTAAAAACTACTTCTTATCAATGGACAAAACACCAAAGCGTAAGGCGCAAGAAATATATTTAGCTTATAAGCTAGAACAACAGTATTCAAAACATGAAATATTAGAGATGTACTTAAATAAAATTAACTTAGGTAATCGTTCATATGGTATCGCAACAGCAGCACAAAACTACTATGGTAAAGAATTGAAGGACTTAACATTACCAGAAGTTGCGATGCTTGCAGGTTTACCGAAAGCACCGAATAACTATGATCCAACGAAAAAAGAAAATGTTCAAAAAGCAACAGAAAGAAGAAATGTTGTTCTAAACTTAATGAATCGACATGGATATATAACAAAACAGGAAATGGAAGAAGCAATAAAAGTTGACGTAGAAAAGGGACTCAAGCCTGCAGCTCAACTACAAACAATGCCATACCCTGCATTTATGGATGCAGTTGTGAAAGAAGTAGAAAAAGAATTGCCAGATGCTAATATTGGTTCTGACGGTTTAGAAATTTATACAACGTTAGATCCGAAAGCACAGAAACTTGCTGATAATATTTTAAATAATAATATCATTGATTATCCAAACGATAAATTCCAAGGTGCATTCACATTTATGGATACGAAAACAGGAGAAGTTCGTGCTATAGGTAGTGGCCGTGGAGAAAATAAAGCTGTATTTAAAGGGCATAATATGGCAATTGAATTAGATCGTGCAGCTGGTTCAACGATGAAGCCAATTTTCGACTATGCTCCTGCAATTGAATATTTAAAATGGGCTACGTATCATCAAATCGATGACTCTCCATTTAAGTATTCAACGGGTCAAGAAGTTCGAAATGCAGATAGAAGTCATATGGGTCCAATTACAATGCGTGAAGCATTAAAAATGTCGCGTAATATTCCTGCAATTAAAACTGCAAAAGAAGTAGGGATTAGTAAATCGAAAGAATTCTCTGAGAAACTAGGTATTACATTTAATACAGCACCGACAGAATCGACAGCGATTGGTACAAATGAAGTATCGCCAACTGAAATAGCGGGTGCTTATGCGGCATTTGGTAATGAAGGTAAATATACGAAACCGCATTTTGTTAAGAAAGTCGTTTATCCAGACGGTAAGTCACAAAGTTTTGGACAAAAACCAAAACAAGTTATGACAGATTCTACCGCATACATGATTACTGATATGCTTCGTTCTGTAGTTACATCAGGTACTGGTACATCGGCAAATGTAGGCTCTTTAGATGTAGCTGGTAAAACGGGTACGACAAACTATTCATCAAAGCAATTAGCTCAATATAAAATTCCAGAAAGTGCAACTCGTGATAGTTGGTTCGCTGGATATACACCGCAATATACGATGGCAGTATGGACTGGGTATATGAAAGATGGTAAAGACGAGTATATTAGTAGTAAAAATACGAAAATTGCACAGTTGATCTTTAAAGAAATGATGAGCGAAATGGCTACAGATAAATCACGCTTTAAAATGCCAAGTAGTGTTATTCAAGAAGGTAGTGAGCTACGTATAAAAGGTGAAAAACGTGATTCATCGCCAAATACTAGCGTACCGGATACAACAGAGCAACCAAAACAAGATCAACAGCAAAAAACTGAAGAAGAGAAAAAGCAAGAAGAATTAAAGAAACAAGAAGAACTGAAAAAACAAGAAGAACAAAAAGAACAAAAGAAACAAGAGGAACTTAAGAAGCAAGAAGAACAAAAGAAACAAGAAGAACAAAATAATGGAAATGGCCAAGGAACGACACCTCCAGTAAATAATGGAGGAGGCCAAGGAAATACGACACCTCCAGTAAATAATGGAGGAGGCCAAGGAAATACGACACCTCCAGCAAATAATGGAGGAGGTCAAGGAACGACACCTCCAGCGAATAATAATGAAGGTCAAGGAACTCCAACCCCACCTGCAACAGTACAACCAAATAATGGTGGAAATGCAGGAGAGGTTCCTGCCAATAATGGACAATAAGAAAAATTTATAAAAATATTAAAAAGCACTTAAGATTTGTGGGAATTACAATCTTAAGTGCTTTTTTCATTTTGCTACAGAAAATGTAATGTTAAGGGCTGGATAGAAGAAAAAGAGTGAATTAACGTAAAGAGAGAAAAGTCTACTTGCAAATGATGGTATGTGTTGGTTATCCCGCAAAGGGACTAACTATGATGAATCATATAAAGTATTAAATAAGTAAAAATTATATTCAAATCTTTAATAAATGTCTTTCTTTAACGGTTACTTTAGTTTGGAAAACAATTAAAAAGTCGAATTTCTTATTTAAGGAATTCGACTTTGTTATGTTGAAACTGGATTAACGGTTCGCCTTATTAAAATGTAGGGGTAATACAGTGATAGCTATTAAATGTTAAACGTACCATGAAAATTTTGAAAAAAAATTGAAGGGAAATGATAAAAGACTTGAGTCTGAGGTAGTGGAGGATAACTATGGCTATGAATGGGAGTACTACTGGGGTGTGTACCATGATGCCAAAATGATGGGGTAACTTGACCGGGAATTTGATATTGCTGCCAAGTTGCGGGAAGTTCAATTCCTACATCGGAGCTGGCTGTATGAACTGCAGGAACATGTATCCCAGGAGTCGAAGGAACTACGGCAGTTACTCTTAATAATACCCACATAAAATATTCACTCCTAAGTTGAGTTAATAAATTAGTATATTCTTTTCACACATATAAAGGTACATATATAGGACTTTCGTTTAAAACATGCGTACAAAGTCTTAAGACTAATGTAAGCTGATGGTGGACTATTTAATATGAAAAGATACGTCTATTTGCGGAGGGAAAATAGATAAAAAAAATATACAATGAAGGTGTTAATCGTAATATTTTACGAGTGTATGGAGGTATTTTTATGGAACGATTATGGACGAAATCATTTATTCAAATGACTTTCGCAATGTTATTTTTATTTACAGGATTTTATTTACTTGTTCCAACGCTCCCGCTCTTTATTAAAGAGATAGGTGGCAATGAATCGCAAGTTGGACTTATGATGGGGATGTTTACAATAGCTGCTGTTGTAATACGACCGATTATTGGAGGAATGTTAGATCAATATGGTAGAAGATCCTTTATTATTTTCGGACTCATCTTTTTTGGCTTAACGATGTACTCCTATAATATAGCATCGACTATTGTCCTTTTAGCTGTTTTACGTGTTATTCACGGAGTAACATGGGCTGTTTCTACAACAGCTGTTGGAACAGCAATAACGGATATTATTCCAGATTCACGCCGCGGTGAAGGTATGGGGTGGTATGGGATGGCGATGACAATTGCAATGGCGATTGGACCTATGATTGGATTATGGGTTGTGCAAAATTATTCATTTGATGGTCTATTTTTATTAGCGACGTTGTTATCTTTTATGGCAGTTGTATTATCATTAATAACGAAGATTCCATTTACGCCACAAAAAGAAAAAGGGAAAATTCAGCTATTTGAGAAATCCGTATTAACAATCACGATTGTAGTATTCTTTTTATCGTTTGCATATGGAGGAATAACAACCTTTTTACCGTTATTTGCATCATCAATTCATGTGAATCCGGGAACTTTCTTTCTTGTATATGCAATTGCATATACAATTGTAAGACCAATTTCAGGGAAACTATTAGATAAGTATGGAGAAGTATTCATTATACTTCCAGCATTATGTATTACTATTTTAGCTATAGTTGTTTTAACTATCTCAAATGGTTTGATAGGTGTAATTATCGCAGCAACATTATACGGTATTGGATTTGGTTCAGCGCAGCCAGCTTTGCAAGCGGCAATGCTTACAATTGTCGATCCGAGTAAAAGAGGAGTTGCAAATGCTTCATTTTTTACAGCGTTTGATTTAGGAATCGGATTAGGTGCTATTTTACTTGGAGTTGTTTCACAAATGTTTGGTTATCGTATTTTATTTTCAGGGAGTGCAATTTCAGCATTGATAGCCTTAATTATTTTCGTCTTCTTTGTAAAACAACGATTAGGAAAAAAAGAGTTTGCGTAAACTGGAGGAATAAAGATGAGAATTTCAATTGATCGTAAAGCTCTGCAATGGTTCCAGGAAGAATTACGTATAAAGCACGGTGCATCTGTACGTTTTACTGTAAGGTACGGAGGGGATAGTTCAATTCAGCCCGGATATTCTTTAGGGGTTGTTGCTGAGAAACCCGATGGCGAAATAGTGTCAGTTGAGAAGGAAGGTATTATATTTTTTGTAGATTCTGATGATCTTTGGTATTTTCAAAACTATGATTTATTTGTAAGTTATCATGAGGAAATGGAAGAAATTCAATTTAATTATGTAAAATAATAACTTTATTAAAAATGAATAAGTTTTATATAAAAATTATATTTAAGAGATAGTGAAATAAATATCATATAGTAACGAGCTGTATTTATGTACAGCTCGTTTTTTCTATTTCTCAAATAAAATTAGAATAATTGTATATTTGGCGGTGTTATATGAAAAATCTTTATATCTTGTTTTTGAAAATACGCAAAGAAGTCTATCCTTTCTTTATAAAATATAAGAATTATTTTCAGAAAATTGTATTGTTACAGTAAGAAAAGTGTAGGAAACTTATCATTATAAAATAAATTGAAATCTTCTAAAAACTCTGATACATTGAAATAGAAATGTAGTTTCACAATATTGTAAAGGCTTACAGTTATGTGCACGAAGATCTATTAGGATTGGAGGAAATAATGATGAAAGCTGAAGAAAAATTTTCCCCGGGATTAGATGGTATAGTGGCAGCGGAGACGAAAATCTCGTTTCTTGACACAGTAAAAGGTGAAATTGTAATTCAAGGGTATGACTTAATCGAACTCTCAAAAACAAAAGAGTATTTAGACATTGTGCACCTTTTATTGGAGGAACATCTACCGAATGAAGATGAAAAAGCAACACTTGAAAAGAAATTAAAAGAAGAATATGTAGTACCAGAAGGTGTATTCAACGTACTAAAGGCATTGCCTAAAGAGACGCATCCCATGGATGGATTACGTACAGGTGTGTCAGCGTTAGCTGGTTACGATAATGATATCGAAAACCGCTCGTTAGAAGTGAATAAAAGCCGAGGGTACAAGCTGTTAAGTAAAGTGCCAAACATTGTAGCGAATAGCTATCATATTTTAAATAATGAGGAGCCAATTGAACCTCTTAAAGAATTATCTTATAGTGCGAATTTCTTCTATATGTTAACTGGTAAAAAACCAACTGAACTTGAGGAAAAGATCTTTGATCGTTCCCTTGTTTTATATAGTGAGCATGAAATGCCAAACTCTACATTTACAGCTCGCGTTATTGCATCAACACAATCAGATTTATACGGTGCTTTAACAGGTGCAGTTGCATCTTTAAAAGGAAGTTTACATGGCGGTGCAAATGAAGCGGTTATGTACATGCTTTTAGAAGCTGGTAATGTTGAGAAATTTGAAGAGTTATTACAGAAGAAACTATATAACAAAGAAAAAATTATGGGCTTTGGACACCGTGTTTATATGAAGAAGATGGATCCAAGAGCACTTATGATGAAGGAAGCTTTAAAACAGTTATGTGATGTAAAAGGTGATTATACACTATATGAAATGTGTGAAGCTGGAGAAAAGATTATGGAAAAAGAAAAAGGAATTTATCCAAATCTTGATTATTATGCAGCTCCAGTATATTGGATGCTAGGTATTCCAATTCAACTTTACACACCAATCTTCTTTAGCTCTAGAACAGTGGGGTTATGTGCGCACGTTATTGAGCAACATGCAAATAATCGTTTGTTCCGTCCACGTGTAAATTATATTGGCGAGCGACATGTACTTAGTAAATAAGAACAACTGGGGAGTTGTTAGCGCCGCCCGCCAGATGGGTGTTTGACCGACACCCATCATTAATAATAACGAATTTTCGACAGAAAGGGAAGAATAGCATGATTAAAACAAATGAAATTAAGCAAAAAGATGCATTATTAGAAGAGATTACCGATTATGTATTAAATAAAGAGGTTACTAGTGCAGAAGCATTCAGTACAGCTCGTTACGTATTACTTGATACACTTGGATGTGGAATTTTAGCACTGCAATATCCAGAATGTACGAAATTACTAGGACCAGTTGTGCCAGGAACAATCGTGCCAAATGGTACACGTGTACCAGGTACGTCTTATGTACTAGATCCAGTAAAAGGTGCATTTAATATCGGATGTATGATCCGTTGGTTAGACTATAACGATACTTGGCTTGCAGCAGAGTGGGGACATCCATCTGATAATCTAGGCGGAATTTTAGCAGTTGCAGATTATATTAGCCGTGTTCGTATTTCAGAAGGAAAAGAAGCTTTAAAAGTACGTGAAGTATTAGAAATGATGATTAAAGCACATGAAATTCAAGGCGTGCTTGCTTTAGAAAACAGCTTAAACAGAGTTGGTCTTGACCATGTATTATATGTAAAAGTAGCAACAACTGCAGTAGTTGCGAAAATGCTTGGTGGAACACGTGAAGAAATCTTTAATGCATTATCACATGCGTGGATTGATAATTCTAGTCTTCGTACATATCGTCATGCTCCAAATACGGGCTCACGTAAATCATGGGCTGCAGGTGACGCAACGAGCCGCGGTGTTCATCTTGCAATGACTGCTCTAAAAGGTGAAATGGGTTATCCAACAGCATTATCTGCGCCAGGATGGGGATTCCAAGATGTATTATTCAATAAACAAGAATTAAAATTAGCAAGACCACTAGAGTCATATGTAATGGAAAATGTATTATTTAAAGTGTCATATCCAGCAGAATTCCATGCACAAACGGCTGCAGAATGTGCAGTGAAGTTGCATCCGGAAATTAAAGAGAGATTAGATGAAATTGACCGTATTACAATTACAACTCATGAATCAGCAATTCGTATTATTGATAAAGAAGGTCCATTAAATAACCCAGCTGATCGTGATCATTGCTTACAATACATTACGGCAATTGGTTTATTAAAAGGAGATATCGTTGCAGACGATTATGAAGATGCAGTAGCAAACGATCCACGTGTAGATGAATTACGTAATAAGATGGTTGTTGTTGAAAACAAACAGTACAGTTTAGATTACCTTGACCCGAACAAGCGCTCAATCGCCAACGCTGTTCAAGTTCACTTTAAAGATGGCACAGTAACAGAAAATGTGGAATGTGAATATCCACTTGGTCACCGCTTCCGTAGAGACGAAGCAATTCCAAAAGTTGTTCAAAAATTCACTGCAAATATGGCAGGTCATTATTCTAGTAAGCAACAAGAACAAATTCATGAAGTTTGTTTAAATGAAGAAAAACTAGAAAATATGAATGTAAACGAATTTGTAGATCTATTCTTAATTTAATAATAGGGGGAATTTAGAATGGCTTGGGTTGTGAAAAAGCAGTCAACACAAGAGGAGCTTGCGAATCGATTCCGAGCTTTAGTAGAAGCAAATGAAATTTTGCAAATTCCAGGTGCTCATGATGCAATGGCAGCTCTTGTTGCAAAAAATACAGGTTTTTCAGCTCTTTATTTATCAGGAGCTGCTTATACTGCAAGTAAAGGCTTACCAGATTTAGGTATCGTGACGTCTACTGAAGTGGCTGAGAGAGCAAGAGATTTAGTAAGAGCTACAGACTTACCTGTTCTTGTTGACATTGATACAGGATTTGGTGGTGTACTAAATGTGGCGAGAACAGCTGTAGAAATGGTGGAAGCGAAAGTAGCAGCTGTCCAAATTGAAGATCAGCAATTACCAAAAAAATGTGGACATTTAAATGGTAAGAAACTTGTTACTACAGAAGAATTGGTTCAAAAAATTAAAGCGATTAAAGAAGTTGCACCGAGCTTATACATTGTAGCACGTACTGATGCTCGCGGCGTTGAAGGATTAGATGAAGCAATTGAAAGAGCAAATGCATATGTAAAAGCAGGTGCAGACGCAATTTTCCCTGAAGCGCTTCAATCAGAGGAAGAATTCCGTCTATTTAATAGTAAGGTAAATGCACCTTTGCTTGCGAATATGACTGAATTCGGAAAAACTCCATATTATAGTGCAGAGGAATTTGCGAATATGGGCTTCCAAATGGTTATTTATCCTGTAACTTCACTTCGCGTTGCAGCGAAAGCATATGAAAATGTGTTTGCTTTAATTAAAGAAACAGGTTCTCAAAAAGATGCACTTTCTAATATGCAAACGAGAAGTGAATTATACGAAACAATTTCATATCATGACTTTGAAGAGTTAGATACTGGTATTGCAAAAACAGTATTATCAGAAGATCAATAGATAAAGCAGCGAAGGCGATGAAAATACATCTTTGGCAAAATAAAATGCTTGATGTGAAAAATCATCGCCTTCTATTTTCAAAAAAGATATTCCACTCATCGTAGACGAGCATAAGCAAAAAGCTATGAAAGCCGAATGATAGGGGGATACATATGGAGAAAACGAAGTTACCATGGGATGAATTTTTTTCACTTAATAAAGATATAAATCATACTTACTTTACACCAGAAGATTTTTCAGGTGATGAAGATTTAATCGCAAAAACGACAGAACAATTCGTTAAACAAGAAATTGTTCCACAAATGGAGAATATTGAACAACATAACTATAAAGTTTCTCGTCAATTATTTGAGAAAGCTGGGGAACTTGGATTATTAGGCATTGAGGTACCAGAAGATTATGGCGGGTTCGAGTTAGGAAAGGCTGTCTCAGGTCTTGTAGCAGAGAAAATGGGTTACGCTGGTGCGTTTAGCGTTTCTTTTAATATACACGCTGGTGTCGGTACATTGCCTTACATATATTATGGAACGAAAGAGCAAAAAGAAAAATATTTACCGAAAATCGCATCGGGAGAATGGATTGGGGCTTATGCTTTAACGGAGCCAAATGCTGGTTCGGATGCATTAAGTGCAAAAACAAGCGCCGTATTGAATGAAGAGGGAACAGCTTGGAAGTTAAATGGTGAGAAGCAATGGATTACAAATGCTCATATGGCAGATGTATACGTTGTTTTTGCGAAGACAAATAAAGGAATGACAGCGTTTATTGTCGAAAGAACATGTGAAGGTGTATCTATTGGATTAGAAGAAAAGAAAATGGGGATTAAAGGTTCTTCAACAGCGACTCTTATTTTAGAAGATGTTGTCATCCCTGCTGAAAATGTTTTAGGGGAAGTTGGGAAAGGGCATCACGTAGCCCTTAATATTCTTAACTTTGCTAGACTTAAACTTGCTTTTGGAAATATTGGAACAGCAAAACAAGCAATTGGTTTGTCGGTTCAATATGGAAAAGAGCGAAAACAGTTCCAAACGGAATTAGTAGACTTTACGATGATTCAAGAGAAAATTGCAAATATGATCATTGCTACATATGGAGCAGAAAGTGCAGCTTATCGTACAGCAGGTGTAATCGATGAAGCAATTCATGAGAGCGATGAAGATCTTATGAAGAAAATGTCTCAATTTGCAATTGAATGTGCACTGAATAAAGTAAATGCTTCTGAAACACTTGCTTATATCGTAGATGAAGCTGTACAAATTCATGGTGGTTACGGTTATATGCAAGAGTATGAGGTAGAACGATTATATCGTGATGCAAGAATTAGTCGTATTTTTGAAGGAACGAACGAAATTAATAGATTAACAGTTGCTAAAATGTTAATGAAACAAATCGAACAATTAGAAGATACTGAAGTAGAAAGTAATGTAGCAAATGTAGAAAGAAACCATCGTTACATTTTATTAGCGAAAAAATTGTTGAAACAATCTTTGAAAACGCTCTCTAAAACTCCAGGTCTAAAAATTGACCAAGAACAAGAATATTCACGTGTAATATCAAATATGTTGACGGACGTGTACATCATGGAATCAGCGTTTTTACGTACGAGAAAAGCGGTACGTAAAAATGGAGAGGAAAAAGAACGTACGAAGCAACTCATAACGGATGTTATTTGTGAAGAAGGATACCGTAAAGTAGAAGAAGCGGCGATTTCTGTACTTTCAGCAGCTGTCACAAAAGAACAAGATAGAAATGTGATTTTAGCTGAAATCCGTCAATTATTAGTGCCTTTATACACGAACGTATTTACGAAGAAGAGAGAAATTGCGAAAGCTATTATAAATCGCGGGAAATATATTGTGTAAATAGGAGGAAAGCGATATGAAAAAGATTGGTTTTATCGGTTTAGGTAACATGGGTCTTCCAATGTCAAAAAATCTAGTTAAATCAGGTTACACAGTATATGGCGTGGACTTAAATAAAGAGGCGGAAGCGTCCTTTGAAAAAGAAGGCGGAATTATCGGTCTATCAATCTCAAAACTAGCAGAAACATGTGATGTAGTTTTTACAAGTTTACCTTCACCTCGCGCTGTTGAAGCGGTATATTTTGGAGCAGAAGGATTATTTGAAAATGGTCACTCGAATGTAGTTTTCATTGATACAAGTACGGTATCGCCGCAGTTAAACAAACAATTAGAGGAAGCTGCAAAGGAAAAGAAAGTAGACTTTTTAGCAGCACCTGTGAGCGGTGGTGTAATCGGAGCCGAAAACCGAACATTAACGTTTATGGTTGGTGGATCAAAAGAGCTATATGAGAAAACGGAATCTATCATGGGCGTACTAGGCGCGAACATTTTCCACGTTAGTGAGCAGATTGATAGTGGTACAACTGTTAAGTTAATTAATAACTTATTAATTGGTTTTTATACAGCTGGTGTGAGTGAAGCTTTAACATTAGCGAAAAAGAACAATATGGATTTAGATAAAATGTTTGATATTTTAAATGTAAGTTACGGTCAAAGTAGAATTTATGAACGTAATTATAAAAGTTTTATAGCACCTGAAAACTACGAGCCAGGATTTACTGTGAACTTATTGAAAAAAGATTTAGGATTTGCAGTTGACTTAGCTAAGGAAAGCGAACTCCATTTACCGGTAAGCGAAATGTTATTAAACGTATATGACGAAGCGAGTCAAGCTGGATATGGTGAAAACGATATGGCTGCTTTATATAAGAAAGTTAGCGAGCAATTAATTTCTAATCAAAAATAAATTATACAAAGGAGAGAATACAATGATTACAACTGAAATTAAACGAGTAAAAAATCACATTAACGGTGAGTGGGTTGAATCGACAGGTACGGAAGTAGAAGCAGTTCCAAATCCAGCGACTGGAAAAATTATCGCTTACGTTCCACTATCTCCAAAAGAAGATGTTGAAAAAGCTGTTGAAGCGGCAAAATCAGCATTCGAAACATGGTCTAAAGTACCAGTTCCAAATCGTTCAAGAAATTTATATAAATATTTACAGCTATTACAAGAAAATAAAGATGAGCTTGCAAAAATCATTACGCTAGAAAATGGTAAGACGCTAACGGATGCAACAGGTGAAGTACAGCGTGGTATTGAAGCGGTAGAACTTGCAACATCTACGCCAAATTTAATGATGGGTCAAGCACTTCCGAATATCGCTAGCGGAATTGATGGATCGATTTGGCGCTACCCAATCGGAGTTGTTGCTGGTATTACGCCGTTTAACTTCCCGATGATGATTCCGTTATGGATGTTCCCACTTGCAATTGCTTGCGGTAATACATTCGTATTAAAAACATCTGAAAGAACGCCACTTTTAGCGGAGCGACTTGTAGAATTATTCTATGAAGCAGGTTTCCCAAAAGGCGTATTAAATTTAGTACAAGGCGGAAAAGATGTTGTAAATAGCATTTTAGAAAATAAAGATATTCAGGCTGTTTCGTTCGTTGGCTCTGAGCCGGTAGCTCGTTACGTATATGAAACAGGTACGAAACACGGAAAACGTGTACAAGCGTTAGCAGGTGCGAAAAACCATGCGATTGTAATGCCAGATTGCAATCTTGAGAAAACAGTACAAGGTGTAATTGGATCTGCATTTGCAAGTAGTGGAGAGCGCTGCATGGCATGCTCAGTAGTAGCAGTAGTGGATGAAATTGCTGATGAATTCATTGATGTATTAGTAGCAGAAACGAAAAAATTAAAAGTAGGCGATGGCTTTAACGAAGATAACTATGTTGGACCATTAATCCGTGAATCTCATAAAGAGCGCGTTTTAGGCTATATTAATAGCGGTGTAGCAGATGGGGCAACTTTATTAGTAGATGGCCGTAAAATTAATGAAGAAGTTGGAGAAGGTTACTTTGTAGGTGCGACAATCTTTGATGGCGTGAATCAAGAAATGAAAATTTGGCAAGATGAGATTTTTGCTCCAGTATTAAGCATTGTACGAGTTAAAGATTTAGAAGAAGGTATTAAACTAACAAATCAATCTAAATTTGCAAATGGTGCAGTTATTTATACGTCAAACGGTAAACATGCACAAACGTTCCGTGATAATATCGATGCTGGTATGATCGGTGTAAACGTAAATGTTCCAGCACCAATGGCATTCTTCGCATTTGCAGGAAATAAAGCGTCATTCTTTGGTGATTTAGGTACAAATGGTACAGATGGCGTTCAATTCTATACACGTAAAAAAGTTGTAACTGAGCGCTGGTTTTAATATAAAATAAACAGCCAAATTAGTTATTAAATGAAAACCACCACTATTAATAGTGGTGGTTTTCATCTTGTTAATTACTTTTTTCAAAAGCGAGTTTAATACCAAAACCAATTAAGACGACTCCCGTTAACCCTTGAATATAACGCTGCGTCTTCGGTTTTTTCATAAAAGCACTAATTTTATCAATTAAAAATATATAAAAAGCGAACCAAATGGCTGTTAAAACGAGGTAAGTAAGGCCCATTACGAGTAGTTGGATAAACGTATTATGATTTGGATTTAAAAATTGCGGTAAAAACGTTAAAAAGAATACTGCAACTTTAGGGTTTAATAAATTCGTAAGAAACCCTTGTCGAAAGCAAGAGGTGTGTTCATCTTCATTATTCAAAGATATATCGTTCGTATCAATGCCTTCTTTATTTCTTACTGCTAAAAGGGCTTTAATACCAATATAAATTAAATATAGAGCCCCAACGTACTTGAAAATAGAAAATAAAAGAGCTGACTTTACAATAAGTGCAGAAAGACCAATTACAGCAGCTAAAGTATGAATTAATAGTGCAATACATGTACCAAACACTGTTTTCACTCCACCGACTTTACCAGCAACCAATGTATTTTTCGTAGCCATTGCTGTATCTGGACCAGGTAAAATGATAAGGCAAATAGACATAATGATGAAAAGAAGATAATTTTCTATCATAGCCGCCCCTCCTTTTTATTTTTAGAATATTTGATTAAAATCAGTGTAGCACAAAAATGGATTTAATAAAATTAAATTTTGTTAAAAATAATTAAATAAAAAAGGCTATATAGTAGCTGTAATTACACTACTATATAGCTTCGATTTTATACCGCTATTTGCGGGTAGTAAGATTTTCACCGCACAAGATTTAGCTGAAGCAAAGAAGTTAGGTAGGGGATGAACGAAACACCCCCTCATGACAATTTCATTTTATGCATTAAGTAAGTTAAAGAAACGATTCACATCTTCTTCTGAAACGTCACTTAACTGTTTATATTTATAATTCGGATTTTGATCTTTATCAACGACAACGGAGCGTACTCCTTCGAAGAAATCTTCATGTCTCATGAAATTTTTAGCAAGTATAAGGTCCGTAGCGAAACATTCTTCAACGGATTTATCTTTTCCATCAATAAACTGTTTTAATGTTACTTTTAGTGAAATAGGGGATTTTGATAACAGTGTTTCTTTCGTTTTTAGAGCAAAGGAACTTTCATCTTTCTCCAATGAATGGATGATTTCTTCAATTGTATCGAAAGCAAAATGTGAATTGATTACTTCTAATGAAGGAGCGAGCTCGCTTTCTAAGTTTGGAGCAGTTGCAAATGTACGAATAACTTCTTTTAAATTAGTATGTACATCATCTTCTTTATGCCAATTTACACTTTCAAGTTCAGTAAGAAACTCTGGTAATGAATCAGATGTCATAAAGTAATCAGCAGCATTAATAAATAATACGTCAGAAGCTTTTAAAATAGATGCTGTTAAAGCAACGAATCGTCCTGTATATCCAGGCGCTTTATTTAAGAAATATGCAGCTCCGACGTCTGGGAAGAAGCCAATATTCATCTCTGGCATTGCCCATTTCGTACGCTCAGTTACAATGCGATACTTCGCACCATTTGTAAGACCGACACCACCGCCCATTACAATTCCATCTAAACAAGCAATAATCGGTTTTGTATATTGATAAATATATGTATCAATTTCATACTCTTCTTCAAAAAAACGTTCTGCATGTTGCAATGCCACTTCATTGGAACGCGCTTCATAAAGAGTTTTAATGTCGCCGCCTGCACAAAAACCTTTTGTGCCAGCTCCTTTTAACACGATAAGTGCAATACGCTCATCGTGTTCCCACTCTTTAAGTTTTTGTCCGATAGGTTGTAACATGTCATAAGATAAAGAATTAAGTGCTTTTGGACGGTTTAAAGTAATTGTCGCAACGCCGTTTTCACTAACAGAAAATAAAACTTGTTCAGTCATAATGCATCCTCCCTTACATATCTTCTTATTCTTAATTCTTGATATGTACTGAAATGTCCTTTATAAATTTTGTCAAAAGTTGACGGTAAATATTAATTTGGTCACTGCATATTTTGACGAGTTATCTTTGCAGGATTTCAGAGACTGAGGGGGAATATTACAACATTACTGTAAGTGTAATTATTTGAAGTTATAATGATAAAAGCGCTATTATATAGGTGTGAAATGTTCATTATCAATTCTAAAAGTGTGTTTGAAGAAAAAATAAATCGTACAATTGTAATAAAAAATTTTACACTGAATTAGAAATAGAGAAAGGAGAAATCGGAATGCCAGGACCTTTACTATTGTCGGTTATTATTTTGTCTTTTTTAATGATAGGAATAACGCAGTATTTTCATCATACAGATACGACAGAAGAAGTGAAGGATAAAGTACGTCTCGTATTTCCGATTTTTATAATATCTATTTCATTCTGTATTTTATTAAATAAAGATGGCTACATTGTCGCAGTGTTCTCATTTTTCGTCGCAATCGTCTTAATTACCGTTTTATATTATGTAATGAAAGACTTTATACAAAAATAAAGATGTCATAATAGACATTTTTATTTTGGGGAAAATATAAAATTTCACATACCGTATTTTATATAAAATACATAAAACATATAACAATAGAAAAGTGTGTACTTTGCTGTGTATGTACTTGTCAATCTTGCATAGCCACTATACTATTAAAATGTAGAGATTATAAAAAGGGGTTGTATCTATCATGAAATTTGAGATGCACACAAAAATTATTTCAAATGAAAAAGAAGTAAGATTACATATTGAAGAAAATATATTTCAATTAATATTGGATGGTTATCACTTATTTACAGTTCAAGAAATATTGCCTTTATATAAATCAAATGAAGAAAGAATTGGAAGTGCAACGATATTGAAGCTAGAGTGGGAGAACGGAAAAACTACAATAAACTATCAACTCGTTTCACTAAAATCAGTAAATTAAAAGGAGTAGAAAAATATGAAGTTATTTCATACAGCGGATTGGCATTTAGGTAAGCTTGTTCATGGCGTGTATATGACTGAAGACCAAAAGATTGTATTAGATCAGTTTGTACAGGCTGTTGAAGAAGAAAAACCAGATGCTGTAATTATTGCAGGGGATTTATATGACCGAGCAATTCCACCTACAGAAGCAGTAGACTTATTAAATGATGTGCTGCAAAAAATAGTTATTGATTTGCAAACACCAGTTATTGCGGTAGCTGGTAATCATGATAGTCCGGATCGTATCCATTTTGGAAGTAGTTTAATGAAAAAACAAGGATTACATATTGCAGGTCAATTTCAATTCCCGTATGAACCTGTTGTACTAAATGATGAATATGGAGAGGTTCACTTCCATCTAATACCGTATGCAGACCCAAGCATAGTGAGGCACGTGTTGAAAAATGAAGACATACGTTCTCATGATGATGCGATGCGCATTTTTATGAATGAGCTCTCTGAAACGATGGATAAAGAAGCTAGACATGTATTTGTTGGACATGCATTTGTAACTTCTTCAGGAGAAGCGGAGGAGAATACAAGTGATGCAGAACGACCACTTTCAATTGGTGGTGCTGAATATGTAAATAGTCATTATTTTGATAAGTTTCATTACACAGCGCTTGGACATTTACATCAAGCGCATTTCGTACGTAATGAGACGATTCGATATTCAGGTTCACCACTTGCCTATTCAATTTCTGAAGAGAAACATAAAAAAGGCTATTACATTGTACAACTGAATGAAACTGGTGAAGTAGCAATTGAAAAAAGGTTACTTTCACCACGTCGTAAAATGCGAACAGTAGAAGCGAAAATAGATGAATTATTACAGCACCCAGTAAGTGAAGATTACGTATTTGTAAAATTATTAGACGAAAACCCTGTCTTACAGCCAATGGAGAAAATACGATCTGTATATCCAAATGCAATGCACGTTGAAAGAGCGATGCAAAGACGAGAACTCACAGATACAAATGAAGTAACTGTTTCAAGACATAAAACGGATGATTTATCTCTTTTAAAGGCTTTCTATAAAGAAATGAAGGGGTTAGATTTATCAGAAGAGAAAGAACGCCTATTTATAGATGTATTACAAACAGTGCAAGAACGGGAAGGTGAACGAGGATGAGACCGATTCAGCTTATTATGACAGCATTCGGGCCATATAAACAGAAAGAAATAATCGATTTTGAAGATCTTGGAGAACATCGTATTTTCGCTATTTCTGGGAATACAGGAGCTGGAAAAACAACGATTTTTGATGCGATTTGTTATGTGTTATATGGTGAGGCTAGTGGAGAAGAACGTAGTGATACGAGCATGCTTCGAAGTCAATTTGCTGATGATAATGTTTATACAAGTGTTGAATTAACCTTTCAGTTAAAAGGGAAACGCTATGAAATAAAACGACAACTTGGACATAAAAAACAAGGGAATAAGACTATTACAGGACATGCAGTAGAATTATATGAAGTTATTGATGGAGAAAACGTTCCAGCCGTCGATCGTTTTCATGTAACAGACGTAAACAAAAAAGTGGAAGATTTAATTGGGTTAAGTAAACATCAATTTAGCCAAATTGTTATGTTACCCCAAGGGGAATTCCGAAAACTATTAACATCTGAGACGGAAAACAAAGAAGAGATTTTACGTCGTATTTTTAAAACGGATCGTTATAAATTAATGCGTGAGTTACTTGATCAAAAGAGAAAACAATGGAAAGACGTCTTACAAGAAAAACAAAAAGAGAGAGAGCTCTATTTCCGTAATGTTTTTAAATTACCAATCCGTGATGGAGCATTATTAGAGACATTAGTGGCACAAGAACATGTAAATACGCATCAAGTAGTAGAAGCGTTAGAACAAGAAACAACCGTGTATAAGGCAGAGGTTGAGCAATTACAAGTAGAACAAGATGTTCAAACGAAGCAATTAAAGGATGCAGAAACACGTTTTCATGCAGCAAAATCTGTAAATGAGAAATTTATAGATTTACAACAAAAGAATGAGAAATATAACACTTTACAAGAGAACCGTGCAGTAATTGAAAGGAAAGAAAAATTCTTTAAACGTGCGGAACAAGCAAAGCACTTATTACCATTTGAACAATGGTATGAAGAAGCGATGGAAAATGAGCAGAAAGCTGAAAGTTTGTTAAAACAGATAATCGTCAAACAAGAACAGATAATGAATAGCTTTGAACTTGCTCAGGAGAAGTATGAAGTAGTAAAGAATAAAGAAGCTGAACGAGAAGAGGCTAAAAAACTTGTTCAAAGATTAGAAGAGTTACAAGCGATTATTGAATCATTAGCTGAGAGAAAGCTGAATTTACAAAATGCCGAAATTCAAATAGGGAAATTAAAAGAAAGTATGCAAAAGTTAGATCAACAACTAGAAGAGCATACAAACCAAAAACAGAGAATGTCTGATGAATTGCAGCAATTAGAACAAGCACTTGAGCAATATGTAGCTAAGGTGGAAGAACTAACGAATATGCGAGAAGATGCAAAAGTTTTAAAACAAGCATATGATGTTTGGCAAGAAAAACAAAAATTCGAGCAAGAAAAAGAAGCGGCAAATAATAAAATGCAAGTGGCAGTTCGTGCATATGAAAACATGGAGCGCCGCTGGTTAAGTGAACAAGCTGGTATATTAGCTCTTCATTTACATGACGGTGAATCTTGTCCGGTATGTGGTAGTACGAGTCATCCACAAAAAGCTACAGAGCAAAGTAATGCGATCGATGAAAAAGAGTTAAACGATTTAAGAGATAAGAAGAACATTGCTGAAAAATTCCATGTGCAAGTAGAGGAGAAATGGAATTTCTATCGACTACAATATGAACAAGTGATAGAAGAAGTTGTGAAGCGCGGCTACAATTCGGAAAAATTAGCTGAAACATATAGTGCACTTGTTCAAAAAGGAAAACAATTAGCTGCAGATGTTAATACGTTAAAAGCAAGTGAAGAAACACGTAAGCAGATTGCTGCGAACATGAAAAGCGTAGAAGAAAAAATAGAAGAACTTCAGAAACAAAAACGAGAATTGGAAACAATGCAGCACCGTACAGAAATGGAGTGTATGCAACTTCGTACGTCATATGAACATGATAAACGAAATATTCCAGAAAACTTACAAACAGTACAAGCTTGGAAAGCACAGTTTGACCAAGCTATGCAGGAACTTAGGTTAATGGAGGACGAATGGAAGAAAGTGCAGGAAGCGTATCAGCATTGGCAAAATGAAAATATACGTATTCAAGCAGAACAAAAAGGTGCTTCTAATCAATTTGAAAGTGCAAAATTAAAGAAAGAAGAGACTTTCGCACGCTTTATGAAAGAGCTAGAACAAAGCGGGTTTACAGATGAATTCACGTATAAAAAAGCCAAATTAAGCGATCCCGAGATGGAGATGTTACAAAAAGAAATTCAAGGTTATTATTCATCGCTTGAAGTGCTTGCAAAACAAATTGAAGAGTTAAACTCAGAATTAAAAGATAAAGAGTATATGGATATTACATCTTTAGGTGAACACATAAAAAATCTAGAAATTAATCTTGATATAATTAAAGAAAAACGTCAACGTGCGCAAAATGCGGTAACATATATTTCTGATTTACATGAAAACATTAGACGTATTGACGAACAAATTCACGAGGAAGAAAAAGCATTCCAAGAACTTGTTGATTTATATGAAGTAATGAAAGGTGATAACGAAAGTCGTATATCATTTGAACGTTACATCTTAATTGAGTATCTAGAACAAATTGTTCAAATCGCAAACGAACGACTACGTAAATTATCAAATGGACAATTTTATTTAAAACGAAGTGAACGAGTTGAAAAAAGAAACCGTCAAAGTGGATTAGGCTTAGATGTGTACGATGCATACACTGGCCAAACGCGCGATGTAAAAACATTATCCGGCGGAGAGAAATTTAACGCATCACTTTGCTTAGCGCTAGGAATGGCAGATGTCATTCAAGCATATGAAGGCGGTATTTCCATCGAAACGATGTTCATCGATGAAGGGTTCGGTTCATTAGATGAAGAATCGTTAACGAAAGCGGTAGATGCCTTAATTGACTTACAAAAATCAGGCCGATTTATCGGTGTCATCTCACACGTTCAAGAGCTGAAAAACGCAATGCCAGCTGTATTAGAAGTAACGAAGCAGAAGGATGGGTGTAGTCAGACTAGGTTTGTGGTGAAGTAAGCTTAGAAAATGGAGTAGGGAATCTACCGATACTTTTAGTGTCATATGTATGAATAATAAAACGTCGTCTCTTCATATTGGAGGCGACGTTTTATTTTATAAAATATCTATGAATTATCTGTAGAAGGCGGCGTATTCTCCAAACGATTATAAGTTTTAAAGGCTGAAATTGCTGAGATAACCCCGCCTACTAAAAATAAAGCGGATCCTCCAACTAAGATGATACGACTGACATATGTTTCCCGTGCTTCTTCGACTTCTTCTTGTAACGCTGTAGGCATATGAATCCCCCTTTATAAAAGTTGTTTTATAAATAATATATACAAACGCCTAAAATGTGTTAAAATAACTGATGATTTTATGCAGTGGGTAATTAGATGAGTAGGATGCGAGTGGCTAAGTAAATCTTCATCATAAATTTATGTGAACTTCACATAGAGCACATATTAACATTGTATTATGTATATGTACCAAATAAATAAATAAATAAAGTGAATGTAAGTTCTGTTTTCAAAAATTTAAAATCCTTTTATTTCTATATGAAAGTTTTAATCAAGGGTTTTAAAAAATTTGGAAATAGATCTTATGAATATGGAATTCATATAAAAGGGGAATGTCTTATGACAACATATACGAGTGAAATGAGAAAAACTTTAGTTTCAGAAGAAGATGTAGATATTTTAAAAATTATGGCGCATCCAATCCGACTGCAAATTGTAAATGAATTAAGTACGAGAAAAACTTGTAATGTAACACAATTAACAGAGTTACTGAATATTCCGCAATCTACTGTTTCACAACATTTATCAAAAATGAAGGGTAAAGTGTTACGAGCAGAGAGAAGAGGTTTAGAAATTTATTATCATATTAACAATTTAAAAGCGAGTAAGATTGTTAATGTTTTAGGGTATATAAACTAGTGAAATATTTTTATATAAAATAGCCCCTGCTGTTGAGCAGGGGCTATTTTGTGGTGTTTTATGTATTTGTATTTAAAACTTTATAGTTTTTATGATTTACAATTGTTCGATCAAATTCAAAAGTACCACCGCTTACATTTGTAATTTCAACTAAAACCGATTCAGTATAAAGTTTTAATACAGATCCTATAATCTTTAAATTATTTCGTTGAAAAAGTATAGTATCCCCTACGTTTGCTTTCATAGTACCTCCTCATTAAAGACAGAAATATTTTTTTATTATATATATTAAACCACGGATAGATATATTAGTGAATATTTAGTTTTATTTATTGGAAAAAAATTTGTGATTTTATAAAAAATAAGGTGGATTGAAGTATAAAAAATTTTTCTATTGTATTTAATCAGTAGTTTTTTGTATTTCATCCTTCGTTTTTTGTAACTGATTCCATGTTTTTGACGCTCTATCTTGTAAGTGCTTACATAAACAAAAACATCTTATACAATGAAGGTGTCAAATCAAAAGAGGTGACCAAAATGAACATAAAAAAAGTAAATTTAGCGAATAGCATTGAAATAGAAAGAGGAGGCGGAAAGGTATGAAAAAATCAACTGTTAATCCATGGCTTGTTGTCCTTGGCACAGTTATAGTACAAATGGGGCTTGGGACGATATATACATGGAGTTTATTCAATCAGCCTTTAGTTAGTAAATATGGTTGGAGTCTTAACGCTGTTGCGATAACTTTCTCAATTACTAGTCTTTCTTTAGCATTTTCAACTTTATTTGCGAGTAAATTGCAAGAAAAATGGGGACTTCGTAAACTTATTATGATAGCTGGATTAGCATTAGGACTAGGATTAATATTTAGTTCACAAGCATCCTCACTAATAATACTTTATGTACTAGCGGGAGTTGTTGTAGGTTATGCAGATGGTACAGCATATATCACTTCACTATCAAATTTAATAAAGTGGTTTCCAGAGCGTAAAGGTTTAATTGCTGGTATTTCTGTCTCTGCATATGGTTCAGGTAGCTTAATCTTTAAATACGTTAACGCACAGTTGATTGAATCAGTTGGTGTATCCCAAGCATTTATATACTGGGGTTTAATTGTTACAGCTATGATTGTAATTGGTGCTTGTTTAATCCATCAAGCTGCAGATCAAGGAGCAGTTCATGAAACAAAAACTGAGGAATACACAACGAAAGAAATGTTAGGCACAAAACAAGTATACTTATTATTTATCATGTTATTTACATCATGTATGAGTGGCTTATACTTAATTGGTATGGTAAAAGACATTGGTGTTCAACTTGTAGGACTTAGCGCAGCAACAGCTGCTAATGCGGTGGCTATGGTTGCAATCTTCAATACATTAGGTCGTATCATTTTAGGACCGTTATCGGATAAAATTGGGCGTTTAAAAATCGTTACTGGTACTTTTGTTGTTATGGCGAGTTCAGTCTTAGTTCTAAGTTTTGTAGATTTAAATTATGGTATTTACTTCGTATGTGTAGCAAGTGTAGCGTTTTGCTTTGGTGGAAATATCACTATTTTCCCAGCTATTGTTGGTGATTTCTTCGGTATGAAAAACCATAGTAAGAACTACGGAATTGTGTATCAAGGATTTGGATTTGGGGCGCTTGCAGGTTCCTTTATCGGTGCACTTCTAGGTGGATTCAAACCAACGTTCATGGTAATAGGTGTATTATGTGTCGTGTCATTCATTATCGCAATTTTAATTCAAGCACCTAAGCAGAAAAAAGAAAAAGAAGAAGAGTATCGCAGCGTAGCATAAGTATACAAATCTTCTATAACACTATGATTACGAAAAAGCATCCTATTCTATTAATTAGGATGCTTTTTTATGAGTTATTTTAACAAGGTTAAATTACTTTTGGGATTTTTATAGATGTAAAAGTGAGTGGAATACCCATTTGGAATATAATAAATTGATAAATCGTATTCGAAATATATATTAAATCTTAAATGATAAAGAAGACATTCATTAGTATTTGTAAGATATATTTTCAGGAAAATATTGAGAAAATATATACTTGAGTTTTTTATAAAGCATTGTAAATGAACGTATCTCTAGTTTAGTTTTTTCAATTTTAAAAAGAGGACTTTGAATTTTATTTATAATATAAGTACTTTTAATGCGTTTACATATGATTTTATTAAGAAGCATTAAAATGGTTTATCTGAAAAATAAAAAAAGATTGACAAGTTTATTGAGAAACATTATCATTTCGGTGTAAGATGGTAAATGAAAAACATTATCAATAAAATGGATTTTAAAGTAATGCGCACTTGACCAATTAGTTTAGTAAGTGTATTATTTTTTACAACACAACTGATAATGAAAATCAATATCATCGGTGTTACTTAATGAAATTAATGTTTATGTGAAAGGATAGAGAAAATGAACTTAGGGGAATTTGATGGGAAAACAGTTTTAGTAACAGGTGCAGCACAAGGCATAGGCAGTGTCGTTGCCAAAATGTTTTTAGAAAGAGGAGCCACAGTTATTGCGGTTGATCAAAATGAAGAGGGGTTAAATGTACTCTTAAATCAAAATGAATTAAACAATACACGTATGAAAACGTTTCGTTTAGATGTGAGTGATAGCGCCGCTGTTGAAGACATGGTAAATCATATTGCAAATGAAATAGCGCCAATAGATATTTTAATAAATGTTGCAGGGGTTTTACGTATGGGACCAATTCATTCGTTAAGTGATGAAGATTGGACTAAAACATTCTCTGTAAATACTACAGGGGTTTTCAATATGTCCCGAGCGGTAAGTAAAAATATGATGTTAAGAAAATCGGGGGCAATTGTTACAGTCGGTTCAAATGCGGCAAATACGCCAAGAATGGAGATGGCTGCGTATGCTGCGTCAAAGGCCGCAACGACGATGTTTATGAAATGTTTAGGACTAGAGCTTGCGGCATACAATATACGCTGCAATTTAGTTTCTCCAGGTTCTACTGAAACTGAGATGCAAAGATTACTATGGGCTGATGAGAATGGAGCTAAAAATATAATTGCTGGTTCTCAAAATACATATAGACTCGGAATTCCATTACAAAAAATTGCACAACCTTCAGAAGTTGCTGAAGCAGTGTTATTTTTAGCCTCAGATAGAGCAAGTCATATTACAATGCACAATTTATGTGTTGATGGCGGTGCTACGTTAGGAGTTTAATAAAAATTCAGGAGGTTATTATATTATGAATGAACATATAGCTGTAAAGGAATTGTCAGAAAAACTTTTAGAAGATTATAAGACTGAATCTTCATTCTTTTTCGCTTCACCAACTCGAACGATATTAGCAGAAGGAGAGTTTACTACAGTAAAGCATCGTGAAATTGAAAGTTTCCCAGAGCTTGTGCAAGCGACATTAAGTAATGCGAAACAAGCTGGAAATCCAAATCCTATCGTTGTGGGTGCTTTGCCATTTGATCGTAGAAAAGAAGTCCAACTCATCGTACCAGAATATAGCAGAATCTCTGAGCGTTTACAATTGGATACAACAAATCAGCTTGAAACAAATGAGAATGTAACATTTGAAATGACACCAGTGCCAGACCCTGAAGTTTATATGAATGGTGTGAAGCAAGGAATTGAAAAAATACAGGACGGTGATTTAAAGAAAATCGTTCTATCCAGATCGTTAGATGTTAAATCTTCCGAAAAGATTGATAAGCAAAAACTTCTGCGAGAATTAGCAGAGCATAATAAGCATGGTTATACATTTGCTGTAAATTTACCGAAAGATGAAAAAGAGAACAGTAAGACGCTAATTGGAGCAAGCCCTGAATTACTTGTTTCACGTAATGGTATGCAAGTTATTTCTAACCCGTTAGCTGGTTCAAGGCCACGTAGTGAGGACCCAGTAGAAGATAAAAGAAGAGCAGAGGAATTACTTTCTTCGCCAAAAGATTTACATGAACATGCGGTAGTAGTTGAAGCGGTTGCCGCTGCACTTCGTCCGTATTGTCATACATTACATGTTCCAGAAAAGCCATCAGTTATTCATAGTGAAGCGATGTGGCATTTGTCTACAGAAGTGAAAGGTGAACTTAAGGATCCAAATACTTCTTCTTTACAATTAGCAATTGCCCTTCATCCTACGCCAGCAGTTTGCGGAACTCCGATGGAAAAAGCAAGAGAAGCTATACAGCATATTGAGCCATTTGACCGCGAGTTCTTTACAGGAATGCTAGGATGGAGCGATTTAAATGGAGATGGAGAATGGATTGTTACAATTCGTTGTGCTGAAGTACAAGAAAATACACTTCGTTTATATGCAGGAGCTGGAGTTGTTGCTGAGTCAAAACCAGAAGATGAATTAGCAGAAACATCAGCTAAGTTCCAAACAATGCTAAAAGCTTTAGGGTTAAGAGATAGTTCACTTAATGAAAAATAGGGGGAAGAAAGAATGCTAGTAGGTTATACAGAATGGCCAAAAGAATTTGCCGATCGTTACCGAGAAGCAGGATGTTGGCTTGGTGAAACATTTGGAGGAGTGTTAAGAGAGCGGGCTGAGAAATATGGAGATCGAATCGCGGTTGTAAGTGGTAAGAAGCATATAGCATATAGTGAACTTAATAAAAAGGTAGATCGTTTAGCAGCAGGTTTACTGAATTTAGGAATAAAGAAAGAGGACAGAGTTGTAATCCAGTTACCTAACATTATCGAGTTTTTCGAAATATGTTTTGCACTATTTCGAATTGGAGCGCTTCCTGTCTTTGCACTACCTTCACATCGAAGCAGTGAAATTAGTTATTTTTGTGAGTTTGGCGAGGCGAGCGCTTACGTTATTTCAGATAAGGCTCTCGGTTTTGATTATCGAAAACTAGCAAGAGAAGTGAAAGAGAAAGTGCCAACTTTACAACATGTAATTGTAGTGGGAGAAGAAGAAGAGTTTGTGAACATAAATGATCTGTATATGGATCCCGTCTCATTACCAGAAGTTCAGCCAAGTGATGTTGCATTTCTCCAATTATCAGGAGGCACAACAGGTCTTTCTAAATTAATTCCTAGAACACATGATGACTATATTTATAGTTTACGTGTTAGCGCTGAAATTTGTAATTTGAATGCAGAAAGCGTCTATATGGCAGTTCTTCCAGTAGCACACAATTACCCAATGAGTTCTCCAGGGACATTTGGAACTTTCTATGCGGGTGGAAAAGTGGTATTGGCAACTGGTGGTAGTCCAGATGAGGCCTTTGCTCTTATCGAAAAAGAAAAAGTTACAATTACAGCGCTTGTTCCGCCATTAGCAATGATTTGGCTTGATGCTGCATCTTCTCGTAATGCCGATTTATCAAGCCTAGAGGTTATGCAAGTAGGTGGTGCTAAGTTTAGCGCTGAGGTTGCAAAACGTATACGTCCTACATTTGGATGTACGTTACAGCAAGTATTCGGTATGGCGGAAGGATTAGTGAACTATACAAGATTAGACGATCCGGAAGAAATTATTATTCATACACAAGGTAGACCGATGTCTGCACTCGATGAAGTACGAGTTGTTGATGAAAATGACAACGATGTACAACCGGGCGAAGTAGGTAGTTTATTAACACGAGGTCCATATACAATTCGTGGTTACTATAAAGCCGAAGAGCATAATGCACGATCATTTACAAAGGATGGGTTTTATCGCACAGGTGATCTTGTAAAAGTAAATGAACAAGGATACATCATTGTAGAAGGAAGAGATAAAGATCAAATTAACCGTGGTGGTGAGAAAGTTGCTGCGGAAGAAGTTGAAAATCATCTATTAGCACATGATGCGATCCATGACGTAGCAATCGTATCTATGCCTGACGATTATTTAGGTGAACGCACCTGTGCTTTTGTTATAGCTCGCGGACAAGTTCCGGCAGTAAGTGAATTAAAAATGTTTTTAAGAGAACGTGGTATAGCGGCTTATAAAATTCCAGATCGAATTGAATTTATTGAATCATTCCCGCAAACAGGAGTCGGAAAAGTCAGCAAAAAAGAACTACGTAAAGTCATTGCTGAAAAACTTATTACAGTAAAACAATAATAAAAACCGGAAGGAAGTGATTAGATGGCTATCCCATCTATTTCAGTATATAAAATGCCAATTGAATCAGAACTACCAAAAAATAAAGTGAATTGGACACCAGATCCGAAACGTGCAGTACTTTTAATTCATGACATGCAAGAATATTTTCTTGATGCATATAGCGATAAAGAATCACCAAAAGTAGAACTTATTTCAAATATTAAAATGATAAGAGAAAAATGTAAACAACTTGGTATACCAGTTGTTTATACAGCGCAACCTGGTGGACAAACGTTAGAACAAAGAGGTTTATTACAAGACTTTTGGGGTGACGGTATTCCTGCTGGACCAGATAAAAAGAAAATTGTTGATGAACTTACTCCTGATGAGGATGATATATTCCTCACAAAATGGAGATATAGTGCATTTAAAAAGACAAATCTATTAGAAATTTTAAATGAACAAGGAAAAGATCAACTCATTATTTGCGGTATTTATGCGCATATTGGCTGTCTTTTAACAGCTTGTGAAGCATTTATGGATGGTATAGAGCCGTTCTTTGTAGCAGATGCAGTTGCTGATTTTTCACTAGAGCATCATAAACAAGCATTGGAGTATGCATCTAATAGATGTGCAGTAACGACATCAACAAACCTACTGTTAAACGATTTACAAAGTGTAAAAGATGATGAGAGTGAAGGAATCACTATACAGGAAGTGCATGAACTAGTTGCACAACTACTTCGTGAGCCAGTAGAGAGTATTGATATTGATGAGGACTTATTAAATAGAGGGCTTGATTCGGTCAGAATTATGAGTTTAGTAGAGAAGTGGCGTCGTGAAGGGAAAGAAATCACTTTTGCACATTTAGCAGAACATCCAACTGTTGCAGGTTGGTACAGTTTACTATCTTCACAAACAGCACAGGTGCTGTAACAAATAGACTACATAATAAAGGGGTAGTAAAGAATGCCTAACAGTCAAAAGATTCGTCATTCGTTATCATCTGCGCAGTCTGGTATGTGGTTTGCGCAACAATTAGATCCGCTTAATCCAATTTATAATACTGGGGAATATGTAGAAATAAACGGAAATATTCATCAAGACATTTTTGAATTAGCTGTACGTAAAGTTGTAATGGAAACAGAAGCACTTCATGTTCGCTTCGAGGAGGATGAAATTGGCCCATGGCAAGTTATTGAAGAATCACAGTTTCATATGCATTTTATTGACGTTCGTAAAGAAGAAAATCCTGAAGAAGCTGCTAAAGTATGGATGAAAAATGATTTATCTATGCCAGTCGATTTGAAAAAAGATACTTTATTTACTGAAGCACTTATTCAAGTTGAAAATAATCGTTTCTTTTGGTATCAGCGCATCCATCACATTGTGATGGATGGCTATGGATTTTCACTTCTTAGCCAAAAAGTAGCGAATGAGTATACATCACTTATAGAAGAAACAAACAAGAATGAAAAACCATTTGGTTCTCTTGCAAAAGTCGTGCAAGAAGATATTGAGTATCGTGAGTCTAAACAATTTCAGGAAGATCGTATTTTTTGGTTAGAAAAGTATGCAGATGAACCAGAAGTTGTAAGTTTGGCAGAACGAGCACCGAGAACATCAAATGGATTTTCACGAGAAACAGCTTATTTATCTAGTTCTAGCACGAAAACTTTACTAGAAGATATCAATATTTCGTTAACAAGTTGGCCGGAATTCATTGTCGCTATAACAAGTATTTATATGCATAAATTAACAGGTGAAAATGATATTGTTTTAGGTTTACCGATGATGGGACGTCTAGGTTCTGTATCTATTCATACACCAAGTATGGTAATGAATTTAGTTCCACTTCGTATTACAGTAACTCCAAATATAACTCTTGCGGAATTATTGCAACAAGTTTCTAAAGAAATCCGAGATGTACGTCGCCATTATAAATACCGTCATGAGGAATTAAGAAGAGACTTAAAGTTACTAGGTGAAAATCAAAGGTTGTTTGGACCGTTAGTGAATGTTATGCCTTTTGATTACGGGCTTAACTTTGCTGGAAATCGTGGTATTACGCATAATTTATCAGCAGGACCTGTCGATGATTTATCAATAAATGTATATAAACGTTTTGATCAAAATGAGCTAATGATTCATTTTGATGCAAATCCTGAAGTATATAATGGCGCGGAGCTAGCATTGCATAAAGAAAGATTTATGAGTCTATTTGAATTAGTAGTAAATAATTATGAGAAAAACGAGTCGATTGGAAAAATAAACATTACTCTGCCTGAAGAAAATCATAAAGTTTTATTGGAATGGAATGAAACGAAGGAAGACGATGAGTTAATCAGTCTGCCTATATCATTTGAAAAACAAGTGCAAAAAAATCCCAATAAACTAGCCATTACTTGTGACGGTGTAAACCTTACGTATAAAGAGCTAAATGAACGAGCGAATGAACTAGCACATTATTTAGTAGAAGAAGGAATACGACCAAACCAGTTTGTAGCTTTAGTATTCCCTAGATCAATAGAAATGGTAGTTAGTATGCTAGCAGTCTTAAAGGCTGGTGCAGCGTATTTACCAATAGATCCAGAATACCCAGCAGAAAGAATTAATTATATAGTAAATGATGCAAAACCAGTTTGTATCATAACACATTCATCTGTTTCATCTAAGTTAGTTATAGAAAATGATATGAAAAAAATTGTATTAGATGAAGAAGAAACGAAACTAGCGTTACATACATATTCTCGTATGAATATAGCATGTAAGAATGATGTATCACTTTTAAATCCAGCCTATACAATATATACTTCAGGCTCAACAGGAAACCCAAAAGGTGTAATTGTTCCTATGAGAGGTTTAAGTAACTTTTTAATGGCTATGCAACAAAAGTTTTCATTAAATGAAAATGATCATTTATTAGCAGTTACAACGTTTGCGTTTGATATTTCTGCTCTAGAAATTTATTTACCTCTTATTAGTGGTGCAAGTTTAACAATTGCGCAAAAAGAAGACATACAAGAGCCATCAGCATTAACGACACTTTTACAAGAAGAAAGAGTGACCATTATGCAGGCTACACCGACGCTTTGGCAGGCGTTAGTAACTGATTATCCAGAGAAGCTACAAGGGCTAAATATACTAGTTGGTGGTGAAGCTCTGCCAGAGCATTTAGCAAATAAATTAAAAGAATTAGGTTGCTCAATAACTAATTTATATGGACCAACTGAAACGACGATTTGGTCTACTTTCATGAACATTGATGAAGGTGAAAAGGGTATACCTCCTATTGGAAAGCCAATTTGCAATACAGAAGTGTATGTATTGGATGCAGGGTTACAACCAGTTCCACCTGGAATTATTGGGGAATTATATATTGCAGGGGAGGGACTTGCAAGCGGATATTTAGGAAAACCTGAGTTAACAGCTGAACGGTTTATTGCAAATCCTTATGGAGAATCAGGGAAGCGCATGTACCGTACAGGAGATCTTGTGAAATGGCGTAGTGATGGTGCGTTAGAGTACATTAGTCGCGCAGATCATCAAATTAAAATTCGTGGATTCCGAATTGAATTAGCTGAAATTGAAACGGTATTACAACGACATGAAAATATTCAACAAGCGGTAGTAATGGTACGAGAAGATCGTCCAAATGATAAACGCATCATTGCGTATATCGTTGCAGAAGAAAAGGAACCGATTAAACTTTCAGAAATTCGTTCTTATGTTTCAGAAAGTTTAGCGAATTATATGATACCATCGGCATTTGTTGTGCTAGAAGAATTACCATTAACGCCAAATGGTAAGGTTGACAGAAAGAAATTACCTGCTCCTGATTTTAATGGAATGCACAATGAGAGAGTTGCTAGAAATCCGAAAGAAGAAATATTATGTGATTTATTTGCAGAAGTACTTGGTGTTTCTCGAATTAGCATTGATGATAATTTCTTTGAAATGGGTGGACATTCACTTCTCGCATCTCGTTTAATGGCAAGGATTCGTGAAACGTTAAGTGTGGAATTAGGAATCGGGAAACTATTTGAATCACCAACTGTTGCCGAACTGGCGAAACAATTAAACGATGCAAAAAGTGCAAGACCAGCTATTCAGAAAGCAAGTAGGCCAAATGAAGTTCCACTTTCATTTGCACAGCGCAGGTTATGGTTCTTAAATTGTTTAGAAGGTCCAAGTCCTACTTATAATATTCCGCTAGTCATTCGTATGAATGGAATATTGAATCGGGAAGCATTACAAGGTGCTTTTTATGATGTAGTTGAGAAACATGAAACACTTAGAACAATTTTCCCTAACGTATTAGGTAGTTCCTATCAGAGAATTTTAGATATGGAAAACTTAAATCTAGAAATGGTTATAACTAATACATGTAAAGATGAATTAGAAAGTGTACTTTCAGAGGCGGTAAGATATAGCTTTAACCTCGATTTTGAGCCGGCAGTTCGTTTACAACTTTTTACAGTGAGTGAAAACGAACATGTATTATTAATTTTATTACATCATATTGTAGGTGATGGCTGGTCATTACAGCCGTTAACGAGAGATTTTACAGTGGCGTATAAAGCACGATGTCAAGGTGACAGAGTTCAGCTGGAGACACTACCAGTTCAATACGCGGATTATGCACTTTGGCAACAGCAATTGCTAGGTGATGAAACGACACCAGAGAGTCTTATTTCAACACAATTAGATTTTTGGAAAGAAGAACTTAAAGGTTTACCAGACCAAATGGAGTTACCTACAGATTTCCAGCGTCCAATTGAGACGAGTTACCGCGGGGAAACAATTCATTTTCATATAGATGAAGGTATGCATAGTAGGTTAGTAGAGCTTGCACGTAAAAATGGAGTTAGTTTGTTTATGGTATTGCAAGCAGGGCTTAGTGCACTATTTACAAGATTAGGTGCAGGCACTGATATACCAATTGGAAGTCCGATTGCTGGAAGAAATGATGATGTACTCTCTGACATAGTCGGCTTATTTGTAAATACATTAGTGTTACGTACAAATACATCAGGAGATCCAAGTTTTAAAGAATTATTGAATAGAGTAAAGCAGACAAATCTTACAGCTTATGAAAATCAAGATGTTCCATTTGAACGACTCGTTGAAGTGTTAAACCCAGTGCGTACTCGAAACAGCCACCCGTTGTTTCAAGTTATGTTAGCTTTCCAAAATACGCCAGAAGCAATCTTTGATGCCCCGGATATAGAAGCGAGCCTTGAAATTCAAAGCGTCGGTTCTGCAAAATTTGACTTAACATTTGAAATTAGTGAGAGTAACGGGGGTGACGGTACTCCGAAGGGTTTACATGGATTACTAGAGTTTAGTACCGATTTATATAAACGTGAAACGGTTCAAAAACTAATAGAAAGATTTATTTTGTTATTAGATGATGCAGCGAAACATCCGGATCGATCAATTGGCACATTAGAAATATTAACTGTAGCAGAGAAAAATACAGTGTTAGAAAAGTGGAATGGTGGTTTTCAAATTGCACCAGAAATGACATTGCCACAATTATTTGAAAAGCAGGCTCATATAAATCCAAATTCTATTGCTGTTGTCTTTGAAGATAAGAAATTAACTTATGAAGAGTTAAATAGAAAAGCAAATAAAATAGCTCGATTCCTAATAGCAAAAGGGATTGGTCCTGATCAACTCGTTGCTTTAGCGATGCCAAGATCATTAAACATGGTTGTAAGCTTATTAGCTGTTCTTAAAGCTGGTGCTGGATACCTTCCGTTAGATCCAGATTACCCAGCAGACCGTATTTCATTTATGCTACACGATGCGAAACCATCATGTGTTTTAACGAATTCAGAAGTGGAAATTGAATGTAATGAGGCACTAAAAGTTTTAATTGATAATGTAAAAGTAATAGCAGAAGTTGAGAAATATAGTGAAGACAATATTGATGAAGTGGAACGCATTAAGCCATTATCTCCATCACATATTGCTTACGTTATTTATACGTCAGGGTCAACGGGTAGACCGAAAGGCGTTATGATACCTCATCAAAATGTAGTAAGACTTTTAGGAGCAACTGATCATTGGTTCCAGTTTGACGAAAACGATGTTTGGACGATGTTTCATTCATATGCTTTTGATTTCTCGGTTTGGGAAATTTGGGGACCTTTATTATATGGAGGGCGTTTAGTTGTAGTGCCACATACTGTAAGTCGCTCGCCGAAAGAATTTTTACAGCTTCTTGTTAAAGAAAAGGTTACGGTTTTAAACCAAACTCCATCAGCGTTCTATCAATTGATGCAAGCAGATCGTGAAAATGAAGAGATTGGTCAAAAATTATCTTTACGATATGTTGTTTTTGGAGGAGAAGCACTTGAGCTAAGTCGCTTAGAAGATTGGTATAGTCGACATCCTCATAACGCACCAAAGCTTATTAATATGTACGGTATTACGGAGACGACAGTACATGTTAGTTATATTGAAATAGATGAAACTATCGTCTCTTTACGAGCAAATAGTTTAATTGGGTGCAGTATACCTGACCTTAAAGTGTATGTGTTAGACAACTATTTACAACCAGTGCCACCTGGAGTAGTTGGAGAAATGTATGTTGCAGGTGCAGGGCTTGCGCGTGGATATTTAGGAAGAGCAGGATTAACGGCTGAACGCTTTATCGCAGATCCATTTGGCAAGCCAGGTACAAGAATGTATCGTACAGGAGACTTAGCTCGCTGGCGTAAAGATGGGACGCTAGATTATATAGGACGTGCAGATCATCAAATCAAAATTCGTGGGTTCCGAATTGAATTAGGAGAAATAGAAGCAGTCATAATGAAGCACCCTAAAGTTGAGCAAGTAGCCGTTATTGTACGTGAAGATCAACCAGGGGATAAACGGTTAGTTTCTTATATCGTTGCATCAAATAATGAAGCGATTGATACGAATGAAATGCGTCAGTTTGCTAGTGGTAGTTTACCAGATTATATGGTTCCATACGCTTTTGTAGTAGTAAATGAGTTACCTTTAACTCCAAACGGTAAATTAGATAGAAAGGCATTGCCAGCTCCAGAATTTATTGCATCATCTTCTAGTCGTGGTCCAAGAACACCGCAAGAAGAAATGTTATGTGACTTGTTTACAGAAGTGCTAAGTGTACCTCAAATTGGAATTGATGACGGATTCTTTGATCTTGGTGGCCATTCACTCCTTGCAGTGCAACTTATGAGCCGCATGAAAGAGGCGCTTGGAGTGGAACTAAATATTGGCACTTTATTTGCAGCACCGACTGTTGCAGGGTTAGCTGAAAGACTTGAGATGGGGAATGGTCAAAGTGCACTTGATGTGTTGCTTCCATTACGAGCAAGCGGGGATCAATTACCACTATTTTGTGTACATCCAGCTGGTGGATTAAGTTGGTGCTATGCAGGACTTATGAAATCTTTAGGAACAGATTATCCAATCTATGGTGTACAAGCACGTGGTATCGCTAAAAATGAAGAACTTCCAAAAAGTTTAGAGGAGATGGCGGCGGATTACTTGAAACATGTTCGTGAAGTACAGCCTCATGGACCATATCGTTTACTAGGTTGGTCGCTTGGAGGAAATGTTGTACATGCAATGGCGGCGCAATTACAAAATGAAGGGGAAGAAGTAGAATTACTCGTTATGCTTGACTCTTATCCTGGACACTTCTTACCGAATACGGAAGCGCCTACTGAAGAGGAAGCGTTAATCGCATTACTTGCTTTAGGCGGATATGACCCAGATAACATGGAGGGTAAACCACTTACAATGGAAAGTGCAGTTGAAATCCTTCGTAAAGATGGAAGTGCATTAGCAAGTCTTGAAGAAGAGACTATATTGAACTTGAAAGAAACATATGTAAATTCAGTAGGGTTGTTAGGGAAATATGTACCGAAAGTTTATAACGGAGATATCTTATTCTTTAGATCTACTGTTATACCAGACTGGTTTGATCCTATTTCTCCAAATACGTGGCTAAATTATTTAGATGGGCAAATTGTGCAGCACGATATTGATTGTAGACATAAAGATCTATGTCAGCCAGGTCCACTTACGGAAATTGGACAAGTATTAGCGAAATATTTGCAGAATAAGAAAGGGGTAAGTAGAGTATGACGAATCCATTTGAAAATGATAATTACACATATAAAGTATTAATAAATGAGGAGGGCCAGTATTCTCTCTGGCCTGCTTTTCTCGATGTACCTATTGGCTGGAATGTCGTATATGAAGAAGCTAGTAGGCAGAGCTGCTTAGAATATGTTGAATATAACTGGAAAGATTTGAATCCACAAGGTAATCAAGTTCGCGAAAAAACATTAGTAGGAAAACGATAATGAAAGAAAAACTAAATCCAAAAGTAGTTGTAAGTATCGTTTATATAACTGCGATGTTTATGGCTGCGATGGACGCAACGATTGTAAATGTAGCACTGCAAACGATAAGTAGAGAACTACAAGTACCTCCATCTGCAATGGGGACGGTGAATGTTGGATATTTAGTTAGTTTAGCTGTTTTCCTTCCGATTTCTGGTTGGTTAGGAGATCGTTTTGGTACGAAAAGAGTATTTTTAATTGCTCTTTTCGTATTTACAATTGCATCTGCTTTATGCGGAATGGCTAACGATATTACTTCATTGAATATTTTCCGTATTATTCAAGGTGCTGGCGGAGGGCTTTTAACACCGGTCGGAATGGCGATGTTATTTCGAACATTTTCACCAGAGGAAAGACCGAAGATTTCCCGGTTCATTATACTTCCAATTGCTGTAGCACCAGCAATTGGTCCTATCATCGGTGGTTTCTTTGTAGATCAAATGTCTTGGCGTTGGGCATTTTATATTAATCTACCGTTTGGAATCGTTGCATTGCTATTTGGACTTCTATTTTTAGCAGAACATGTTGAAAAATCAGCTGGTCGCTTTGATTCGCTCGGCTTTATTTTATCAGCACCAGGATTTGCGATGCTCATATATGCACTCAGCCAGGGACCATCAAAAGGGTGGATTTCTCCAGAAATTATGAGTACTGGGATAGCTGGGGTTGTATTCATTACATTGTTTATAATTGTAGAACTGAAAGTAAAGCAACCGATGTTAGATTTACGCTTATTAAAAGAACCAGTCTTTAGAAAGATGAGCATTATATCATTATTTTCATCAGCTGGTTTATTAGGAATGTTATTTGTTTTTCCTCTTATGTATCAAAATGTGATAGGAGTTTCTGCACTGGAATCAGGACTTACGACATTTCCAGAGGCGATTGGATTAATGATTTCTTCACAAATTGTACCATGGTCATATAAGAAATTAGGAGCTCGAAAGGTAATTTCTATTGGATTAATATGTACGGCGGTTATATTTGTTTTATTGAGTTTTGTAAATCACGATACGAATCCGTGGCAAATCCGGGCATTATTGTTTGGTATCGGTATTTTCTTAGGTCAATCTGTCGGTGCGGTTCAATTTTCTGCCTTTAACAATATCACGCCGCCTTCTATGGGGAGAGCGACTACTATATTCAATGTGCAAAATCGACTAGGTTCAGCAATAGGAGTAGCGGTTTTAGCTAGTATACTAGCTGGTTTTGGAGGTAATAACGTTCAATCCGATTTTTTACCATATCAAGCAGCATTAATTGGGTCAGCAATATTTTTGCTCATAGCACTACTATTTTCTTTACGTATTTCCGATAAAGAGGTAATGTCAAAGAAGAAAGAAAAAACATTATCTGTATCAGAAAAAGAGAAAGTACTTGTCAATGAATAACAATATACGTATGCTTTTTTATGAAAATTGATATTCGTTGAATAAAGGAGAGTTTACATGATAGAAAGTAAAGTTGTAGATTCTATTCCAACTTTGAATGAGAATGATTGTCAAATATGGTGGGCAAGAATTTCGGATTTACAATCATGGCATTACAATTTACTAAATGATATAGAGCGAGAGAAAGCAAATTCGTATCATCATTCGGCAGATCGAGCTCGTTTTATAATAGGTTGCGTAATAAGTAGATTAGTTCTCGGCAAGATACTTTCTATGTCACCAGTCCAAGTACCAATTGATCGAATGTGCTCAGTATGTAAATTGCAGCATGGAAGACCACAATTACCAGAAGGTATGCCGCAATTATCCGTTTCGCATTCAGGTGAGTGGGTTGTCGTTGCATTTACAAAATCTGCACCTGTTGGCATAGATGTAGAACAAATGAATCCAAGTATAGATGTTATGAAAATGGCAGAAGGTGTATTAACAGACATTGAAATAGCGCAAGTTATGAAACTGCCAAATGAACAGAAAATAGAAGGTTTTTTAACATATTGGACTCGAAAAGAAGCGGTGCTGAAAGCGACAGGTGAAGGACTAATGATTCCACCAGTACATATTACAGTATCAGCTCCAAATGATCCTCCAAACTTGTTGGTTTTTAAGGATAGACAAGAGTTAGCAAGTAATACAATGATGGAAGATGTAAGGCCTAGTTTAGATTATAGGGCTTCTGTTGCAATATTCAGTAAGGAAGTGACTGAAATTACGCAATTAGACGCGGCAGCACTTTTAAATCTTAAATAAAAAAATTACAGAAGAGGTGTTCCTCATGTTAGTAGCGGAAAATAGAAAGAATGAATTCACTTATAATGTACAAGCAATTAAAAATATTTTATTTTCTGGAGATACATCATCCATTCATGCTTTAGAAAAGCTTTTAAATGATACAGTTCAGTTTGATGTTCTTGAACAAGAGGCACTTGGTAGACAGTACATTCCGAAAGAAGCAAAGAATTTCTTTGATAAAGATGGAACATTTCTTTACCGTGTATCTAATGTTAGTTATAAAGGAAAGGTGTTATCTGAAAATCTAATTTTTGCAGACACTTCGTTTTTACCGGACGCAATAAAGAGTGAATTAGAGAGTGGAAATATTCCTGTTGAAAAGCTTATAGAAAAGATGGAAGTAAGAAGAAACGTATTATATGAAGGATATCAGCCATCTGGAAATATTATTGAATTGTTTGATGGATGTTCTGTTACAGCGAATGTGTATCCAACTAGAAAGTATCAAATTGTAAGTAACTGCAAATGTGTATTTTATATTTGTGAAGTGTATCATGCAGAGAATATAAAGCAATTGCTTAAATAAAAACAAGAAACCAGCCTATAAAATGGCTGGTTTCTTGTTTTTATTTAACAGCTTCTTTTAATTCTTTACCCGCTTTAAATGCAGGAACTTTACCAGCGGCGATTTGAATTTCTTCGCCAGTTTGCGGATTACGTCCTGTACGAGCAGATCTTTCGCGTACTTCAAAAGTTCCAAACCCGATTAGTTGAACTTTATCTCCAGATTGTAATGCATTAGCAATTGTGTCAAATACGGATTGTACAGCTGCAGAAGCGTCCTTTTGAGAAATATCAGCTGATTGAGCTACGTTTTTAATCAATTCTGTTTTGTTCATGTTTTCACCTCATAAAAAAATTTTTGGAATGAATGTTTTAGTATAATAGATAGTAAAGATAAAGCTATCACCATGATTAGAAAGAATACTATATAATTATGTTAATTTCGTTGCAAGAGACTGAATCCCTTCTATTATTTAGGGATTAATTAAGAATTGATGCATATAAAAAGCTTTAATATGAGGATGAGGGGGAGTATACGAATGATTTTTCGTGAAAAAAATGAGAAGGAAAGTATATTAATTCGTCAACATGATCATGGTTTTTTAGCTGGAGAGATTGCAAAGCATATAAAAGAAGACTTTTTTGAAGATAAAACATATTTAAAAGAAACAGTTGATGCAATATATGAGCATGACAGAGGATGGATAGAGCTTGATAAAGTACCAATTTTGAATGATGCTAAAAATATTCCATATACATTTATGGATTGTCCAAGCCCATTACGTTTTGTTTTTTATACGATTGGTTTGAATGAAATTGAAAATTCTAATCCATACGGGGCATTGCTTTGTAGTAAACATTTTTTATCATTTCCACTAAACGAGGAAGATGGAGAGATGATGTCATTTTATAAACATGAGTTAGAACGACAAAAAAGAATTTTGAAAACGTTAACAAAGGAACAGTTTGCGATGTTCGATAAGCATTATAGATTATTAAAGTTTTGTGATGAACTTTCTTTATACGTATGTATGAATAAGCCTGGTGTCAAAAAGAAAGATGAAATTGATTTATTTAAAGATGGTTTTGAAGGAACAGAAATGTTTAATAGTAAAGAGGAGAAACTTATTCAAGCTGAATGGGTGGACGAGGAAACAATTCGGATTACACCATTTCCATTTCAAACGGAATTTTATACGTATGTAAAATATAAAACGATAAATAAGCATGAAATGAAAGAAAAAGGGATTGCAAAGGCTGATAGAGAATCAGAAATGAAGAAACAAACCATTCGTTTCATACAATAAGGAGGTAATATAAATTGAAAGATTATATATTAAAACAGTGTGATTATCATGCTTGGGCTAATACTAGATTATTCAATCGATTAAAAGAGTTACCAAACTATGAGACAATTTTTAATGAGCAGATACAGAGTGTATTCCCATCCATTAAGGATACTTTTGTGCATATTTATATTACAGATCAAGTGTGGTTACATATATTGCATGGTAAAAGTATGAATGAAGCAATACAAGACCGAGAAGATTTACGAAAACAAATTGAAACTAAATCGTTACATGAATTAGAAAAAATGTTTGAAAACATGGCAAATCAATATAAAGAGTTTTTAATTACAATACAAGATGTGAATGCTGTATTTGTTATTGAGAATCCATACGTAGGGAAATTAGAAACTTCGATTTTAGAATTAGTGCAACATGTCGTAAATCATGGTACATACCATAGAGGAAATATAACAGCGATGATCCGTCAACTTGGTCATTCATCGACAATGATGGATTTTGTACTGTATTTACATATGGTTAAAAAGCAGGGAGAGTAATATAGTTTGTAAGAAGGAGAGGCTTTAATTATAGAAGTCTCTCCTTCTATTTTATTCTGGATTCATGGTAGATCGACTGATTAAAGTTTTCTTAAGAAGCTTTATTTTCTTGTAATTGCTTAGCGTATTGTACAGCCTTATATGCATTGACTCTACCGTTTTTCCAGTACGTACCTGTACCACTAATTTTATCAGTAGTAGACTCAATAATTTGGCGGATTTGTGTATTGCTATATCCTTGATTTGCTAAAAGAGCTGCGACTCCTGCAACATGAGGTGTTGCCATAGATGTACCACTTAATGATTGATACGTGCTTCCTTTATATGTTGAATATATATTTGAACCTGGTGCTGCAACATCTACCCAGCTACCATAAGTAGAGAATGAAGATTTTCTATCTGATTGATCTGTAGAAGCAACTGCAATTACTTCGCTGTAATAAGCAGGGTAATTAGCTTTTGTATTTCCAGCATTTCCAGCAGCTGCAACTATAACAGAGCCTTTATTCCATGCATATTGAACGGCTTGTTGTAATGCAGTACCACCATTTGGAGCTCCTAAACTTAAACTAATTACTTTTGCACCCGAATCAGCAGCTTCTCGAATACCTTGCGCTACAGCATCAAGAGTACCACTTCCTTGATTATCTAATACGCGGACAGCATAAATTGAAGTCTGTGGGGCAACACCAGCAATTCCGACGCTGTTATTCGTAAGTGCTCCAGTAATTCCAGCGCAATGTGTACCATGACCATTACCATCATCAGATGTATTGTCGTTATCAACATAATCATGCCCGTAAATTACTTTCGAAGCCAGATCAGGGTGTGAGCCTTGAACTCCTGTATCAATAATAGCTACTTTTACACCAGGATCACTTCGTTGGCTATCCCAAGCTTGTGGAGCTTGAATCTTTTGTAACCCGTATTGATTATTAAAATATGGGTCGTTTGGAGTCCAAAAGGCGTGAACGTAATAATTCGGTTCTGCATATTCCACATCTGGATTATTTTTATAGCTCTTTATTTTTTCTTTTACAGTACCTTTTGAAAATTGTACGACTTCAAAACCTAACTTATCATCTTTAGATAAGACATTAGCTCCGACAGATTTATGAAAAGATTGCACATTACTTAAAGATGCATTTTGTTTGAACTTAACGATTAATTGGTTAGGAACGTAATCAGTAGATGATGTTTCAGCGCTTGAAGTATTCGTGTTAAAGAAGAAACCACCAATAATAAATGACAAAACAGATAGGAAAACGATGATTTTGTTTTTCAAAAGATTTTTCCTCCCTTTTCTTGGATGAGTTTTTCAGTGACACTTTAATGTCACATTCCTTTTCAACTATATAGTTAGACCATACGATTTATGACATTTATGTGAAAAACTTTTGGAGGAATAAAAAGGAGTAAATATTGATATAAATATATTTTTAATAATAGTAATTAAGTAAAAGAGGGGATGAAAAAAGGAACGCTCATCATGTATGAGTCATTCCTTTTTCATAGATTAACTTGCCTGGTTTTTATTATTTTCTTTCAATTTCTCTGCTTGTAAAAAGCGATTCGTTTCAGCAACAACAATACTACTTAATCCAATTAGACCAATCAAGTTTGGAATTGCCATAAGTCCATTTGCAATATCAGCAAATGTCCATACGATTCCTAGCTTTAAATTAGCACCAATTGCAATCATAACAATAAAGATTGCTTTATAATATTTAACTGCACTTTCTCCGAATAAATAAGCTACACATTTTTCCCCATAATACGACCAGCCTAAAATAGTAGAGTAGGCAAATAAAATAATTGCGATACCGAGAATCATACTACCAGCAGTACCAAATACAGATTGGAATGCAAGTGTTGTAGCTTCAACGCCAGTTTTACCAGATCTCCAAGCACCTGTAGTAATTAATACTAGTCCTGTAATTGTACATACAATAAACGTATCTAGAAAAGTACCAGTCATTGAAACTAAAGCTTGCTTTGCAGGCGAATCAGTTTTTGCCGCCGCCGCGGCAATAGGGGCACTCCCTAAACCAGCTTCGTTCGCAAATACACCACGCGCCATTCCGATTTGAATAGCTGATGCAACTGTTGCCCCAATAAAACCACCAGCAGCTGCTGTACCATTAAATGCACCAGAAAAAATAAGTGAAAATGCTTCTGGAATTTGGTCGTAGTGATAGAAAATAATTATAAGACCAGCAATTATATAAAAGAAAGCTTTAATAGGAACGACATATCCCGTCACTTTCCCAATTTTTTTTACACCGCCTAAAATAACAATTGCGATTAAAAATGACATTACTATACCAGTTAAAGCAGGAGGGAAAGAGAAATTAATTCGCATTGCCTCTGCAACTGAGTTAGATTGCACCATATTACCAATACCGAAAGAAGCAGTTGTGCCGAATATAGCGAATAATACTGCCAGCCATTTCTTACCTAAACCACGCTCTAAATAATACATTGGTCCACCTGAATATTCACCATTTTCATTACTAACACGGTATTTTACTGCAAGTATTGCCTCGGCATACTTTGTTGCCATACCGAATAAAGCGGTAATCCACATCCAAAATATTGCACCAGGACCACCAATTGTAACCGCTGTTGCAACACCGGCTATATTTCCCATACCAATCGTTGCGGCCATAGCTGTCATGAGTGCTTGGAAGTGACTAATATCTCCAGAAGAAGAAGTATCTTCTGATTTTTTAAACGCTAGTTTGTGAGCGTATAATAGTTTACTAAACTGTAAACCTTTCAAACGCACTGTGAGAATGATACCTGTTCCAACGAGTAGCAACAAAGTTGGTAATCCCCACACGTATTGATTCATTTGTTCTAATACTTTACTTACTGTCTCCATCTTTATTCTCCTTTTTTAGAAAAAATAAAAACCACTTCAAGTAAATGAAATGGTCTCTGGAGAAACAAGGGATAGAAAAATAAACCGATACAATCGGCTTTTTCTTTCGCTTGTCTCTGTCCTTTTACCTGAGAGATTATCCGCTAAAGTAGCGGATTTGCTCCTTCGGTGCTCGTTTTCCTCCGCGCTCTATGAAAGCGAGAGGGAGTCTCTCCAGAGATTCGTCCCCATGCAGTTCTACTTGTAACCAAGACCTGAGAGTTTCAAAGTTGGTATAACAACTTTTTGCCCCGTCGGTAGATCAATAGACCTTCTCCTGAATGGTTCATCCGAATTATAAAATTTATAAACACATTGATTGTAAATCAATAAAAACATTATAGACATACAAATTGTGAATTGCAATCATTTTTTATTTTAAAATAGTAAATAGTTTTATTTTTTTGTAAGTCCTAATTTATCTTCAACTTCATTTAAAGTAGATAAAGCGATGACAATATGTTGATCCGCAAGTCCTAAAGCTTGTTTTGTTTTTTCAATAGTTTCATCGGTTGGAGTAGAGTTATTTGCTCCGTCTATAATCAAATTTGCTGCATTTTTCATGAAATTTGATGCGGATTTAAACTGATTTGTGAATTGAAGTAGTTGTTTTTGTATATCTATATCTGTTATGTTTTCTTCAATTTTAAGCGTGTCTATTTCGTTCATAATTGTTTCGTACTGCTTGGAAACAGCACTCATTGTAACTAATAGTTTATTTCGATCTACTGAATCTCCATTTGTGTTAATCTCTTCCCAGGCAGGTAACCAATCTTTTTCGATGATGTCATTATAATGAGTAGTCAATTCATTAATTTTAGGTTGTAATTTAGTTTTGAAAGTTTTTGTATCCGCTGTTTCTACAGTTGCTTTTTCGTTGTTATTTTTAACATTAGTAACATAGAAAATCGTACCGAAAATGATGAAAATAGAAATAACAACTGTCCATTTAGTAAAAAGTAATTTCCGCAATATGTAACGCCTCCAAAATTTAAAAACTTATAATTATAATATATAACAATAATGTTGTTTAAAGTAGAGAAAATAGGTTAGAAATAATTTTAATTATTTCTTTTTTATACATAAATAATTAAAGTTAGTAAAATGATGAAAGTTGTATGCGAGAAAAGAGGGTTTTTAGTGAAAATGAATAGAAGAAAACTGGTTTCAAGTATTTCAATGGTTATGTTATTAGTTGGTTTAATTGCATTCATATTTATGAATAAAGAATCTAAAATTAAAGGTTTTCCAGTACCAATGTCAGCAATTCATATTAACGATGATAAGAAAGAGGACTATCAATATATAAGTGTAATGCCTATTACAAAGGCAAATGGATGGGAGAACTTAGGGGAAAACGGGCATACTGTTAGTTTTAAAAAAGGGGAGCGGAAGGTAGCAGTAGTACATTATCCGGGAGAAATTACGTATTATTTATTTGAAAAATAATTGATGATAAGAGAGATAGGAAGTGAATGATATTGTAGGATTGTTTACTTTCTATATCTTTTGATTTTTAATTCTGAATTATTTAAATTATAATTACTATGTGTATAGAATAAAATAATATTTAGTATGGAGATGACAAATTGCCAAGTATAAAAAAGATAGGTCGTTTTTGTTCTACTGATGATGAAGGATATATTATAAATGATGCACATATTGAAAAAGTTCAACCTATATTTATGGAGGTAATACAAGAAATAAAAAATACTTGTTGTGAATTGTTACAGGATGATTTACACAGTGTTTATATAAGAGGCTCAATTCCAAGAGGGATTGGAATTAAAGGTATTGCTGATATAGATGTAATTATATTAGTGCGAAAGGATCCTAAATTAATAGACTTAAGTTGGCGAAAGAAACTAGAAATTAAAATTTTGCAAAAATTCAATTGTATAACAGGAGTGGAATTGAGTTTTTACAGTGAAAAAGAAGTGATAAATTCCAAGAGTTTTTCTTTTATAAGCTTCATGATACAGACACATGGAGTATGTATATTTGGTGAAGATGTAACATTGTCTTTGCCTAAATATAAAGTAAGTCAGGAGTTAGCCTATGAACATCTTATTCAATTGGGAAAACAAATTGGACAAGCACGCAAAGAGTTAATACATAATAAAGGCGTGGAAGATATAGCTGATTGTTGTCGTTGGATTATGAAGATAATAATCAGGTCAGGTCTAGCATTGACAATTGAGAGAGAAGGACTTTATTCCAGAGACTTATATCCTGCCTATGAATTATTTAGTAAGCATTTTCCCGAACAAGAAAAAAATATGAGAAAGGCATTACAATATGTAATTGAACCGATAAATGATATAAATGAAATTTTATTATTTTTAAGTACGTTTGGTGAATGGCTGATAGAAAGAGCGGCTGCTTTTTTGAATACTATAGATAACTAGAAGAATATAATTATGTTATGTAAATAAATGAACGATCTAAATGTTCGTGATTTTGCAGACTATTATGGGATCCCGGAAGATGTGACAAAAGGAAGTTCAAATGGATATTTAACAGCCTATCTTTTAAAGTATCGTTTTTGTGGGAACAGAAAAAATAAATATGCGTGTTGAACAAGGATACGAGATGAAAAGGCCCTCTTTAGTACATATAAGAGCTGAAGAAATAGAGAGTAAAAATAATGTTCGTTTAGGAGAAAAGTAGAAAGTATTGCAGATGGGAAATGGAATGTAAGATAAGGGGGAATTAAAAATGTTACTAAAAACAATCTACTGTAAGGTGGAAGAAGAGAAAAAGGAATTGTTTTCAAATTCGCAAGGAAAATGGCGTGATATACGGCACCTAGATGGTTTTCATGGACAATTTGGTGGATGGTATGAAGATGAGGCATGTGTATTTACTTTATGGGAAGATAGAAGTACATATCAATCATTTATGAATGGTGCTCACGATACAATTTATTTAAATAGTAATCAAGAGGATACGTTTCTTTCATGTGAAATTGAATTATTTCAAACGTTGTATGATATAACTGATACGCATTTGAAAGACGTTGTTACAGAAGGATCATTCGTAAGAGTTGCTATATGTGATGTAAAGATGGAAAAGGAAAATCATTTTTTACATAAGCAAGAAACAATTTGGGATAAAGGAATGGAAAAAGCAAAAGGAATGTTAGGTGGAGTAGTTGGGAAGTCTTTAAAAAATAAAAATCGTTACATAGTGTTAACGTATTGGAAAGATGAAAAGACGCACCAACATTATGTGGAAGAGATTTTCACAGATTTATATAAATTAGCTAATATTCATGAAGAGATAGAAGAGATAAAAGGAAAACAAGCTGTATGTAAGGAAGAATGGCTTGTATATTAAACGCTGAAAAAGTGCATAAATGAATGTATAATAAAGAGATTTTCTTATAAACAAGTAATTAATAGAAGACGTTATATACCCTTTCATGTTAATATATTTAAGTTATAATAGGAGGCTTACCCTTTTGTATTGTACGGTAGAAGCAGTGTGAGCTTGAAATTTTTTTAGAAAAGGATGTGCCTAATTTGCGTATCAATAAATTTATTAGTGAAGCTGGAAAAGCGTCTCGACGTGGAGCGGATAAACTAATTAATGAGAGAAGAGTAATTATTAACGGTAAGGTTGCAAAAATTGGTGACCAAGTGAACCCAGGTGATGATGTACGAGTAAATGGAGAGCAGCTTCGAATTGCTCGAGATCACGTATATATCGCTTTAAATAAACCAGTAGGTATTACATGTACGAGTGAAAAATCAGTAAAAGGTAATATTATTGATTTAGTGAATCATCCTTTACGAATTAGCCACATTGGACGTCTTGATAAAGACTCTGACGGTTTAATTTTGTTAACGAATGATGGCGATATTGTTAATGAGATTTTACGTGCTGAAAACAAACATGAGAAAGAATATATCGTTTCAGTAGATAAGCCAATTACACCTGATTTCTTAGAGAAAATGGCAGCGGGTGTTAAAATTTTAGGAACAAAAACGCTTCCTTGTGAGATTACACAGTTATCAAAATATGAGTTCCAAATTATTTTAACACAAGGGCTAAATCGCCAAATTCGCCGTATGTGTGAAGCTTTAGGTTATCAAGTATACACGTTAAAACGTACGAGAATTATGAATATTGAATTGAATAATTTACCAGTTGGGCAGTGGAGAGATTTAACGAAGAAGGAGAAAAGACGTCTATTTGCAGACTTAAATTACGAACCACAAGATTGGTAAAATTGTGAAGTGAAACCAAAAAAATTTGGTTTCGCTTTTTTAAATTAAATAAATAATTTTTTTAAACACTTGCAAAAATAAAATGAATAAGATATATTAAATAACAATAAATGGATGTTTTACAAAAAGCAAAGAAAAGGACACGAGTTATTTTACCCGGTTATACAGAGAAGGAAGGAAAGCTGAGAACTTCCTAACGCAGAAAAATAACTTACCACCTTAGAGCTGCACTAGGGAAATTAAGTATCTAGTGCCGTGTATGCGACGTTATCGCAAAAGAAGCCATTATGTTTTTTTGTGATGGGAATCTGGGTGGAACCACGGATATAAGCATATTCGTCCCTATATTTAGGGATGAATATGCTTTTTTGCATTCAATTTCATAATAAGCGAAGAAAAGGACACGAGTTATTTTACCCGGTTATACAGAGAAGGAAGGAAAGCTGAGAACTTCCTAACGCAGAAAAATAACTTACCACCTTAGAGCTGCACTAGGGAAATTAAGTATCTAGTGCCGTATAAACGACGTTACCGTAAAAGAAGCCATTGTTTGTTTACAATGGGAATCTGGGTGGAACCACGGGTAAAAGCACGCTCGTCCCTATTTTAGGGATGAGTGTGCTTTTTATTATGAAATGGAGAGATGAAAAATGAAAGAACAAATGATTGAAATTAAATTTCCAGATGGTAGCGTTAAAGAATTTGTAAATGGAGTTACTTTAGAAGAAATTGCTGGATCCATTAGCAGTAGTTTGAAAAAGAAAGCAGTTGCGGGGAAAGTAAATGATGGATTATATGATTTACGCCGAAATATTGAAGAAAATGCGGAAGTGGAAATCATTACTATAGATTCAAATAAAGGGGTAGAAATTGCAAGACACTCCGCGGCACATATTTTAGCGCAAGCTGTAAAAAGATTGTATGGTGATATAAATCTTGGAGTAGGGCCTGTTATTGAAAATGGATTTTATTATGATATGGATCTTCCAAGTAGTGTAAACATAGAAGATTTACGAAAAATCGAAAAAGAAATGAAAAAGATCATAAATGAAAATATAAAGATAGAACGAGTTGAGGTTTCTCGAGAAGAAGCAGCTAAACTGTTTCAAGAAATGAACGACCGCTTGAAATTAGAACTTTTAGAAGCAATTCCTAGTGGGGAAAGTGTAACACTATATAAACAAGGTGAATTTGTAGATTTATGTAGAGGACCACATTTACCATCTACAGGTTATTTGAAAGCATTTCAATTAACTCACGTTTCCGGTGCATATTGGCGAGGTGATAGTAATAACCAAGTGCTTCAGCGCATATATGGTGTTGCATTCTCTTCTCAAAAAGAATTAGAAGAGTATTTACATTTCGTTGAAGAAGCAGCAAAAAGAAATCATCGTAAGTTAGGCAGTGAGCTTGAGTTATTTATGTTTTCTGAAGAGGCTCCGGGAATGCCGTTTTATTTACCGAAAGGACAAATGATTCGTAACGAATTGGAAGCATTTTTAAGAGAAATTCAAAAAGAGTATAAGTATCAAGAAGTACGCACTCCGTTCATGATGAACCAAGAAGTATGGGAGAGATCAGGGCACTGGGGACATTATAAAGATAATATGTATTTCTCTGAAGTAGATAATAAAAGTTTTGCATTAAAACCGATGAACTGCCCAGGGCACATGCTTATGTTTAAAAATAAATTGCATTCTTATCGTGAATTACCGATTCGTATGTGTGAATTTGGTCAAGTACATCGTCATGAATTTAGTGGTGCGTTAAACGGATTATTAAGAGTACGTACTTTCTGCCAAGATGATGCACATTTATTTGTAACTCCAAAACAAATTGAAGATGAAATTAAATCAGTAATGGCGCAAATTGATTACGTATATAAAACTTTTGGATTCGAATATGAAGTAGAGCTTTCTACTCGTCCAGAAGATTCAATGGGTGATGATAAATTATGGGAGCAAGCAGAAGCGGCATTAGAAAATGTATTACAATCGCTAAATTATAAATATAGACTAAATGAAGGTGACGGTGCATTTTACGGGCCGAAAATTGATTTTCATATTAAAGATGCTTTAAATAGAAGCCACCAGTGCGGAACAATCCAGCTTGATTTCCAAATGCCAGAGAAATTTGATTTAAATTATATAGATGAAAATAATGAAAAGAAAAGACCAGTTGTTATTCACAGGGCAGTTTTAGGGTCATTAGATCGCTTCTTAGCAATATTAATTGAGCACTTTGGAGGTGCATTCCCGGCATGGGTGGCACCAGTTCAGGTGAAAGTCATTCCAGTTTCGAATGCAGTTCATGTACAATACGCAGATGAGGTTGCGGATAAATTAGCACAAGCTGGTGTTCGTGTCGAACGAGATGTGCGAGATGAAAAATTAGGATATAAAATAAGAGAAGCACAAATGCAAAAAGTTCCTTATATTCTTGTTATTGGGGATAAGGAACTGGAGAACGGAGCTGTAAATGTACGTAAATATGGGGAAGAGAAGTCGGAAGTGGTTACTTTAAATGTATTTGCGGCTAGTATTGAAGAGGAAATAAAGAATAGAAAATATTGATTGTAAAGAAAACACACTATTAGCAATTAGTGTGTTTTCTTTTTTATCTTACAAAAATGTAAGGTAAATGTAAGCGAAATCGAGGGAACGAGTTGTAGAAAAATGAGAATATGAAGTAGGAAAAAGGTTCATGTTACAGGTGTAACTCTTCTTGAATGAATAATTAAAAAATTCTTAAGAATTCACATGACAAAATAATAAGAAATATGTGAGAAATTAATTTTATACAAAAGGGATGGAGTGAAAGAGATGTCAACAAATGTAGTTACTGTAGAAAGTGTAGAAAAAACGTATGGGAAAAGAAATGAGAATCAGTCAAAAGCATTAAGGGGTGTATCGTTAAGTATTAAAGAAGGAGAATTTGTCGGGATCATGGGACCTTCTGGTTCTGGAAAAACGACTTTACTTAATGTGATAAGTACACTTGACCAAGCGACAGGTGGTAGTGTGACAATAGCTGGTACAAATATTACTTCTATGAAGGGCAATGCGTTATCTGATTTTCGCTCTCAAAAATTAGGTTTCATTTTTCAAGATTTTAATCTTCTAGAAAACTTATCAATTTATGAAAATATCGCTTTACCACTTTCTTTGCAAGGCGTACCGTCAAGTGAGATTACTGGAAAGGTAAATGACGTTGCGAAGAAATTAGGCATCACCGAAATTTTAACAAAATATCCGACGGCTGTTTCTGGAGGACAAAAGCAAAGAACAGCGGCGGCAAGAGCTTTAGTACATAATCCAGCAATTGTATTAGCAGATGAACCGACAGGTGCGCTTGATAGTAAAAACGCAAAAAGTTTATTAGAAGCAATGCAAGATTTACATGAAAATCATAATGTAAGTATTTTGATGGTTACACACGATGCATTTAGTGCAAGTTATTGTGAGCGTATTTTATTTATTCAAGATGGTCTTCTTTATAAAGAATTAAACCGTCAAGGTACTCGAGAGAATTTCTATCAAGACATTTTAGGTGTGCTCGCTCATATGGGCTCAGCTGCTGAGTCTAAGTAGGGGGCGAAACTATGTTATTTAAATTATCACGTCATAGTATGAAAAAGATGTTAAAAGATTATATGGTTTTACTTATTGGCCTCGTTATTAGTATTAGTATTTTCTACATGTTCCAAACGATGGCGATGAATAGTGAATTTACGAAAGATAATAGCCTAATTAGTAGTATTAGACTCGTCTTTTGGGTAGGTGCAATACTATTATCTTTCATTACTGTATTTTATATTATATATGCCAACTCTTTCTTACTCACGTTAAGAAGAAAAGAACTCGGTATGTACATGATGCTTGGTGCGAAAAAGAAAAAAGTAGCACAGTTATTATTTATTGAAACATTCGGTATGGGGATTGTCAGTATTATTATCGGTATTTTAGTAGGGATGTTACTTGCAAGTGTAGCAGGAAACTTTTTAATGAATGGAATGGAAATTTCAGCAAAAGGTAGTTATGCATCTGTATACACACCAGCAATTTTAGTCACAGCTATTTTCTTCTTAATACTATTTTTCATTACTGGCTTAATGAACAGTGTCCGATTGTTACGTAAAACTGAATTAGAGTTAATTCGTGAAGATGAAACACTAGATGAAGTGAAGAAAAGTAAAACTCGCATTATAATAATGACAGTACTTGGTGTATTACTAGTAAGTACAGGGTACTATTTTATGATCAATGTAAAAATATATGCTGAATTAGGTTTTATTATAGCAACCATCGTTACAACACTTGGAACATATTTTATCTTTAGTTCATTACTTCCATTTTTTGTGATGAAAATTAAGGGGAATAAAAAACGAAATGAAACTGGTCTAAATAGTTTTACATATGCACAGCTACGCTTTCGAGTAAATAGTTTATCGAGAGTATTAGGTACTGTAGCAATGTTAATTGCATTAGGCGCAGGTGCGATGACGGCAGGTATGGCGTTCCAAAAAAATGTAGGTATTATGACAGACTTTTCTCGTGTATATGATGTTGTAATTCATGATCCGAATGATCAAGACAAAGCTGCCTTAAAAGAAATGGAAATTGTTGAAGAAAGCAAGTACAAATATAAAGTAGATGGAGAAGCGGTTTATTATTTACGTAACGACTTAACTGCGAAACCGCCACTTGTTTCAGACCATTTTGATACAAAAACTTTAAAAGAGCCTGTTCGCAAACGTGTGACTGAACCTTTAACTGAACCTGTATATTCAGCTTTAGAGGCTCCTGAATTAGCAAAATTCCCTCATATGCCAAAGGATTGGGAAGACGCAGTTGTAAGAGAGATACAAATTACGCATAATCAATTTAGCGGAAAACCAGTAAGAATTGCAGACGAAGAGCATTATAAAGGGATTCAAGGAACAGAACATACTGTAACATTAGCAAAAGTAGATGATATGAAAAAATATAAACCGTTATTGATCGAAATAGATAAGAGACAAAAAGCACAAATTGAAAAAGCAACAGGTGAAAAGGTAGACTTATTTACGAAAATGACAATTTATCAGTTTATGAACAGCTTCATGAGCGGAACGATGTTTATGGGATTTTTCCTCGGAATTGCCTTTTTAGCAATGATGGCAAGTTCCCTTATGTTCAAAATATTAACAGGTGCTTCTCGCGACGTACGCCGTTATGAAATGTTACGAAAAATTGGTGTGAGACGTAGTATGTTAACGAAAAGTATATATAAAGAAATTTCATATTTATTTATCTTCCCAGCGATCATTGGCATTTCTCACGTTTTAGTTGGGCTTAACTTATTCAGCTTTATATTAGTTGACCCGTTTGTGAAAGTGTGGGTGCCAATAGGAATCTTCTTAGTCATTTATTTCATGTATTACTGGATAACTGTTCAACTTTATAAAGGTATGGTAATGCCGAAAGAAGAAGTAGCTAAATAGTTTATGAAAAGAGTCCTTGTGTTGAGAATAAGGGCTCTTTTTTATGTTTTTTATAAAGAAGGAAAAGATTGGATAATGGTCGAAAAATATAATGTAACTTCCAAGAAATTACTAAAATAATACTATTTTGTCGAGAGAAAGGATACGAAGTATGAAAGAAATGCTACAGTTATTTCGCAACAAAGTGTATGCACGTTTTTTCTAGCAAATATTTTAGAGCGACTCGGTTCTATGATTGCTGGAATTTTTTTAATATTTTATTTGCTAGATTAATACGGAAAACAACCAGTTTACGCAACGATGACACAAATTATGATTGCATTACCTGCATGAATCTTTTTTCTATTAGTAGGGACAGTAGTGTATCGTTTTGATAGACAACGTATATGTACAGTAAGTAACATATGTTGTTCGCTCTGTAATATTGGAATCCTAATTTCGCTTTATTACGGGATGATTATACTTGTCTTTATATTTTTATTTTTGGAAAATGCATGTATACAATTTTTCTCTCCATTAGAACAATCGATGATACAGGGAGTAGTTGAATCAGACCAATACGGTGCAGCAGCAGGTATTAATCAAATGGTAAATAGTTTGTATGCTTTGTTTGGTGTAGGAATTGCAACGATGGTGTACTGGACTTTTGGGATTTATCGTGTTTGGTTGATTATTTTTTGTTACGTGTTTATTCCAAGCTATTTTACTAAGTGGGAAAAAGCGAATTCAAGGTATGGTTGAAGAGGTTTGATTTTTTCTGAATATTCTTTTTTAAAGGGGTAATAGTTATGTTGATGCGAACTGCTAAGTGGTGTGGGATTACTTGTTTACAATTATTCGCTGCAATTCTATGTATAATCTGTTTAGGTGCGCTCCCTCGATTATTTAAGGGATTACAAATTGATTTAATTGGTTTTTGGAACACGATTGTGTTTATTGGAGGAAAGTTACTCCAACCTTGGGAAATTACATATGGATTTCGAGATTCGAGGAAATTATTTCCGCAAATATGGATTCATTATTTAGAGACAATGTTTGTATTTATTTCGGCATTTTTACTGTCATTACTTATTGCGTATGTTCTCGTTGTGTGGGTATTACAACGGTCTCAATCAAAGCAACGAATGTGGAATGGGATTTTTGTTGTACTTGAAAGCATCCCAGATATTTTAATAATTTTATTATCGCAACTTCTAGTCGTAATAATCTTTCAAAAGACAGGCTTTATGCCAGTAAAACTAGCGGGGATTGGGGAGGAAAGGGCTCGCCTATTGCCAATAATATGTCTAACTTTGCCTACAACACTATTATTTATTAAGCTACTACTATTACGTTTCAGAGAAGAATTAGAGAAAGATTATAGTATATTTGCTAAAAGTAAAGGGCTTAGTTTACGACATATTTTAACAAATCATATTTCAAGAAATGTTTTGTTAACAACAATCTATTATGCAAAAACAAATATTTTATTTATGTTATCAAATTTATATATTATTGAATGGATATTTAATACGTACGGTATGTTTGTTTTTGTAAAAGAAAATTCGAAATTAGAAATATTTACAGTAAGTTTAATTATATTATACGTACCGCTTTTTATACTATTTCGTTTATTACATACGTTTTTACAAAATGTAATAAAGGAGCGTGTTTAGCATGTGGCAAGTTGTAAAAAGAGATGTGAGATTTTGGTTTGGTGTTACTTTTTTAAGCGTACTTATGATTGTTAGTATTGGAAATACTTTATTTTTCGATGGGAATATCCGTGAACTTACGATGATGTATAACGAAAAAGGAGAACTAGAGGCTGCTCCATTTTCACCGTCGAATAAATTTTGGTTCGGTAGTGATGAGAAAGGACGCGATCTTTTCCAGCTAATAATAGAAGGAGCGAAATGGACAGTTGGTGCGAGCGTAATTATAGCGATTCTACGAGTTATAGTTGGAGGAGGTATTGGTTTGCTTCTTGGTATGTATAGCAAACGTTCTTTTCCAGTTATAGCATCTTTTTTTGATCCGTTCAGCATTGTACCTATGGTTATGATTTCTTTTTTTGTGTTAAAGGAAGTTTTAGTGTTTGAAAATGGGACAGTACCAGAGCCGTTTCATTTAAGGCTAATATTTCAAATGGTTATCCTTACATGTTTAGCGGTACCAACAATTATGTTATATACAGCGCAGGAAGTCCGTCGGATAAAAAGAGAAGAATTTATGATGGCAGCAACTGTGCTTGGGGGCAGTAAATGGCATAGAGTGAAAAATCACGTATGGCCACACGTATTACCATCATTTTTTTTACTTGTTGCTCAACAATTTGTGAGTACTTTATTACTTCTCTTGCATCTTGGCTTGTTAGAGTTATTTTTTGGTGGAACAATTATCTTTGGTACAGAGGCAGATAGTGTAACAAAAGAATGGACCGGCCTAATTGGTCAAAACTTCCGTCATTTAACTACTCATACATGGATTGTACTTATACCGATTGCTTTTTATAGTATGACAATTTTAGCTGGAAATCTAATTAGTAATAGCATGCAAGATGCGATTAAGTTAGGAAATGTGAGAAAGCTAGAGAGGGAAAGTAAAGAATTACAAGTAGAGAAACAAGTACAACCAACTATGAATGACTTTTCTTTTTATAAAGAGATACAAAAATAAAAAAAGATAGCTGAAGACAAATTGTTTTCAGCTATCTTTTTTCGTTTAAAGTGGAGGTAAATCAATCTTACCTTCTTCAAATAATTCTTTTATCATATGCTTCGTATAACCAGCGGCTTGACCAAATGTGATTTTTGCTGGCATTGGTGCTTCGTTAGCATCTACAACTACATCAATAATACACGGTTTATTTTGTTTTACTGCATTTTCGAAAGCGGGAAGTAGCTCATCTAAATTCTCAACACGGTATCCAATACCTCCACACGCCTCTGCATATTTTGCGAAATCTGGGTTCGTTAAGTCTGTTTCGAATTCGATATTACCCATAACTTCTTGTTCAAATTTAATCATCGCAATTTTATTATTGTTTAATACGACGACAACGATTGGTAATTTATATTTTACAGCTGTTACGAAGTCATTCATCGTCATTCCAAATCCACCATCACCACAAACTGCAAATACTTGTTTATCAGGGAAAGCAATTTTTCCAGCAAGTGCACCAGGTAAACCGCAGCCAAGTGTTGCGAGCCAGCTAGAAATGACAAATTGCTGGTTTGTCATACGGAAGTGTCTTGCGGTCCATACTGTTACATTTCCGACATCGACTGATAGAATTGCGTCATCATGTGCTACTTGCTGCAGAGCATGCATAACGCGTTGTGGTTTAATTGGAATGGAAGAGTCTTCTTCTTGATCGTGTAATTTATCTTCCCACTTTTTCATCATTTCTTGGTGCTGTTCTAAGAAGGAATGATCTGTGTGTTCTTCAACATTTTCAATTAACCATCGTAATGTTTTATCAGCATCACCAGCTAAACCAATATCTGTCGCATAACGTTTCCCAATTTGGGCAGGATCTGTATCGATATGAATTGTTTTTGCTTTTTCAGGTAAGAAGCCGGTGAACGGATAAGAAGTACCGACCATAATTAAAGTATCTGCATGCTTCATTGCTTCATAAGAAGGTTTCGTTCCAATTAATCCTAATCCACCGATACAAAGAGGATGCTCATCAGGAATAATTCCTTTAGCAGGTAATGTAAGTACGATTGGAGCACCAATTTGTTCTGCTAATGCAAGTAAAGATTCTCTCGCATGTTTTGTTCCTTTTCCAGCTAAAATCACAGGCTTTTTCGCTTCATTTATTGCGAGTTTCGCTGCATCTAAATCTTCTTTTTGTGGAAACAACTCAGGCAAAGTAAAAGAAGTATTTGTAACACGGGCACCATTTTTCACTTCAAATTTCGGGACATCATCTGGAATAGTAAGAACGGATACACCTTTTTTCGTATAAGCCATTCGAATTGCTTGATTCACTACGGCAGGTAGTTGCTCTGCTGACATAATACGCTGGTTATAAACCGCAACATCATCAAACATTCTTTCTAAATTTACTTCTTGGAAAAAGTCCGTTCCAAGTAAATCGGTTTCTACTTGACCTGAAATTGCTAGAACAGGGGCTTTATCGAGTTTCGCATCATATAAACCATTTAATAAATGAATAGCACCAGGTCCTGCAATTGCCATACAAACGCCAAGTTTTCCTGTTAATTTCGCATAGGCAGCCGCTGCTAATGCACCAGCTTCTTCATGGCGAACTTGAATGAATTTAATTTTATCTTGTTTTTTTCTTAAAGCTTCAATGATAGAATTAATGGAATCTCCAGGCATACCGTATATGTGCTCTACTCCCCAATCAATTAATAAATCAACTAATGCTTCACCTGCTGTTTTCCCAAACATAATTGTTCCTCCTTATAATAGGTAGATAACATTATGTTTTGAATAAAAAGGAAAAATATACAAGTAAGAAATTTATCTAGTTATTTGTAATCCAAGAATCAGTGTGGGAGGAACAAAAGTTTCACTTTAGCAACTTTAATGATGACCAGCGAATAAAGTGAACACTGTTATTAGTAAAAAACCACTAGTTGCCCACATTAGAAATGTAAGGAAAGAGAGCTGTTTCTTAGCTTTCCAAAGCATTTCATGAATTGTGACATATCCAAGTGAACCGATAGCACTTCCCATAATGAGGCCTTGCAGGTGAAGAGCTTTTCCTTCCATCAAAATGCCAAAAACTGTGCCAGTACCGAGAATAAGAGAAAGTAATAAAGTCGTTAATAAAAAGGAAATATATTTATGTTTTGTAAAAAGAAATGGAATAATTAAAGCTAATCCTTCTGGAATATGGTGAACGACAATTGCTATTAAAAAGGGAATGGCAGAGTCATTATGATTTATAAAAGCTGTACCTAACGCAAATCCACTCGGTATATTATGAATAAATATAGCGAAAGAGAGAAAAAGGAAGGTTTGCCATGCTTGTTGATCTTTTTTATGTATCATTGGATGGTGACAATAGTTATCTAATAAGCTCATAACTAAAATACCGATAGCTATACCAAGTATAGGCCCAACCATTTCGTAGCTTGAAAATGTTTCAGGAATAATTTCAAGGGATAAAAGCCCAAGTAAAATACCACCACATAATGCGTATAAACGATGCATCTTTTCTTCAATGAGTTGGCGTGTTGCTACTCCAACAGCACCTCCTAATAGTAATCCACCGAACGAAAAAAATGTTACAATCATTGGAATCCATAAACGTTCCATAGTATCACACTCCGATTCTATTCCCTTATTTTTAGCTTACGAAAAGGAAAGTTAGATTAGTCCAAGTAATTGTGTTTGATTATAGAGAAAAAAGTAGTGATTCGTTATAATTTATATATTAATTTTAAGTGAGAAAATGAAAAGGGGAATTGGTTATGCAACAAATTAAAAAAATAGGAAACTCATTTTGGTATATGACACCTGTTTCTGAAACAGATAGGCCTATATTAGGAATGGTCGTTGGACAAGAAAAAACGTTAATGATTGATGCAGGAAATTCAGAAGAACATGCACAATTATTTTTAGAAATGTTAAAAGAACAAAATATATCGAATCCTGATTTTGTAGCATTAACGCATTGGCATTGGGATCATATTTTTGGATTATCTGTATTACAGAATACATTAACTATTTCGCACGCTGAAACGAAAAAAGAAATGCAGGCAATAGTATCTTATGAATGGACAGATGAAGCGTTGGACGCACGCGTAAAAGAGGGTACTGAAATTGCATTTTGTGCGGATTGTATCAAGAAAGAGTTTGAAGAAAAAGCGAGAAATATTAACATTATTCCTCCAACCTTAACGTTCCAGGATCAAATGGAATTAGACCTTGGTGAAGTGACATGCGTGTTAAAACATGTGGGCGGAGATCATGCGCATGATTCAGTTGTTATGTACATAAAAGAAGAAAAGATATTGTTTGTAGGAGATTGTATATATGCAGATATTTTTTCTTCAAAGTGGAACTATACGACGAAAAGAACGTTTAAATTGATAGATGAATTAGAGAAATTTGATGCTGAGACATATATTCTTTCTCATGGGGAAGCGATAAATCGAGAGGAGTTTTTACAAGAGATTCGTATGTTAAAAGCAGTAGGAACTTATACAGAAGCTCATAAGGGCGATGAAGAGAAGATAAAGGCAGCGTACAAACAAGAGCTAGATAGAGAATTAAATGCAGATGAGTTAGAAACAATAATGTATTTTGTCAATGGTTATGAAATGAATAATCTGTAAGACACTACATTAATCAAATATAATTAAATTGCACAAAAAGAGTATTGAAATTTAATTCAATACTCTTTTAAATATTAAGTTCCAAGCAATTTCTAAATTTTTTGGCTGGTTCATCATCTGGATTTATACCACTTTCAAAACTGGTAGTGAAAGGTAACCACTGCCAATCTTCGCATCCTACAAAAGCTACCCTTGACCAATTCTCAATGAATTCAATGAAATTATTCGCAATCTTATACCCATGTCCTTCTCCATCGTCGTGGCTTAGGTAAATTATCGGAGCATCTATATCATCTTTCATATCAAATGCTAAATAATCTCCATTTCCCACTTCACAAAATGCTAATTTGTTGTGCCAAACTACATCATATTCATCATCTATATTTGAAAAAACCTCGTCAACCAAGCCTTTACGTTCTTTTTCGAATTCAGAAAGACTTTCTAAACTCCAGTGAGGTGTTCCGCAAAAAATATCAGTAAATTCATTTGGTAGCTCTACATCGTCAGGTAAAAACCAGCGTAAGCTAAAATTTCCTGAGAACTCTAAAAGTACTTTTTTGAAGCTATTTGGTAGTTTAATACCCAGTTTTTCTTCTACTTGGATTATTTGTTCAAGGGAAGATGGTTCATCTATACAAACTTCTTGAACTTCACCACCTATGTATTTAATTCTAGAAGTTATAATTTCTATTCGTTCTTTTAGTAACTCATAATCCATCTTATCACCTCATGTTATATTAATTAAAGTATATCATTCTTAATAAATTTTTTCGTGTTATTAAGGTTTTTAGTAGAAGCTTTCTTTGCTAATTCAGTAATATATTCAAAGAAAACATCATGTTTTACATCATAAACGACATTTACAGGTCGTCCATCAGTAGTTTCTTCTGTACGTCCTTGGCTTGGTCCGTATGTATGAACGATACTATTAATCGTTTCAGTTTTTGCAAGGCTAGTGTTTCCGACAAAAGCGGTAGTTAGTACATCCCATAAATAGTAAGTAGAGTTCGTTGAGAAGTGAACGAGAGGAGGGACCATTGCATAGCATTGACCAAGGAAATCCATACCAATATACTTTCGCTCTTTTGCCCACTGTTCACGTATGTTTATAGTTAACGGAACTTGGTTTGTACTTTCTAGTGTCACTAAGTCGATTTTAATTTTTGCATCCCATACACGAGCCACTGCTTCAGGGTCCCAAAACGAATTCCACTCAGCTGTTCCATCATGCTCTGGTTCATGTACATTGCCAGCTTTAAGAAATGTACCACCCATCCAAACGAGGCGTTCAATTTTATCTTCGATTATGGGAGCTTCATATAATGCACGAGCAAGGTCAGTTAGGGGCCCAGTAAATAATAAAGTTGTTTTTCCTTCCGTTTGTAGAAGCGTTTCTATTAAATGATGATGCGCGGGTTTTGCCACCACGGGTGTTACAACTTTTCCAGACTCATTTAAAATTGGTAGAGCATCTACATAAAATGCATGCATCCGCCAGTCTTTCGGAAACGGGTTTTGCCCGCGAGAGTTTGAAGCGGCTACGGCAATATTACCTTTGCCGAAGCGATCGATAATTTTACGACTGGCAGACATTGCGGGTTCTAAATAGCAGTCTGCTGGGATAACAGATACACCGGTAAGCTCAACGTTTTCCATTTGAAGTAATAAAAATAATGAAATTAAATCATCTACACCGCCATCATGATTGAAGTACACTTTTTTCTTCATTGTAATCTCCATCCTATATGATTTAGTTAGAAATTAAATATGAATTGAGGAAAAGTCATCAATAATTTCCACCACTTCAATTTCTCCATTAATCAGTAACTCAGGAAGATCATTTCTAATATTTCCTTTCCAATACTCTCTAGCTTGTTCGATTTTTTGAGAAAAAGGAATTCCATCTTCTTTCGGTAGAAGATTCCCGTCACCTTCAAAAGAACTTCCGATCACTCGTAGTTTAACAATCTGTAAAACTTCTCGATTGTAAGAATCAAATAGCGCTCTCCATTTCAAAGCATCCTCATAGCTTTTAGCAGCATATAAGCAAGATAACCTGGAAGGGTATTCAGGGAATTCTTGTAGTCTAACCATTTCTACAATTGTTTCTCTAACTGCTCTAATTGTTTGATCCATATAACTCATAACTACTTTAGTATTTTCATTGTTTATATGTAATTCGTTATTTTTATAGTGTTTATTTAAAATTTGTATGCCATCTTCACCACTAGCATTTAATTGTTCTCTTTCAAAAAAGAAGTGATATAGAGTATTGTGTTGATTTTTGTTAAAAGGAATGATTTGTCCGATATGCATTTTTTTCCTTGTTACGATGTGATATGCGTAAAATTCTGCTTCATTCATGGTTATCCTCCTAGTAATAGTGTAATGCAATGTTAAATTTAGTAATTCAACATTGCGATATATATATCCTCTATAAGTAAAAGTGAGAATTTGAGTAGAAAGGAAAAAATGAAAACGTTTTAAATTTGTTCACAAAATGTTCACTTACGAAGGGGTTTCCAATGTCGATATAATGACAAAGACTCAAAGAGAAAGGATGATGAAATTTGCCAACAACAAGAAAGGAAAACCTCCAATTTGGCATGATGATGTGCCTTGGGATGGTTATCGTAATGACGTTTTACAATTTACTAATGAATGAAACAGGAGGACCAATTTATATTAAAGAGATTGCATTAGAACTATTAATTGGCTTTATTATTGCACTATTAATTGAAATATGTATCGTTGGACCTTGTGCGAAAAAAATTGTATTCATATTGCCATTTGATAAATCTAAAAAAATAAATATTATCGTTGCAATGGCGACAACTATGGTAATTGGAATGGTGTTCTTTATGTCATTTTTCGGTATGGCTATGATGTATTTACATGATGGACTACAAGGAGATTCATTTGTTTCCATTTATTTTACGATTTTTATTAAAAATTTCATAATGGCATATCCATTACAATTAATTATTATGGGACCGCTTGTACGTTTCTTATTTGCAAAGTTTGTTATGAAAAAGAAATCTTTTAATGTAGCGTAATTTTCATTTATAAAACATTATATATAAATAATAAAAAACACATCTCGCATTTTTGAGGTGTGTTTTTTTGTTCATTCCAAGTTATTTTCATAGTGATGTGACATTTGTCCTTTTGCCATTATAGGATGATGGTTTTTAATTAAGTCAGAAATAAAGGAGGAGGAGATGATTTTTTGAAAGGTATTATATTTGCTATTTTTGCGGGGATATTTATAACACTTCAAGGAACCTTTAATGCGAAACTTAGTTCACATATCGGTATATGGTCGACGAGTATTATAACCCATTTAATTGGATTCATTATTGCAACAACTGTATTTTTGTTAAAGAAAGAAGAGAAAATAACGGATTTAAAGAGTGTGAAAAAAATATATTTAGTAGCTGGTGCACTTGGTGGGTTAATCATTTGTGCAGAAACAGTAGCGATACATGCAATGGGAGTTACAGTAACAGCGGGAACACTTATGGTTGCTCAATTATTAACAGCAACTTTTATTGAGATGAAAGGATTATTTCAAATGAAAAAGATACAGATGGAGAGATATCATATTGTGGGAACAATAATAATGATTATAGGTATTGTTGTATTTAATATGTAAATGAAAGGAGAAATGAATATGGAGGATAGATCAGGTTTAATTACGCATTATTTGAAAGCCAATAAAACGCTCGAGGTTTTTTCAGAAATAGATACAGCTTATTTTCAATTAAATCACTTTGAAAAAGGCGAGCTCATTTGCAATATAGATGACGAAATGGATCGTTTATATTTTGTTGTTAAAGGTAAAGTAAAAGTTTATACGATTAGACCTGAAGGGAAGAAACTAATTCTTCGCTTTATCAATCCATTGGCCATTGTTGGTGATATTGAACTAATTCAAAATAGCAAAGCACATAATGTCGTTGAGGCTTGTTCAGATGTTGTAGCAATCTCTATTTCTAATACGGTTATTAGAAACAAGTTATTACATGATCCTATATTTATAAAGTTCTTGCTTGAAAACATTGCGAACACGTTAAAAATATCGACTCGTTTTACTGCTCTTAATTTACTTTATCCTGTAGAAGTACGTGTAGCTAGTTATTTGCTTTCAATTTCAACAGATAGTAACGGGAATATGTATAAAGGGGATTTGGATGCAACTTCAGTAACGAGTATTGCAGATTTTATAGGGGTAAGTTATAGGCACGTAATTCGGGTATTACAAAGATTTTATAATGAAAAGCTAATTGAAAAGAGTAATGGAGTTATTGTAATTAAAGATTTTTCTAGAATGAAGGAAGTCGCTAAAGATAATATATATGAGCAATGAAAGGGAGAGGAAGATTTTGATTGGATTTAGTTTAGCTATATTAGCAGGAATATTAATTAGCGTACAATCTGTTTTTAATGCAAAAGTAAATGAAAATGTAGGACAGTGGTTAACGACTACATGTGTCCTTGGAATAGGTCTCATTAGTTCTATTCTATTTTATATCATTACAGAAAACAGTATTAACATTAAAGTGTATACTGCAAATTATTTGTTTTATGTAAGTGGACTGTTTGGTATCGGGTTAATTATTTGTATAATGGGTGCAATAAAGAGTCTAGGTCCAGCATATACGGTGCTAATTAGTCTTATTACTCAATTGGTCGTTGCGTTATGCATTGATACATTTGGATTATTTGGAATGGAGAGTATTCCATTACAAGTAAATAAATTAGTTGGTATAGGTTTATTAATTGTGGGAGTAGGAATTTTTAAAAATCTATTTTTGAATAAGAAAGCTATTAAAATAACTGAAGATGAGATTTAAAGAATATAAAGGAAATGTGTTAATGTTCAGATTATATATTTATGCAGTAGGGAATGCTTTTCTTATATGCCCTGTTTGTGAAAGATTTGTATCTATTTAATAAAAAAACGTGAGTTAGCAATTAGCATAGTTGAAAGGAAAACATCGATATGTCGAGGTCTTCTTTATTTATTGTTTTGAGATTATAAGAATTTAAGTATAGGATTATGAGAAGTGTTTTTAGATAAGGAGAATATGACTGGAAATTAAAATATTACTAAATATACGTAACTAATGAATACAATGTCTTTTTCAGTTATTAAGTTGTAAATCATTTTATGATAAAATCTTTTACATAATTTAATAAAGGGGTAGTATTCAATGGGTTATTTCTCAAATGGGTTATTAGTTTTGTTTGTGCTAATCGTATGCAGTTGTATATTTTTTGGTTGATAATATAATGAGAGTCTTATATAAAAGAAGTTATCTTAAGTGAGATAACTTCTTTTTATTTTATATTGAGAAGGAATTCTATCTTTCTTATTGAAGTTTGTTCTAGTTATTTTTACATCGATCACATTTGTGTAATGGGAATTTTATGAAATATAAACAAGCCAGAGAATAGGGAGTATTTACATGGAAAATAGTATACGCTACACAAGTGAACATCCTACAGATTTTAATGGATTATTATCCTTATACGAATCTTTAGAATGGAATTCTCTTAAATTAACTGTTAACGAGTTAGAACGAATGTGTAAGCAAAGTTGGTATGCAATTTATGTTTTTGATGATAAGAGGTTAGTAGGGATGGGGCGTGTCATATCAGATGGAGTCATAACAGGCATTATTTGTGGAGTTGGTGTATTGCCAAAATATCAGTCTAGTGGCATCGGAAAAGAAATAGTGGAACGATTAATCCAGCACTGTGAACAAAACAAGGTTATTCCACAACTTATGTGTGTAGAAAAATTGCAATCTTACTATGAATCTATAGGGTTTGAGGCATTCTCTATTGGTATGACAAAACATATTATAAGATAGAGGAGCTTTATCACGCTATTTGCCGGGCAGTAAAACCCCCACTGATTAAAGTTTCACTTTATATTTTCAGTTTACTCGTACATATTTTTAAACTTTAATATAAAGGAGAATGGCTGTATGGAGATCGCTAAAGGGATAGAAATGTTACAACTTGAATTTCAAGAATTTGTTATTCATCCAATTCTTTTATGGGATGATGAAATGGCAGTATTAATAGATACGGGTTTCCCAGGACAAATTGAAGATATACAAGTAGAGATGGAAAAGGTTGGGGTATCATTTGATAAGTTAAAAGTCGTGATTTTGACGCATCAGGATATTGATCATATAGGTAGTCTTCCGGAGTTGTTGCAGCGCTGTCGAAGTAATATTAAAGTTTATGCGCACGAACTAGATAAGCCATATATCGAGGGGGATTTACCTTTATTGAAGGACGGAAATGTAGAGAACCGCCCAAAAGGAAAAGTGAGTGATACTGTGATTGACGGGCAAGAACTTCCGTATTGCGGTGGAATACTAATTCTTCATACTCCAGGGCATACTCCGGGTCATATTAGTTTATATTTGAAACAAAGCAAAATTCTTATTGCAGGAGACTCTATGTATAGTGTGAATGGGATGTTAGGAGGAATTCACGCCCCAACAACTATAAATATTAAGGAAGCAAAGCAGTCTTTGAAGAAGTATTTAAATTTACATATTGAATCTGTAGTTTGTTACCATGGGGGATTAAGTAAGGAGAATATAAATGTTCAACTTCAAAATTTGTAAAGTTAAAATGGAGTTTTTTGTTAAGTGACGTTGAAGTATAATCTGATTATTAGTATATAAATAAATTATAAAAGAGCATGTTTGAAAAAATTAAACATGCTCTTTTATTAAAGTAAATCAGTTTAATATGAATGACCTAACCCATTCCAATAAAAAGAAACGATTTCTTGTGCTAATTCATCTATATTTGCCAGAATAGGATTGTGATTTTCATCTTTAAAATTCCCAATTGATAATAAAGATACGAAAGCATGAGCCACAAATTTAGCGTTTCCTTTCGGAATTTCTCCCATGTGCATCGCAGTATCGAGTGCTTTTTCTAGCACTTCATACATATTATTTTCAGCATTTTTTAATTTCTTCAATTGTTCTTCAGATAACGACAGTTTAGCATCTTTCATAAAATTTTTCATATCAATATCCATCGTTGCGTGTAAGTAAACTTTGGCGAAGTCTAATAATCTTTCTTCTAAAGTTTTGTTTGTAGAGAGTATTTGAGACATATTCTCTCGTATACGTATCATCATTTGGGTCATAGTAGCGGTAAATAAATCGGCTTTTGTTGAATAGTAATAGTAGACGGTTGCTTTCGTAACACCACAAACTTTTGCGACTTCATCCATAGAAACGACTTGATAATTTTGTGTAAGAAATAAGCGAGTTGCCACTTCTAAAATGGTTTCTTTTGTAGATTTTGTATTTTTATTTTGACGTGGCCTTCCGAGAGGACGTTGTTTTTGTTCCAAATCCATTCGCTCCTGACATTTATTCTTGAGATAATTATAACATAATTTTCAATCATTCTTGATTAATTAACCTACCAGTATATATAATTAATAATGAAGGAAAAAAGGAAGGTGGGTTTTTATGAAAAAGCACCCGTTACATATGTTAGGGAGGCTTGTAGCAGGAAAAAATACGCAATGGATCACTTTATCGGTGTGGGTTCTTATTACATTATTACTTTCATTTACGTTACCACAAGTAAATAGTACGAAAGAACCGAATCCAAAAAATTTACCTGAAACAGCTATGTCACAGCAAGCGGAAGCGCTTATGAAAACAGAGTTTCCGAATAATGCAGGGAATCCGTTGTTAGTAGTATGGTATAGAGATGGTGGATTACAGTCACAGGATTATAAACTCATACAAGACGTTTATAAAGAGTTAAAAGCTAGTCCTTTAAAAGAACAATCAACGTTACCGCCATTTGATACAATTCCAGAGCAAGTATTATCAAAAAGTGCATCAAAAGATGGTACATCATTTGTTACACCGGTATTCTTTAATAAATCTGCTGGTACGGATATATTAAAAGGAAATCTGGAATATTTTAGAAAAATAGTGAATAGTAAGGTGGATGAAGATCCATTTAAACAAAAAATAAGTGAATCTGGTTTACATGTTCGATTATCTGGGCCTGTAGGTATTCAAACGGATGCAGTTAGTTTATTTAGTCAAGCAGATGTGAAATTGTTAGTGGCTACTGTATTATTAGTCTTGGTCCTATTAATTTTGCTTTACCGTTCGCCAATTTTAGCAATTTTACCTATACTTGTTGTTGGCTTTGCATATGGTATCATTAGTCCTACACTCGGTTTTTTAGCTGATCATGGATGGATTAAAGTAGATGCCCAAGCAATATCAATTATGACAGTATTATTGTTTGGTGCTGGAACGGACTATTGTCTATTTTTAATTTCGAGATATAGAGAGTACTTGTTAGAAGAAGAAAGTAAATATAAAGCATTACAACTTGCGATTAAAGCTTCCGGCGGTGCAATAATAATGAGTGCGTTGACTGTTGTACTTGGATTAGGGACATTATTACTTGCTCATTATGGTGCCTTTCATCGATTTGCAGTACCATTTAGTGTTGCTGTATTTATAATGGGAATCGCGGCTTTAACGATTTTACCAGCACTATTATTAATTTTCGGTAGGATTGCATTTTTCCCGTTTATACCGAGAACAACTTCAATGAATGAGGAGTTTGCAAGAAAGAAAAAGAGGGCTGTAAAAGTTGAAAAATCAAAAGGCTCCTTTAGTAAAAAACTTGGAGATGTAGTAGTACGAAGACCGTGGACAATAATTATGCTAACTGTGTTTGTATTAGGTGGATTGGCTTCGTTCGTACCACGTATTCAATACACATATGACTTATTAGAATCGTTTCCAAAGGATATGCCTTCTCGCGAAGGGTTTACGTTAATTAGTGATCATTTCTCGGCTGGTGAACTAGCACCAGTAAAAGTGGTTGTTGATACGAAAGGAAAAGAGCTTCCTATTAAACAAGAACTAGAGAAATTTTCTTTCATAAATACAGTGAAAGAGCCAAAAGAGGGAAAAGAAAATAAGCAAATACAAATGTATGAAGTTTCTTTAGCGGAAAATCCATACTCAATTGAAGCGTTAGATCAAATTCCTAAATTGAAAAGTAATGTAGAAAAAGTATTAAAAGATGCTGGGGTTAGTAATGCTGAAGAGCAATTGTGGATTGGTGGAGAAACAGCTTCATTATATGATACAAAGCAAATTACTGAACGTGATGAATCAGTAATTATTCCAGTAATGATTAGCATTATCGCTTTACTATTACTTGTCTACTTACGATCGGTTGTTGCGATGATTTATTTAATTGTAACTGTCGTTTTATCATTCTTCTCAGCGTTAGGAGCAGGATGGATATTGCTTCATTACGGTATGGGAGCGCCGGCCATTCAAGGTGCGATACCGTTGTACGCATTCGTATTTTTAGTTGCTTTAGGTGAAGATTATAATATCTTTATGGTTTCAGAAATATGGAAAAACAGAAAGACACAAAATCACTTGGATGCAGTAAAAAATGGTGTAATACAAACAGGTAGTGTTATTACATCGGCAGGTTTAATTTTAGCAGGAACTTTTGCAGTGTTAGGTACACTTCCAATTCAAGTATTAGTTCAATTTGGTATTGTAACTGCAATTGGCGTATTACTAGATACGTTTATCGTAAGACCGTTACTTGTACCCGCAATTACAGTTGTGTTAGGCCGATTTGCTTTTTGGCCAGGTAAACTTTCAAGAAAGAGTGAAGAAATACAAAAGGTGGATGCATAGTTAAAAAAGCCAAGGATATTTTCCTTGGCTTTTTTCAATGTAGTTAATTAATTTTTTGAAGTTAAATCATCAGCTGCAGCGTGATCAGCATCTTCAATTGTTGTTTCGGGCATTCCGTATAAGCCGTTCATTGCTTGTTCTTCGATAGTAAGGTTTGCAGTATTATTATTTTGAATAGATGTAGTGTTTTCAGTAACATTTTCTTTTTTATTTATACTTTTGTCATTCATGTATGTATCCTCCAAATTTCATTTGATTTATCTATAGTATGTGATGGATTTCCAGAAATATGTGAATTGATTCTTACATATGTTATATAATTAAATAAATAATTAGGGTCAAATGTAAACTGTTAGGAGTGAACAATTATGGTGAAAGCAAGTGAATTAGCCTTCTAAAATAAAAAGAAAATTTTAGGAGGCTATTAGAATGAAGTTTCATGTAATTGATAGAGAAGATTGGAATAGAGAGCAGTATTTTGAGCATTATTTAAAGTTGAAATGTACATTTAGTATGACTGTAAATGTTGATATCACGATGTTATTAGGGGAAGTATATCAAAAGGGAATAAAATTTTATCCCGTTTTTATATATTTAATTTCTAGAGTAGTAAATAATCATAAAAAATTTCGAACATGTTTTAACGATGAAGGAGTTTTAGGCTATTGGGAGGAAATGATACCGAGTTATACAATCTTTCATAAAGATGATAAGTCCTTTTCAAGTATATGGACGGATTATTCAAGTGATTTCTGCACTTTCTATAATAATTATGAAGACGATATGAGATGCTATGCTAATGTTCATGGTCTTTTCACGAAAGAAAATATTCCGCCTAATGTATTTCCGATTTCTAGCATACCTTGGATTAGTTTTACTGGATTTAATCTTAATATTAATAATGATGAAAATTTTCTATTGCCAATTATAACTTGTGGGAAATATTTTAACGAAGGAAACAAGGTTATGCTACCAGTTTCATTACAAATACATCATTCGGTTTGTGATGGATATGATGCGAGTCAATTTATAGAAGATTTACAGCAGTTAAGTAACACTTGCAACGATTGGCTTAAGTAATATCTAATTTTTAATTATATAAAGTGAAACTTTAATCAGTGGGGTGTCAGCCCCCGCTGATTATTAGCCCGACCCCCACCTAACTTCTTTGCTTTCGCTGAATTTTGAGATGGGGGTCTTACTGCCCGGCAAATAGCGGAATAAAATTGAAAATGAATAAAAGAAGAGACCATGTTGATATTACATGGTCTCTTCTTTTATTCATTAATACTAAGTAATTGTGGAAAATATAGGGTGATTTGTAGTTTAATAGTAAAGAGAGTGATTAGTATTAATTTTCTTTGTTTTTAAAATTTTAAGTATGTAAATGTTTAACAGGGGGGGATAAAGTGAAATTCGTAAGCATTGAAAAAGATGAAATCTTAATTGGGGATATGGCAAAATTGTATTGTAAAGTATTTGAGAAAATAAATTTCAATGAAATAATCGAGCGAATGAATAGGCATATAGAATATACAGGTTTTAAAGGTATAGTAGCAATAAATGATGAAAATGAAGTAGTTGGTTTTACTTATGGTTATCGCTCAATGGAGGGACAGTACTATAATCAATTAATGAGAGAAGCGTTACATCTAGAGCAAGTAGACGAATGGTTACAAGATTGTTTTGAATTTGTAGAGTTAGCAGTCCACCCACAATATCAAAATGAAGGTCTTGGAACGAAATTACATAATGAATTACTAGAAGGGATTCCAAATAGAACAAGTGTTTTAACAACACAAATAAACAATGAAAAAGCACGTTCGTTATATGAAAGATTAGATTGGATAAATATATTGGAGCCATTTCATCCAAGTACAAATGATGTTCCATATGTAATAATGGGAAAAGCATTAAAAACAAAAGTGAATTGATAATTATGGCATTCACAAAAATGGTTGGTTTGTAATAATGAAGGGGAAAACGAAAATGACGAGAATATCTATAGAAAAAGCTACAATTTTAGATGCTGAGAAATTAACAGAAATAATGAAAAGAACATTTGATGCAGAAGCAAAACAATGGCTATACGGCCAAGATGATGTCATTGATTATAACATTCAACCGCCAGGGTATTCTTCAGTTGAAATGATGGAATATTCCATTGAAGAATTGGATTCTTTCAAAGTTGTAATGGATAAAGAAATAATTGGAGGGATAATAGTTACGATTTCTGGTAAGTCGTACGGTCGAATTGATCGTATTTTTGTAGATCCTGTTTATCAAGGAAAAGGAATTGGATCACATGTTATGAAATTAATAGAAAAGGAATATCCAAACATAAAGATTTGGGATCTCGAAACATCTAGTAGACAAATTAATAATCATCACTTTTATAAAAAGATGGGCTACCAAATGATTTTTGAATCGGAAGATGAGTATTGTTACGTGAAAAGAATAAAAACAAGCTCAAACAAAGAGAGTGTAGTTACAAATAAAGATATGAAAAATAGTCAATACGAAAACTGTAATTTAGCAAATACAGAGTATTATCAAGTGAATTTAAAAAACAGTTCATTTGTTGGTAGCAATATAATGAATATGAATATGAGTAATTGTAATGTAAGTCAATCAAAGTTTAGAAATATAAATTTTAGATGGTCATCATATGCAGATTTAAATCTTTCTGGCAGTAAATTTAATTTGGTGACTTTAGGTGGAGTGCAATTTAAAAATACAAGTCTCGGAGATGAGAAGGAACCTATTGTATTCGATAAATGTGATTTGGAAGGCAGCACTATAAGTAATAGTAATCTGAAAAATATTGAAATAGAAAATTGTAATATAGTCGGCATGAAACTAAATGGTATTCCAATTGAAAATTTTCTTGATTTATATAACGAGGCGAAAAGTATATAGTTGTTAATCTTTTTGGAAATTAAGTATTATATCAAAATAATTATGTAAAAATGACATAAAGAAATACGAGTGAGAAGGTCATTCATACACGTTTCTAGAATACACACAAACAAATATATTGTTATTTATACGGAGGAGAGAAAGATGGGGATCAACGTTAGAGCAGTAGAAATACAAGATGCTAGAGCAATTCATCGTATATGTATACAGGATGACGTTTTACCGTATATGGTTTTCTTACCTAGCATGCGTGTAGAAGCTATGGAAAATAGAATTCGAAATTTAGCACCAAATCAATTTGAATTTGTTGCAGAATATGATGGAGAAGTTGTTGGATTTGTAGGTTTAACACAAAGTCCGGGCCGAAGATCTCATTCAGGCGATTTATTCATTGGGGTAGACAGTGAATATCATAATAAAGGAATTGGGAAAGCACTTCTTATGAAGATGCTTGATCTGGCTGATAATTGGTTAATGTTAGAGAGAGTAGAACTAGGTGTGTTAGAAACGAATCCAAAAGCAAAAGCTTTATATGAAAAATTTGGATTTGTAGAAGAGGGAGTAAAGATAGGGAATTTGAAAGCTCACGGAAAGTTTATTAATGAAATTATGATGAGTCGTTTTAGACCGAATGGTTTAATTGTACATAATTAATAGTTAAAAGCATGACAGTATACTGTCATGCTTTTTCATTAGAATTTGGCTGTAATAAAAATAATACTAAACCAATAAAAATAACAGTAATTCCTAGTCCTTGTTGTAAAGAAATAGTCTCATGTAATATAAAGTACGCTAGCATACAAGTGCCAATTGTTTCACCTAAAATACTCATTGAAATTACAGTAGCACTCATCCATTTTAATAACCAATTAAAAATGGTTTGTCCTAAAATTGTAGCAATGAAAGCTAATCCAATAAAGCACAACCAAGTTTGTGTAGAGTAATGGATGAAAGATTCTTGTTGCATGAAAGCAAATATGCTAAGAAAGCCAGCACTACTTCCATAACTAATTACCGAATATGGTATAAGTGACAAATCTTTACGAACGTGTTGGCTAATGAAAAAATAAGCAGTAATGATACCGGCAGCGATAAATGCTAAAATATCTCCATATAAAGCTTCTCCACTAATTTTGAAATCTTGCCAGCCAATGATGATACTACCTGAAATAGCGATGAGGCAACCAATAACCGCTCCTTTCGTAAATCTCTCCTTAAATAAAAAATAACCACCAATCATTGAGAACAAAGGTTGTAACGTTACGATAACTGTAGAGCTTGCTACAGAAGTATATTGTAATGATTCAAACCATAGTACATAATGTGCAGCTAAAAATAGCCCAGATGTGAATCCGAATGTCCATTGTTTTTTCGTTAAAGTTTTTAGCTCATTTCGACTATTTTTATTAAATAGTAATAACGGTAACAGGATCAGTGTGGCAAAGAATAATCGGTAAAAAGCAATGATTGTCGCAGGAGCATCTGCCAATTTTACAAAAATTGCTGAAGTTGATAAGGCGAATACACCAAAAAATAAGATGAAATATGAAAGAATAGGTGATTTCAAAGTTTGTCCCTCCGATAGAATGTTTATTATAATAAACTTAATGCGATATAATGTACAAAAGTAAGTATATAAGTCCCGGAGATAATAGGAAAGGATTATTTGCCTTTGTTTAGTATGTCAGCACAAAGACAATGAAATATGCATTATGATGGACGAAAGGAAGTTTTACTATGATACATGATAGGCTTGGACAAACAGTATTAAGTTATCGTAAGAAAAATAATATGACAATTCGTGAATTCGCTGATTATGCAGGGATTAGTACATCACTAATTAGCCAAATTGAAAGAGGACATGCTAATCCTTCTTTAAATGTTTTGGAGTTAATTGCAAAAGCATTAAATGTACCGCTATTTACACTTTTTATTAATGATATCGATACAGATTCGCTCATTTCTAAGAAAAAAGATCGAAAAAAAGTATATCGGGAAAACAATGATCATATTGTATATGATGTATTAACACCTGATTTTATGAAAGCACGTATTGAAATGTTAATGATGGATTTAAATAAACAAGCAAACACAACAGAAAGTCATTATTCCCATGAAGATAAGGAAGAGATTGCTGTTATTATGAAAGGGGAAGTGTACGTAGAATTGGAGGGAAAAGAATATTTTTTAGAAGAAGGCGATGTTGTACGTATTCCACCAAATGTGAAGCATCGATTTTTGAATAAAAGTGATGAATCGAATCACATTTTATTTGTACTGACACCATCTTTAGGATGAAAATATAGTGATTTTAACTAGAGGAGAAAGAAAATGGAAAACAAAAGTATTTTAAAAGGCGGCCTTTCAATTATTTCTCAATGTAAAAAAGAAACAAATGATATTTGGCATGCGCATTTTGGAGCAGCTGCAATTGCTAGTTATTTTTTTATGAAAGATAATAATATTGATGAAGAAACAGCTCGTAATATGTATTCGCAAACAAGGATGATGCTGAACAAGAAAAAAATTGGTGAGATGATTGATGATAAAAAAGAAATAGATTTTAAAATTGCGGAAAATATGATTATAAAATCTTTAGAACAAACGATTGATGAGCTTCATTGGGTGGGGCATAACGTCATTTATGCGTCATTAAGTTTATTAGCTATGAAAGAGCTACAAAAATGGGGTGATAATCAAGCAATTGAAGGGATTACTACTCTTATTTTATCATTTCGAAAAACAATTCCAGGTAGATCGTGGATTGGTTATACGACGAAAGAAGTAAAACAATTAAGTTTTGAAGAGGAGATACAAAGTGAATTGAGTAATCCAACACAAGTATCTCAGTTCATTTTAAATGAGTTATCGAAATTTAATAGTATTTATCGAGCGGAATCACATCATGATTTAATTGGGCATTTGCTTACATACTCCCACGCAATTAATATAATGTACGATTTAGGACATATAGATATATTTCAACGAGGGATACGTCCGCTGTTAAAACTAGTATACGTACTAAGAGCTAGCCAAAAGCTCAAGCTGAATACGGAAATAACTTTACACTCACCTATAGATCGATTACCTTTAATTCAATCTAAACGTGCAAATATTTTACCAACTGAAAATATATTTTGGATAAAAGACTATAGTGAATTCGATTGGGATTTTGGTCATGTATTTAAATTCTCATATAGTTATTTTAATCATATACAGAGAGCTCCAAATTATAAAGATATCACATTAGAAAAATTCCGTTATGTTATTCATTCTTAATGAACGTTAATGATCTGTAAAAGGATGTTTAATCTAGTTTCTTTTTTTGTTAGTAGTATATTATTTTTTCAAATATGTAAGATTTTACATGTGTATTTTACTTTTACTAATTATGTAAGTAGGCTATACTGAAATACATACATTTTATTTTTGGAGAGATGTAAAACGACATGGAACTAGCGAAATTGGAAAAAGTAATTGAAATAAAAAAAGAAGAACTTTTATATTTAGTATCGGATTATGGAATTCAACATGAAAAAGTATTGGCATTGAGTCAAGAACTAGACAAATTAATCAATTACTTTATGTTTTTAAAATAAAGAGAACTATGACGGGGTTTGTAAATGTTATAGTTCTTTTTTATTAGGTAATTTGAAAATATATTAAAATATATTGTCTAATTTCTTACAGAATGCGCAACTTGCTAGTCGAATATAAGGACTTTTGGTTATAATAAAAAGGAATTATTAATTGTATCGGTTAGGAGCGCAGCACATATGAAAACAGTTGTTGTTATCGGTGGAGGTATAACGGGACTTTCTACTATGTTTTATTTAGAAAAATTAAAAAAGGATTATAATATCGATTTAAATTTAATTCTTATTGAGAAAGAAGAGTATTTAGGTGGTAAAATCCATAGTGTGGAAGAAAAGGATTTCATTATGGAGTCAGGAGCGGATTCAATCGTTGCTCGTAATGAATATGTTATGCCACTTGTAAAAGATTTAAATTTAGAAGATGAAATGGTATATAATGAAACGGGTATTTCTTACATATATTCTGAAAACATGTTACATCCGATTCCTTCTGATACTATATTTGGGATACCGATGAGCGCCCAGTCTTTGTTTAGCAGTACGCTAGTCTCAACGAAAGGGAAAATCGTAGCTTTAAAAGATTTCATAACGAAAAATAAAGAGTTTACGAAAGATACATCACTTGCTCTATTTTTAGAAAGTTTCTTAGGGAAAGAGTTAGTGGAAAGACAAATTGCTCCTGTACTTTCAGGCGTATATTCTGGTAAATTGAATGAGCTTACAATGGCATCTACATTACCGTATTTACTGGATTATAAAAATAAGTATGGAAGTATTATTAAAGGTTTTGAAGAGAATAAAAAACAATTTCAATCAGCAGGAAATAAAAAATTCGTATCATTTAAAGGTGGACTATCTACGATAATTAATTGCTTAGAAGAAGTGCTCACTGAAACTGTCGTAAAAAAAGGTGCTATAACGACGGCTGTAAGTAAACAAGAAGATCGATATGAGATTTCTTTTGTAAATCATGAAACAATACAAGCTGATTATGTTGTTTTAGCAGCTCCGCATGATATAGCACAAACTTTATTACAGTCTAATGAGTTAAATGAGCAGTTTAATACATTTAAAAACTCATCTCTTATAAGTATTTACTTAGGATTTGACATACTAGATGAACAACTACCAGCTGACGGCACAGGGTTTATTGTAACGGAAAACAGTGATTTACATTGTGATGCTTGTACATGGACAAGTCGAAAGTGGAAACATACATCGGGTAAACAAAAATTATTAGTAAGAATGTTTTATAAGAGCACCAATCCGGTATATGAAACAATCAAAAATTATAGTGAAGAAGAATTAGTACGAGTAGCTTTATATGATATTGAAAAGAGTCTCGGAATTAAAGGTGAACCAGAAGTAGTCGAAGTTACAAATTGGAAAGATTTAATGCCGAAATATCATTTAGAACATAATCAAGCGGTTCAAGCATTGCAAGAAAAAATGACGAATCTTTATCCAAATGTATATTTAGCTGGTGCCTCATATTATGGTGTCGGAATTGGTGCGTGTATTGGAAATGGAAAGAATATAGCCAATGAAATAATGGCTACATTAAATAAATAATACTGTAGAATAAATAAAAGCTGTTCCTTCAGCAAAATGGAGGAACAGTTTTTATTTATTTTATTTGAATGGAAATTGTATTGTTTTTTACATTGTTTTCTTTTAATGTTAATGTTATTTCTCCAGACTCTTTAAATGAATACGGTGATAGTTGATAAATATCTTTTATATCATGTTTTTCTTGTAATTTATTTACCGGTATTGATACGATATTTGGCTTCCATGTTTCTTGTTTTCCTGAAGGATATTCTATAAGTATTACCGGATTTTTTAACTGTATTGTTTTCCAAGAGACGAAATATAGTTGTACTTCTGTATCTTTTTTTAATAATTCTTCGGAGAAATAACCGAATTCGCCTACATTACCGAAAACAGTATAGTTTTGATTTTTTAATTTAATATCTAAATAACTAGGTTGATATGTTACCGCATGATAAGTTCCATATGAAAGTGAGAGTATGGCAGCGATTAAAATACCGATTGAAAATGTCCTAAAGCTATTACCTTTAAAGCTAGTCATCATGAATGAGTTTGGTGTGAATTTTTTTGCGAATAAAAAAATAAGTAATATGAGTAAGAGGGATAAGCCGATGAATATATACATAGATTTTTACACCTCCATAGCGCAAAATGGATTAACTATATTTTACCATAAATGTATGGGTTAGGGTGGTTGTTTAGAAGGAAAAAATGAAGGAACAAATTCTTTACAGTTCTTGATAATTTAAAATTTGATTTATGAAAATTATAGTGTCATGTTTGAGTCGCAATCAGAAGGTATCCAATTCGTGTATATAGAATAAAGAGGGAATGCGCCATTAGAAATGTTTGACTTATGGAACAATAAGGACTTTACTAATTATACATATTTTTTCTGATATAATGAATGAGTAGAGAGAAAGGAGTGATCCTATGGCATTTCCTATATTAGAAACAGAACGCTTACGTTTAGTTGAAATAGAACAATCTTATTGTCAAAAAATATATGAAATCTTTTCATTGGATGAAGTGACGTGTTATTACGGTATGAATTCTTTTACGGAGTTTGGACAAGCTTCACGTATGATCGAATCTTTTTCAAAAAATTACTTTGAGAAAAAGGCAATACGATGGGGAATTGTGTTAAAAGAAACGAACGTTTTAATAGGAACAATTGGACTAAACAATTTACAATTATGGAGTAAACGATCTGAGATTGGATATGATCTGCATCCTCGCTATTGGGGAAATGGTTATGCTTCAGAAGCAGCTGGAGAAATTATTAATTATGGATTTAAAGATTTAGGTTTGTTTAGAATTGGAGCTATTACATATCCTGAAAATGTTACTTCTTGTAGAATGTTATCTAAAATTGGCTTCCAAAAGGAAGGGCTATTGCGCGGATATATTCATCAAGGAAATAAGCAACATGATGCATTATTGTATTCTATAGTGCGAACTGATGTTGAGGACATAAATTTATAATAAAAAAAACCTCTTAATTAAAAGAGGTTTTTTTTATTATAAATTAACCTAATTTAGGTAATAAACGTTCTCCGCTTTTCATGCTACTTTTACATAAAGGGCATTTAGGCTCTTCTTCAAATGAAAAGTTCTTTCTCATCCATCCTAAACAATCCTCTGATTCACATTCCCAAACAGGGGTTTGTTCTGGTGGTACTTCTGCTACATCGTTCTTTCGATTGCGATACATGTAACCACTCCTTTTATGTAAAAAATTTTAGTTATATATTAAAAAGGTTGTTAACCTTGCTGGTAACAACCTTTTTATTGTTTGAATTATAGCTTTACAACGTTTTTAGCTTGAGGTCCGCGGTTACCTTCTTCAACTTCAAAGCTAACTTCTTGACCTTCGTCAAGAGACTTGAAGCCGTCGCCAGTGATAGCTGAGAAGTGAACGAATACATCGTTACCGTCTGCAACTTCGATGAAACCGAAACCTTTTTCGCTGTTAAACCATTTTACTTTACCTGTTAATGTCATGGTAATGCCTCCTAAAAGTAGAAAAATTACAATATGATCGGCCTTATTTGAATGAAAATAAAATTTCACATATTATCAAAAACCCATAAGGAGTACAAACTGTCCCTGATTGATACTTGATAATATGCAAAGAAAATATAGTGTTAAATTGACCTTAATTACTATCTTACAACAAATGGTGGGAAATAGCAAGTGCTGGTAATACCACTGAGTAATCTGGGTGATAATAGTAAAGGCACAAAGGAACCTCTTTTATTTATATATTATTCCTAATTGGGATTTATGCAAAATCATGTAAGAAAAACTTAGAGTAAATATTAATAATATATTTTTCGTGGTAAAATATGGTTGGTTACTGTTGGTAGTTAAATATTATAAAAGGAGAAAAGAAAGTGAAAAATAATTCATTTATAATAATTGAAGCAGCAAAAGCAGGGAGAAAAAAGGTCCATCCAGTCTTTGCTGTAATATTAGCCATTATATTTTTGACTTTAGGCGAACTTTTTATGTTATTTATGTTATTTTTACCGAAAGCTGAAACGATATTCATGAAAGGTATTTATGACAATGTTAGAATGGTGTTAACGTTTGGCGGAGCTATATTTATTTTATTTATATGGGTTCGTTTTGTAGAAAAAAGACCTTTTTCATCCATTGGCTTTTGGAAAGAGAAATGGATGAGAAAGTATTTAAAAGGTGCGTTAATAGGGTTTTTATTTATTTCAACGCCAGTTATTCTACTATTATTAATGGGGAGTGTGAAATTGCAAGTACAACATATTACCTCAACAGTGATAGTAGGAATAGTAGGATCTCTAGTTGCATTCTTAATACAAGGGGCAACGGAAGAAATTATTGTACGAGGTTGGTTATTCCCGGTTCTTTCTGTTAGAAGTCGTATATGGGTTGGAATAATTGTAACTTCATTTTTATTTGGATTTCTTCATCTACTTAATCCAGGAATTACAATATTATCTATATCGAATATAATATTAGTGGGTGTTTTCGCAGCTTTATATGTATTGAAAGAAGACGGTCTGTGGGGAATATGTGCATGGCACTCAATTTGGAACTGGGCTCAATATAATGTATATGGTTTTGCAGTTAGTGGCACAACTGTATATTCTACTCCAATTTTTAAGTCTATAACAAATGGACCAGAAACATTGCATGGAGGCACGTTCGGAATTGAAGGTAGTATCATTACAACAATCATGCTCACTGTCGCTTCAATTATTTTATGGAGAAAGTTATGGGGAAGAAAAGCGAAACAACGAAATTTTAGTTAATGAAAGAGGGAGAAACTATGGGGATAATAGCATTTGAGGGAGCAAGCGCTGTTGGTAAAAGTACCACGTGCCGTGAATTAGAAAAGAATTATGGTGCTTATATAATACCTGAAGTGAATTCTTTATTTGAAAGACCAAAAAATGAACATAGAACATGGTATTTTGAAAAACAAGTTGAGCGCTGGAATATAGCTGTTCAGAAGTCAAAGCAATATGAATTAGTAATACTCGATGGCGATATATATCAGCCACTTAGTTATAATTGGTGTTTTCATTTTGATATATTTAATCAGCCATTATCTTTAATAGAAAATTTTTATAAAGAAAAGATGATAAATAGGGAAATTGGTTTTCCAGATCAATATTTTTATTTATATACGAACGATGAAGAACTTAGAAAACGGAAAGTATCTGATGAAACGAAAAGAAGGAGAAACTTTGAAAAACATTTACATATATCAAAATCGTTTCAGCATTATTATGAAAATTTAAATACTGTTACAGATGGGTATTGTAAATTAATTGAGGCAAAAAGTGTAAGAAATAATGAATTAGAAATAGTGAGAAACTCACAAAATTTGAACGTGTGTGAAGAAAGACGTTTTGATGTTTCGAAGTTAGATGCTATTACGAAGTGGTTAAAAGAAAATCGTGCATAAAGTAAAAACAACGAGTGTTGTAGAACGCGCTCGTTGTTTTTTTGTTTCTTTATAAATATAAAGGAAAAATTTGTAGAATATTTTCATTATTTAACAGAATAATCTTTCAATTTTAAAGAAAAAGAAATACAATATGAGGAAGTATATATAAATAATATGATAGGGGATGGGATGCGATATTTTGAATGAAGTAACAGTTTTTATATAAGAAATAATTAGGTAGTCAGAACGGAGATATTTGGGAGGAAACAAGCGAGATGAAAACATTTTTGAAAATAATAGGTGTTATAGCTGGTATGGCGGTAATTGGAGTAGGTTTAACATATGGTATGCTGCATTATTTAAATAATAGTAAACCAGCTGCGAAAAAGGCATCACCAGCTGCTCCAGCAGTAGAAGTATTAGCTGATAGTAACGTAAAAGCAGAAGATGCAAAGCTTTTGGAAAATGGAAATTATTCATTGCCGAACAGTGGTTTTAATAAAAATTTTAAATGGACAGATGAGAACATACAGACAGCATTACATGAAATGGCACATCAAAAAGCGAAAGCTGATCAAAAGTGGGGCTATATTTTTATTACACAAGAGCGGATTGAAAGCTTAATTGATATTGTAAAGAGTAATGATCTTGTACAGGGAAGTACATATGTAGAAATTTTAGAACGATGGAAACAAGGAAAATATGAAAAGGTTGATGGGGATCATAATAAGATTTGGAAATTACAAAGTGGGAATTTAGGAGAAGGAAAAGGAGTAATGTCGGAAGCTGAGCAAAAAGAATTAATTAATCAAGTGTTTATGAACAAAGGTACATATTCAGGTAGTAAATTAATTGCAGGTGGGGGACAGACTAATAAATAGTATACTAATTAATGAAAGAGAGTAATTGCTTATTAGGCAATTACTCTTTTTCTATGTACATCTTAATATTTTAGTCTCGTTCAAGTAAGGAAAGGAACGATTGTAATACCGGGGAAATCCATCTAGATTTATGATAGATTACATAACTTTGAATAACTGTTGGAGTTTCGATAGGTTGAAAACATAGTTGTCCTTTTTGGCAACTTTCTTGTACAACGATATAAGGAAGAATTGAAATGCCTAACTCACACATAACGGATTGTTTAATGACTTCAACATTGGAAGTTTCAAATGTTTTAGCTGGAATATTTCCACTTTGACATAAAAAACGATCTACCATTGGCCTATAGCCGCAGCTTTGTTCTGTAAAAATGAACTGGGTGTCCTGTAATAACTGGAATGGATTTGTATGCGCAGAGGAATAAGCTGGTAAAATCCATCCAAATGTTTCATTACTAAAAGTACGCGTAATAAAATCATTATGTTCTATACTTTCTCCAATTATGAAGACAACGTCTGTTTCTCCTTCACGTAATTTTTGTAATGCTTGTTCATTTGTGTTTGTTTCAAGTACGATATTTACTTTTGGATTTTTCTGTTTGTAAGTACGTAATAATTGTGGTAATCGGTATACCGCTAATGATTCATTAGATGTAATACTTAATGTACCTTCTAAATAATCTTTATTTTGGGGGATTTCTCGCGCTTTTTCATATATTGAAAGTAATTCTAATGCATAAGGATGAAATTGATGACCTGCTTTTGTAAGTAGCACTTTTTTCCCTAACCGATCGAAAAGAGGAATATGTAAATCGTTCTCTAAAGCTTTCATATGTGCTGTAACAGTAGATTGCGCATAACCTAGCGCATGCGCAGCCTTAGAAAAATTACCATACTTCACAATGGCGCAAAATGTTTTAACATGTCTCATTTCCATAAACGATCCCTCTTTTATTATCATGATTTGTGAATGATTATATCATGTATTTTAATTTTCCAAATGATTAAATTCTGTATAAAATGAAATTGTAGAAATATTCATTTAGGTGATATTGGAGGAGAAAAGATGAAAAAAAAGGGCTATCATGTAGCTGTTGTTGGGGCTACAGGTGCGGTAGGGCAAAAAATTATTGAACTGTTAGAGAATGAAATGAAGTTTAATATAGTTGAAGTTACATTGCTTTCGTCAAAACGATCCGCTGGTAAGAAAGTAAGATTCAAAGGACGAGAGATAATTATAAAAGAGGCAAAAACAACTAGCTTTGAAGGTGTAGATATTGCCTTTTTTAGCGCTGGGGGAGAAGTATCTAGACAATTTGTAACTCATGCAGTTTCTAGTGGTGCGATTGTAATTGATAACACAAGTGAGTACCGAATGGCACAAGGTGTACCGCTCGTTGTTCCGGAAGTGAATGCGCATACTTTAAAGCAGCATAAAGGTATCATTGCAGTTCCAAATTGTTCAGCATTACAGATGGTAACAGCACTTCAGCCGATTCGAAAATCATTCGGTTTAGAAAGAATTATCGTTTCAACATATCAAGCCGTATCGGGTTCTGGCATTCATGCGATTCATGAATTACAAGAGCAGGCTAAGTCTATGCTTGCTGGTGAAGAAGTGAAAAGTAATATATTACCGGCGAAAAAAGATAAAAAACATTACCCAATAGCGTTTAATGTACTGCCTCAAGTAGATATATTTACAGACAATGATTTTACTTTTGAAGAAGTAAAAATGATTCAAGAAACGAAGAAAATATTAGAAGATGAAAACCTGAAAATGGCAGCTACTTGTGTACGTGTTCCAGTTGTATCAGGGCATTCAGAATCGGTTTATATAGAACTGGAAAAAGAAGCAACCGTTACGGAAATTAAGGAAGTATTAATGGATGCACCAGGTGTTATTTTGCAGGATAACCCTAGTAAACAGCTGTATCCAATGCCATTATATGCAGAAGGGAAAATAGATACATTTGTCGGAAGAATACGTAAAGATCCTGATATGCCAAACGGATTCCACCTCTGGATTGTTTCTGATAACCTATTAAAAGGTGCGGCTTGGAATTCAGTTCAAATCGCAGAGACTTTAGTAGAAAAGGGAATACTTTAATCTAGTTTGAAAAACCGGGGAATCGATAATCATTTTCCGGTTTTTATCCCGCTATTTGCTGGGCAGTAAGACCCCCACTGATTAAAGCTTCACTTTATTTAATAATTGTTTTCTTTATTTCGCCCAACTTTAATTTAAATTAGTCGTTATTGAACTTTTACAAATATCTACTTTATGTGCAGTGAAGCGTAAGGTTTTGGATTCTGCATGAATTGTTAGGTTAATAATAATCGATAACGGCATTTCGACCATTTTCACAATATCTTCTATAGCAATATACTCATTTTCTGCTTCGTTATAATAAACAACAGAACGAATTACTGCCTCGTTATTTTCAATGTCAATTTCAAACATCATAGGGAATTTTTCACCATTATGTAAGAATAGTTTGCCTAGTACGATTGAACCGTTTAGCTCCTCTGTAAAATTAGTAGTTGCTGCTGGTTTTACCCATGTTTCGTCATGTTCTTCGTTTTCCTCTTCATCTATTGCCCATTCCCAAATGGGGTTTTGTTTTAGGTCTTCAATAGTTAATTCATCAATTGGTTTGCAATTGCTCATACATAAATTCTCCTTTTGCTTTGATAAATAAGTTTCTTAGTTTCATGAATTAGATGATTGCTTATAAGTGGGGACAATGTATTGTTTTTGTTTATCGGATGTCAAATCACTTTATTTTGGAACTCTATTATTACCATAATCTTAACAAGGCAATTATCAGTTAGCAAATAATCATTAGTTGAGAGTTTTGATGAGGTCTGATGTGAAGGAAAGATAGTGAAAAACAACAGGAATGAATAAAAGTTCTTTAGTACTATGTGGTATAATATGGTAGTGTAAAGAGTGCGTTTATACAGGAGGGATTACCAATGCTAAAAGTTATGTTACCATTTGTTCTTATCTTTTTTCTTGTTATTGCGATGTATATTGCTTATCAAAAGAGAAAAAAATCTGGGATAAAAGGATTGAAAAGTGCGTTAACTTCTATTTGCTTCTTTTTACTCGCAATCTTAAATATGTTTGCATATTGGTTTCACTTTGGCGGTGCTTTTACTTGGTTATTTTCAATTGTATTATTGCTAGTTGGTGCATATTTTACTAAATATATTCCAATATCTAAAAAGGTACATTAAAATCTATAAGAGTTTAATATAATGTTTACTTTGTTTTGAAAAGAGATTATTCTACTAGATCGTTGTGAAACGGTTTCATAGGATAATCTCTTTTGTTTAGTTTTGGAAAGAACGTACTGTACTTTTTAGTTGCTCAATAAATTCTCGAGTTGCAGCACACATATATTTATCTTTTCTATAAATTAGCCCTATTTCAATTGTTGGAGTAGGGTTTTCTATTTTAATAGCTTGAATGTTTTTATTTTGTAAAAAGTCTATATATGGTTTGGGTAACACTGTAATTCCCATTCCTTTGGAAACCATTTGGATTAAAGATTCCATCGTGCTAATTTCTAAAATTGGTCTTGGTTTAAAGTTGAATTTTTGGCAATGAGATGTAATTAGTTCGGTTAAAAAGAAATTTTTAGGTAAAAGAATTAAAGGGTAGTTCTGTAATTCAGCAATAGATACATGATTACGTTCAGCTAATCGATGACCAGTTGGCACGACTAATGTAAGATCGCTTTTGTATAGAGGGATAGAGATAATCTCTTTATCTTGCACCGGGAGAAATGTAATTCCAATATCTAGTTCGTTTCGTAATAGTTTTTCACGAATATCTCCTGTGCGAAGCCCTAATACAGAAAGCTCTATATTGGGATATAAATTATTGAAATTTAAAATAGTTAGTGGTAGTAAATAATTTAGGACGGTTAACAAAGCCCCTATTGTTAAGGAACCTTGCTGTAATCCGTTTAGATCTTGAATAGCTGAACGAGCTTGTTCGACTTCATGAAAAATGATTTTACTATGTGATAATAAAATCTTCCCTGCTTCAGTTAAAGATATTTTTTTACCAATTCGATCGAAAAGTGGCATTCCTACTTCATGCTCTAATGCACGTATTTGTTGACTTAGAGAAGGCTGTGAAATATTTAATTTCTCAGCTGCTTTTGTGAAATGTAATTCTTTTGAAACAGCTAAAAAGTATTCAAGTTGTCGTAATTCGATTGGAATCACCTCAAGTATAATAATAGGTTATACCTATCATTATTATATAAATAATTGAATTGAACAATGATTTTAGAGGTTTTATAATCATTTTTATATAACAGAGAGGGTTGTAAAAATTAATCGAGAGAAAATACATGTAACACCTTTAAAGGAGGAAATAGAATGGCTAATGAATATCAATTATTATCTTTAAATATAGGATTACCAAAAGAGGTTACATACGGCGGAAAAGTAATTCATACAGGCATAAATAAGAAACAAGTAAAGGAACCGGTATATTTATCCTTTGTAAAATTTAATGGGGATGGACAAGCTGACTTAGTTCATCATGGAGGAGTAGATAAAGCAGTTTGTGTTTATACTGGTGATCACTATCCATATTGGGAAAAAGAATTGAATCAAGATTTTGTATATGGGGCTTTCGGAGAAAATATAACAGTTAGTGGTATGCGCGAAGAGGATGTTTGTATTGGTGATACGTTTGAGCTAGGACAGGCAATCGTACAGGTAACACAACCAAGGCAACCTTGTTTTAAATTAGCAAAAAAATATAATATTCCAAAGTTACCACTATATTTTCAAGAAACAGGATATACAGGATTTTATTTTCGTGTATTAAAAGAAGGATGGGTATCATCAGTCGACACCTTAAAAAGACTACAGTCTGATCCAAAAGGTGTTTCAGTAGCATTCGCTAACCGTATTATGCATAAGGAAAAACAAAATATTGAAGGGGTAAAAAGGATATTAGAAGTAAATGCACTTTCAAATAGTTGGAGAAAGTCTTTTGAAAAGCGTATAAGTGGAGAAGAAATTAATACGAAGGAAAGACTTGAAGGGATAAAAGAATAAAAATATTTTATTATAAATAGTGTATTTCTATTAGTAAAAGCTAATTAGAAAGCGCTATTTTTATAAAATAAACTAATTAATATCCGAAAATCTTAATATTTTTTTATTCGACTTATTTTCAAATAGTCGAAACATAAAATTAATTAGACTTTTTTTTTATGTTTTATGATAGTATATTGATTGGTAAGACCTCTATTTTTAAGAGTAGGTCATATAAGTATATCTAATTTAATGGAATTTAACATTTGGAGGTACAACATGGGGAATGTTGAAAAATTGGCAAGTCTTCTAATAGAAGAACCGAAAAGAGAGCAGTTATTTCCTTTATTTGAAGAAGTGTTTGGAATTACAACTCAAACATTGAATGATTTTTCGGATAAAGGATATTGGGATGATACATATAAAGCTTTATCATTTTTACAAGAAGATAAAGTGATTGCAAATGTTGCGGCATTTTCACTCCCATTATTAATTAATGGTGAAAAAATAAATGCGGCGGGTATTCAATCAGTAATGACACACCCTAATTTCCGTAGACAAGGGCTAATGACACAATTAATGAGTAAAATGATAGAAAAAATCGATAAGAAATGTGAATGTGCATTATTGTTTACGGAAAAACCTGAACTATATACAGCATTTGGATTTAAAGTTGTGCAGGAATATTTGATGACTATACCATATGATAAAAATATTAATAATAACCATTCACTACTTAAAAAGTTAGATTTCTATAATATAGAGAATAGACAGTTAATACATGAAACGATTGATAGTAGCCAAAGACTTTCAAATAGTTTTTCAACTTTAAACTTCCATCCTTCATTTTATTTGAATATGTATGATTCGGAATGGAATGAGAAATTGTATTATTCAGAGAAACTAGATGCTTTAATCGTTTATGAAGTAGACAATGAAAAGTTGAAATTATTTGGAGTATTTGCGCCAGTACTTCCGGTTTTAGATGAATTATGTGGAGAAATCAATGAAAGGTTTACCGAAATCGAATTTTATTTTTCTCCGGATCAATTAGGGGTTGAGGATGTACAGTTTACAGAATTACAGTCTAGCAAGTATTTAATGGTTCGAAGTGATAAAGAGTTAGATTTTAAAGGTTATAAATTCCCAGTATTAGCGGAGTTTTAAATATTTGTATAAAGGTTTTATTATGGAGGAACTATGAATATATCATATATACCTAAACATGTTGAGCAGCTCACTATAATGAATGTTCCTGAATATTATAAAATTAATGACAAGCAGGCGTTTATTGTCCGTTCGAAAGCAGAAACAGATTTTTGGCTTAAAACACATTATGGTTTTGAAGTCATGAATGGTCATGTATTTTATAATGAAATGATGACAGACTTTCAAGCTGAAGTACAATTGTGTATGAATCCAAATTCAAAATACGATCAAGCAGGTCTTTTTGTTATGATTTCGGAAAAGTGTTGGTTGAAAACTTCATTAGAGTATATTCCAGATGGCCCTTCTCATTTAGGAGCTGTCGTAACGAATAATGGATATTCTGACTGGTCAACGCAAGATTATCCAACTGAAGCAGCTAAGCAACAACTTCGTTTTCGAATTATTCGAAAACGCGGTGATTATACAATATATGTGAAAAAGAGCCATCAATGGGAACAAATAAGAATCGCTCATTTAATGGAGGATATAGGGAATGAGCCTATTAAAATAGGTTTTTACACGTGTAGTCCTTCTAAAAATAAGGGATTTGAGACTGAGTTTTTAAATTTTACAATTGAAGAAATATAGATGAAAAAACCGTATTCTTTTCATTAAGAATGCGGTTTTTGTATTTATATAATATAAAGCACATTTATTGACCAGAAAGTCATTAATACTTATCATTTAATAATGTTAAATATTAATTTGCATAATATAATAAAAGTAATGAAGAAATTACAAAAAATATCAATTAAATAAGGAGGGATATGAATTATTCAGTGGTAATTTCATGGGAAAAGGAGATTATGTATGAAATCATTTCGTAAGTTATTACAGTATTTAAAACCATACATGTTCTTCGCTATTATTGGACCGCTATTTATGGTACTTGAGGTTGCGATGGACTTAATTCAACCGACTATTATGCAACATATCATTGATGTTGGGATTGCAAATCGGGATTTAAATTATGTAATAAAAATGGGGCTTCTTATGATAGGAGCAGCAGCACTCGGTTTAGTTGGAGGGCTTGGGTGTATGATGTATTCTACAAAAGCAGCTGTTAATTTCGCTACTGACATACGAAAAGATGTGTTTGCGAAAATAGAAACATTTTCTAGTAATAATCGTGATTCATTTGGAACAGGTAAATTATTAACGATCGTGACGAATGATATCACTTCCATTCAATCAGCAATGACAATGACATTACGTGTTCTCGTTCGTGGTCCGCTGTTATTTATGGGAAGTATAATTATTGTTTTTGTAACAGCAAGAGAGTTATTTCCAATATTACTTGTAGTTGTTCCGATTTTATTACTTGCGATTATTTTAATTGCAAGCAAAGCAAGTGGTACATTTAAAAAGGTGCAAGAGGCATTGGACAAAGTGAATACAAAGTTACAAGAAAATTTATCTGGTGTACGTGTTATAAAAGCGTATGTAAGACAAAAATATGAAATCGCTCAATTCGGAAGTGTAAATACAAATTTAACGAAGATAAATATTCGAGCTGTGCAACTTATTTCTTTAATGATGCCAATCATTATGCTAGTTGTAAGTGGCGGGATTGTCGCAACATTATGGATTGGTGGAGAAAAAGTATTCAATGGAACGCTTCAAGTAGGAGCGATTTTGGCATTTATTAATTACTTGAATATCATTTTAATGTCACTTATGTCGATTAGCATGGTATTTATTCAAATTGCGCGAGCTTTTCCATCTGCGGATCGTGTACAGCAAGTGTTAAATACCGAGGTTGATATTATAAGCGCAGCTAATGCAATCGAACCTGAGAAAATCGAGGGGAATATCGAATTTAAAAATGTTAGTTATAGCTATACGAAAAATAATGAATACGTTTTAAAGGATATTTCGTTTAGCATACAAAAAGGTGAAAAAGTAGGGGTTATTGGATCAACTGGAAGTGGTAAATCTACCTTAGCGAAACTGTTACCACGTCTATATGATGTGGATCAAGGTGAAATATGTATAGATGGAATAGATGTTAAAACATATGATTTGCAAAAACTCCGTGCTTCAATAGGGTTTGTACCTCAGAAGGCTTTGTTGTTCTCAGGTAGTATAGAAGAGAATTTACGTTATGGTAAAGAAAATGCAACACATGATGAGCTGGAAGTAGCAGCTGCATCAGCTTGTGCGACTGAGTTTATCAATAAGCTGGAAGAATCTTATCGATATAATTTAACACAAGGTGCGACAAATCTATCAGGTGGACAAAAACAACGTGTATCAATTGCAAGGGCACTTGTGAGAAAACCACCGATTCTCATATTAGATGATTCTACATCAGCAGTTGATGCAAAATCAGAGGCTACTATTCAAACAGCTTTAAAAACAAAATATAAAGGCACAACGACATTATTAATCGCGTCCAAAATTTCTTCCATAATGGATGCGGATAAAATACTTGTATTAGATAATGGTGAATTAGTTGGCAATGGTACACATGAACAATTGTTAGAACGAAGTGAGATTTATCAGGAAATTTATCTTTCCCAAGGTGGTAATTTGCATAAAGAAGGTGGGGAAGAACATGCGTAATTTTCAAGGGCAATTTGCTAATAAAGGTGGACGAAACACACCGAAGATGGGAAAAGCTAAAAATGCCCAAGGAACTGTAATGCGGATATGGAACTATATGGGCTATCAAAAAGCTGCTCTAATGTTTGTTATATTTCTAGTCGTTGTTACTACTTTACTTGGATTATTAGGTCCCTATTTTATGGGAGTCATTATAGATCAATATATTGTACCGAAAGATTTAAGTGGTACAGCAAGAATGTGTATGTTACTTATCGCGATTTACGGTGTAACTGTACTTTTAACATGGTTACAAACATTTGTCATGATTAACGTTGCATTAAAAACAATTCAAAAAATACGACAAGATATTTTTGAGAAAATCCAAACGCTTTCTTTACGGTTCTTTGATGTGCGTTCTCAAGGTGATTTAATGAGCCGTGTGACAAATGATATAGATAATTTGAACCAAGCTTTGACACAAAGTGTTGTACAAATTATTTCATCAGCGCTAACTTTTATAGGTGTAACGATTGCGATGTTCGCCTTAAATTGGATTTTAGCAATTGTAACTTTAATTACAGTACCTATTATGTTTTACGTTACAAAAAAACTAGTTGCATATAGTGGTAAAAACTTTGCGAAGCGTCAAAAAGATTTAGGTGAATTAAATGGATTTATTGAGGAAGCAATTACAGGTGCGGATGTTACGACGTTGTATGGAAAAGAAAAAGAAACTGTACAAAATTTCAATAAAATTAATGAACAGCTAAGAGTTTCAGCTACGAAGGCTGATACATTTTCAGCTTTTATTTTTCCAAGTATGAACTTTATTAATAACTTAGGTATGGGGCTTGTCATTGGGACTGGATCGGTTATGGTCTTAAACGGAATGACAACAGTAGGTGTTATTGCGGCTTTTATTAATTATTCTCGTCAATTCTCAAGACCGTTAAGTCAATTTGCGACTTTAATGAATACAATTCAAGCGGCAGTTGCTGGTGGAGAACGTGTTTTTGAGATTATGGATGAGGTACCAGAAATTCAAAATAAAAAAGACGCATTTGTTGTACAAAATTTACAAGGGCATGTTGCACTTGAGAATGTTTCATTTGGCTATGCAGAGAATAAAACGATTTTAAAAGAAGTGAGTCTTAAAGCGCAGCCAGGAGAGACAATTGCTTTAGTTGGTCCGACTGGATCAGGGAAAACAACAATCATTAATTTGTTAACTCGCTTTTACGATATACAGCAAGGACAAATTCATATTGATGGAAAAGATATAAAAGATTATGATATTAATTCTTTACGAAGTAAAATAGGAGTAGTTTTACAGGATACGTATTTATTTGCGGGTTCGATTATGGATAATATCCGTTATGGACGCTTAGATGCTACTGATGAAGAAGTTATCACTGCAGCTAAGGCAGCATCTGCACATTCTTTTATTAAGCATTTGCCAAATCAATATGAAACAGAAATTGCTTCAGAAGGATCGAATTTAAGTCAAGGACAAAAACAACTTCTTGCGATTGCACGAGCAATTTTAGCAGATGCAGATATATTAATTCTCGATGAAGCGACATCTAATATTGACACAAGAACAGAATTACAAATACAAGCAGGGCTAAATAATTTAATGAGAGGTCGCACAAGTTTTGTGATCGCTCACCGACTTAAAACAATTGAAAAAGCAGATCAAATCCTTGTTATAAAGGATGGAAGAATTTTAGAAAGAGGGAATCATGAGTCTCTTATGGAAGATAGAGGGTTTTATTTTGATCTGTATACGAGTCAGTTTAAAATATAGTAAAAACATTGATATGTTGCGGTTTCTCTTGAGAGGAGAAACCGCATTTTTTATATTTGTAAATATTACTATTCAAATGGTTTTTCACTACATATTTTAACAGCATCCTCCTGCATTCCAGGCAAAACATGTGAATAGCGATTTAATGTTATGAACATATCTTTATAACTGAATTGTTCACTTACAGTCTTTAGATGTATACCTTGTTTCAAAAGTAGCGTAGCATGTGTATAACGTAAATCATAAAATCGAACCTTAAAAATCGGAATTTAAATAAAAAGAGCGCTGTTAAAAGCGCTCTGAGACAAACTATATATTTAGAGAGGAATCAAGATAATATATGGATATTGTTTGAGAATGTTGTAGGTTTTAATTAAAAATAAAGCACACATATAAGTGTGCTTTTATGAACGCTTTAGATTTGTATGACTATATAGTCAACATACAATAAAATATGCTTGTTTGATATAAATGTGTGTCAAATCTATAAAAATATATTTTAGTGTGTATAAGGAACATTAAATGTTAGTTAGCTAAGTCTTTTGTTTTTATCCCGCATTAACGGGCAACCCAATTGGTGAGGGCTAATAATCATGGGGGGATGAACTAAACCCCAATGATTAAAGTTTCACCTTATTAACGAATTTGTGCAACTGTTAACGCTGCAGAACGAATATCTACTGTACCTATTACTTCAACGGGGACAATTTGAATTAGATCACCTGGGTTTAAGTTAATTAGAATGACGCCACTTGATACATCGACTTCACCAGTTCCAATAATATTAGAACGGACTGCGGTTCCGGATCCTGCAATAACATTAGTCGATGAATTTAATGTCAAGAAAAAGCGTGCTGCTTCTGGGGCTACTGGAACGTTATCAAGACTAATCGTTAATGTATAGCTAATTTGATAAATACCAGCTACTTGAATTTTAATACCAGTTCCAGTACTAATTGTATCATTGATTACAGGGACAGTAATGTTAGGATTTGGGCCTGTACTAGGTAATAGTAGTGGTGTAAATAATGTTGCAAATTGAGGTGAAGTAGCATTGAAGGCAAAACCTAGGGCAGGTAGTGTACTAGGTGCTTGTGCTTCACAATTTAAATTAGCGAATTTACGAATGGATGAGCGCATATTTTCACTCCTTTCTTGTATTTAGATTTCGTGAGTATTAACTTCACATTTTGGACAAGCATAATACAATATATGAAAATTTATAGTAGATAGTGCACAAGCGTTACTATTACGGATAAAGCTATGAATAATAATAAATACAATATGGAAAAAGCAGTTAGCTAATTTAGCTAACTGCTTAGTCGATTCTCCAAGAGCAAATAGACGAAAAATTATTGCGCTATATAAAAGATCACTATAGATAAGTGCTCTTTTTGAGAGTGAGTATAAATTTCTATCATTCTATCTAGTATTTGCACTGTATTATGTAGTTGCTACTAAAATTGATGTGAATTTTTAAAATTAGAGGTTTCTTTTAATGAAACCTCTAAAAAGACAACTAAAGTTACGTTATAGTAAATTCAATTGCGATAGGAGTGCCTCCATCTAGGACTGCTCCTCCTACAATAGTAGCAGCTGTAGTAGTCACACCAGTAATAGTATCACCTGTTTGAATAACACCATTAATATAAAGTGTTAAAAAGGCATAAGAAGCAGGGAATGTTGTTACAGCACCAGTGTCATCAGTGAAGTCTGTGTTAGCAAAAGTTAAATCTGCTCCAGCAGCAGTTCCTGTTGCTGCTGTACTTACAAATCGTCTTCCAGCTATAAAAGGTTTAACGATAGGCATTTATGTTCACCCCTTTTTGAAAATTAACTCGGACAAGTGTTTTGAAAGTTTTGTCCTGTATCGTATAATATGCTGTGCTTCTACTAAGAGATACGGCTTGTATACTAGTAAATAAGTATAATTATTATGCGTTTTATAAGTTAGGTTCTTATAAGTAATTAGTAATTAAGTGGTTAAGGTTGGATTTTGTATATGGTATGTTTATGTAAAAAAAAGAGAGCTCTTTTAGAAAGAGCTCTTAATCAAATTATTATCTTAGTGTTGGAGGGAGACTGGCGGCCTCAGTGACAGATGGTAAAAATAATTTCCGTGGTATTGTAATAAATTCAAGCGCAATTTGCTTTGGATAAAAAAGTATTTGAGTTAAATCTAGAGCATGTATTAATAGTATCATGAAGCTTGTAAGAATGATAAAACTACCCCAAAAGAAACTTTTTGAAGTGTTGCGAAAATCTTTTATTAAAGAAAAGAATGAAAAAAATGTGGTAACAATGAGAATGAAAAATTTATACTTATCAGCCATTGTAATCCTCCTAAAGAACAGTAATTTATATTATACCGTATTTTTCAATATTATTATAAAAAGATTTTAAAGTGAATAATAAAAAAAAATAAAGCCATAACTTAAAACATTAGTTTAGGTTCTATTGTTTGAATTCTTTGTTTTAGAAGGTATATAATCTGAATTTGAAAATTTTCCAAATGAATTACCATTTTTTATTTCTGATCCAACATCAAGTGCTTAATGAAATGGTATGAAAGATTATAGGCTAGTGATACGAGATTAAATAAGAGGAATTTGCGTACAGCAAGAGTTCTAGCTCAGATTTCTACTAGAGAAAAGTATTTAGTTGGAGTTGGTATGTTAATAAAAAACGGATAGATGTCGAAACTAAATATTCATGACATTAAGGACAAAGATCAGGAAATATAATTTGGTATTCTGGGAATAACCGGAGATCCGTAGTTAAGGTTGCATAGTATTTGTATTTTTTTTCTAATTTTTCAATTGTTGTTAAGTGATGAGAACCTAATCCACGTCGTACACTATGTTGAGAAAGAGTCGGCCCAATTTGTAATTTTCGTTTTTTCATTGGATCGTTCCATGGACTGTAAAAAAATTTAAAAATAAAAGCAGGTTCCATGTAAATGCTATAAGGATAATGCGAACCATGTCTCCCGACTCTATAGTTCCCGTGCGAATTATTGTGAATTAATCTACCGTTAAGATATAGTTGATTTGGATTAGGTTGAATTATTATGCCGTGATAACGTTGTTTAACAAGCGGAGAACTATATCTTGGATTAGTGTAGCCATAAGTCGGTTCATCAATCATCATAATCATTCTTATTGAAAACATATTGCCGCCCATAGTGCTAAGTGATTTAAAAAATTGTTCTTTATTATAACAGCACAGGAATTCTGTCGTATTCAATACCATTTTCCATCCTGTAATTTCTCTTTCAATTTCCATAACTTCTTGATCAACTAAATAAGCATCAAATTCGAGTGATTTTGAGTTTCGTATTTCCCAATTAGGAGCGAATGTTTTACAGATTTCAACTGAACGATCAGTGGATCCACGATTAATAAGAATGCCATGATCAAATAGCTTTGTATGGTGCATTAACCACCATGGAAGTAAATATTCTTCATTGTAAAAATGAGAAATTAAAGTAGTCTTAATCAAAATCACCTCCGTATTTAACCTGCTTCTTATTTAATATGATATGGAAGGAAACCTATTGTTAGAAGGTTTCCTCTTAAAAGTTTTAAACCACATAGGGTATATGGATGGATTAGTATATAAAGTAGTCTGATTTTTATTTTTTGAATATAAAAAAAGACACTCAATTGAGTGTCAATATAGTATTGCTCTCGCGTATAGGATTGGAGATGTTCCTCAAATACATATTGAGATGGTCTGTAAAGAAGAAACAATCTTCATCTTTAATGTAACATCGACATGGGTGAAGTGTAAATTGATAATATATATACGGAAAATTTAGTATAGATGTTTTCTACTATGGATATAGTAAAATTTATTTTTATTACTTAATCACTATCGTAATATTTATCAATTGAGTATTTAGATTGTTTATTATAAAAAGAATGAATCATTTTTTTAATCAATTCGTATAATTGTAAGAGAGGCACCTGTTGATCCGCCTCCAACTAAATTCACGACGGATAATATACCAAATAATTGTAGTGAGATTGTATTACCAGCATTTAAATTAGTAATTAAGTTATTACTATAATTTGAAGTGGATAAAGTGGGAGAAAAAATAGAGCCAGGAATTGGCGTAGAAGCGTTTAATAGTAGTCTAGTTCCAGCAAGTAGAGCGGTTGTCGTATTAACTTGATAGGTTAAATGATATCTTCCAGTTACAGGAATTGTAAATACGTCATTTGAAGCGTTAACTGTAAAATTACCGAGACTTTGGTTATTTGCAAGTGGAATGTTTGTTCCTCCTAATACGACTGAAACAGAACCACCTGATGTATTATTAGCGAACATAGAGTTTGTTGTAACGATTGAACCAGTACTCCCGGTAGGCCCAGTACTCCCGGTAGATCCAGTACTTCCGGTAGGCCCAGTACTCCCGGTAGATCCAGTACTTCCGGTAGGTCCAGTATTCCCGGTAGGCCCAGTAAGCCTGTAAGGGAAAATAATGTCAAGAGCCATTGACATTAGTTCCTTTTTTCTAATTTCATTATTATCTTGAATATAAATCACCTCATCTTTTTAAATAAGATTGTTATAGATTTACTACTTTTTAAATAGAATGATCAATTTATTATATTAATAATAGTGGCTATAGCAACGGTAAAATGTTTAATACATGTAATAATTATTATGAGAAGAAAAGAGAATAGTTATAAAGTTATTCTTTAATGATAAGGTCTAAATGATATGTATGAGTTAAAAAACATGTGGAATGAGGTATTAACTTGAAACGCAATGACAAATTATCATTGAATAAGGGGATGATAGGACCAGAAAATATTGGACCTACATTTCCGATTCTTCCACCAATTTATATTCCAACCGGAGCAACAGGCCCAACTGGAATAACGGGAGCAACCGGAGCAACAGGCCCAACTGGAATAACGGGACTGCCCGGAATAACAGGAGCAACCGGAATAACGGGACCGCCCGGAATAACAGGAGCAACCGGAGCAACAGGCCCGACTGGAATAACGGGGCCGACCGGAGAAACGGGGCCAAGCGGAATAACGGGAGCAACCGGAGTAACCGGGCTAACCGGAGCAAC
>NZ_KV827805.1:55280-95948 GCF_001836235.1 Bacillus sp. HMSC036E02 | reverse complement strand
TAAACTGTTTTGTGTTTGAGTTCATTTGTTATTCCTCCGTTTTGGATATACTTCTATTCTATCATATTTGAATGGAAAATATGATATTACCCTAAATTCACACCTGTTCAGGTTTTAAGGTATTCATAATGTGTTCTAAATCAACTTTGATGTACTGAGACTGTTTTTTACTGTTCCATTTCGAAAGTATTCAGGAAACTCATTTTTGATATACACTATATTATTTAGTTTAAGTCGCGATATCATAGTATTTCTTTTGGTTTTCTATTTGATTCCAATTACAAAATTATAATAGCATTTCAATAGTAAGGCTATCTCTGCATTTTATCTTTATACCGTCATGCTATTATCTTGATATAATTATGTTGAATGTAGTAGTGACGGAAATAGTGAAAGATTTCTAATTGGTTAACATATAAAATAAACTATTTCTTCCTTACAATAAAATAAATCGTGGAGAAGATAAAAGATGCAAAGAACAATATTAATTGTAGAAGATGAAGATATTTTACGTGAAATTATGAAAGATTACTTATTAAACGAAGGGTATAACGTCTTAGAGGCGATGGATGGGAAAGAAGCGTTATCTATATTTGAAGAGCATGAGGTGCATTTAATTATTTTAGATATTATGTTACCGGAATTAGATGGTTGGACGGTTTGTCGGCGAATTCGGAAGAAATCTAATGTACCTATTATTATGCTAACGGCTCGGGTGGATGAAGATGATACTTTACTTGGATTTGAACTAGGGGCAGATGATTATGTTACAAAGCCGTATAGTCCTCCTATTTTATTAGCAAGAGCAAAACGATTAATGGAAAGCCGATATTCTTCCGCTGCTAATGTACCAGCTGAAGACACATTAACGAGTAGTGGTATCCATGTACATTTTCCTTCTCGTACAGTAACTATAGATGGGGAAGACATAAATTTGACGCATACAGAATTTGAAATAGTAACGTATCTCATGCGAAATCAAGGAATTGTAATTTCGAGAGAACAACTAATCAATAAAATTTGGGGTTATGAATTCGCTGGCGATGATCGCACTGTTAATAGTCATATTCGTAATTTGCGTCATAAATTAGGACAAAAAGCAGCTTGTATTGTAACGGTTGTACGAGCTGGTTATAAATTTGAGGGACAAGTATGAAAAAGGAATTGTATTAAAGTTATTTATGTTAACAACAGCATTATGCACACTTATTTTAGTAACTATTTTTATTGGACAAACTATATTTTTTAAGCAATACTACGCAAATCGAAAAGTTAATGATATTAAAACAAATATTCAATCCTTTGAAAAAGCATATATAAAAGCTGGAGATGATGCGAAAGTAATTCAAGAATTAGAACAAAATTTCTATCAAGAGAATGCGACATGGATTACAACGTTAGATAGTGTAGGTAATATAAAATATGCAAATGATTTTTCTATAGAAATTCAATTAGACCCAAACGAAAATAAGATATTTTCTGAACGTTCCATTCACATACCGTTGTATAGTTTTATCAATTTAGAAGATATACAGAGGATGAAATATAGTTTAGAACAAGGGAGTCATATTATTATCGACGGAGTACAGAAGGGGGATATAGTAGTCCCTGCGATGTTAACAATAAAAGAGAAGAATGTTGGGCTAGAGAACAAGCAACTGTCAGAAAGGTTGTATGGGCCAAAAGCCGTATCTTCAAAAGAAAGTTCACAATTATATTTAGCGGGAAGCATTCAAAACGTGCAATTACCGGAGGGGACTGTAGGAACGAACTTTATATATGGAAATCGTGTGCTTATAGATAGAATAAAACAATTTCAGGTTGATTTATTATTGAATCAAAAATCTAATGATGTTACTTCTACAGAAATAATGGATTACGAAGAAAATGATATTAAATATAAAGTTTTAATCAAGCCAACAAAAGACGCGGGGGGTAAGACAAACTATATATTTGCTATGACATCATTGCAACCAGTTGATGAAGCGATACAAATGATAAAGGATTATTATGTATATTTAATTATCTTTGTATTGATTTTAATTGTTTTGATATCGTTCTATTACTCAAAAAAAATCGCCAAGCCATTATTACAAATAAATGATACTACAAAAAAAATCGCGGGTTTAGATTTCTCTGAGACGATACCTATTACTACAAAGGATGAAATAGGTGATTTATCACAAAATATTAATACACTTTCTAAAGCTTTGCATTCGTATATTCATCAATTGCAGCAAGATATAGAAAAAGAAAAGCAATTAGAGAATACACGTAAAGAATTTATCGCTGGTGTTTCACATGAGTTAAAAACACCTTTAAGTATTATGAAGAGCTGTATTTCAATTTTAGAGGATGGTGTTGCTAGTAATAAAAAGGAGTATTACTTTAAAGCAATGTCAAAAGAAGTAGATAAAATGGATATGCTCATTATTGATATGCTGGAGTTAGCGAAATTCGAATCTGGTACATATAAAATGGAAATGGATGTTTTCCATATTGATGAAATGATCGATTACATATGTGAGCAATTAACCTCGGATATAACAGCTAAGCAATTATATGTTCATAAACAACTTTCTAAAATTGAAGTTGTTGCAAACCAGCATCGCATAGAACAAGTTATAACGAACTTTATTACAAATGCGATTCGTTACACACCAGAACAGGAGAATATTATTATTTCTACAATAGAAGAGAATGAACGTGTAAAAGTATGTGTAGAAAATAAAGGGGCTCATATCGCGCCAGAACATTTAGAGAAAATATGGGATCGTTTCTATCGAGGGGATACGTCTCGTCAACGTTCAAAAGGTGGAACAGGATTGGGACTTGCTATTTCAAAAAATATATTAGAGCTACATGATGCGGAATATGGTGTTTCAAATACAGAAGATGGAGTATTATTTTATTTCTATTTAAATAAAAACGTGTAGAATTTTTTCTACACGTTTTTATTATTTTTAAACAAAATCGACACTATCTGCATTTTATCTTTATCAGCATTCATTACTATTTTCATTAGAAAGAGAATGAAAAGTTGATAAGGAGATTGTTAAAATGAAAAAAAGAGCGATATTGCTTTTGCTTATTATAATAATAATGGGTACAGGCGTTAGTTTCATACATGCTAAAGGGCACAAAAACATATCAAAAGAGGATTTACGATTAAAAGGAAAAACTATTGTAATTGATCCAGGGCATGGTGGAGGAGATAGAGGGACGAAAGGAAAGAAATTAGGAACGATTGAAAAAGAGCTTAATTTAAAAGTAGCACAAAATATAAAGAAAGAATTAGAAGAAAGAACGGATGCAAAAGTTATATTAACACGTGAAAAAGATACGAGCTTACTTCCAGAAACAAAGCAAAAGGAAGAATTACAAGCACGTGTCAAAGTAGCGAAAGACCATGCGGCGGATCTTTATATTAGCATTCATCATGATGCTTTTGAGGATACAAATGTAAAAGGAATAACAACTCATTTTGGATCTAATAAAAGGAAAGATAAAAAGTTAGCTAAGACCGTACAAGAAGCTATTTTTGATCAAAATATAGACAGCCGTGATAGAGGCATTCATGGAAGTGATTTTCTTGTCTTACGAGAAAATCCTTCTCCGGCTATCTTAATTGAATTAGGGTTTACATCTAATGCGAGTGATGAAAAAAGAATGAATTCAGAAGAATTCCAAGCAAAATCGCAACAAGGTATTGTGGATGGCATTATTAATTATTTTACGATGTAATAAAATAGGTAAATAGAAAAATACTATTCTTTCTAAATCTTAATTAGAAAGAATAGTATTTTTTATTTTGGGTGTATATCCAGTTTTCAAATTTAAGAATTAACTTAACCTTATTCTTTAACTGATTTCGACACTATCTGCATTTTATCTTTACCTCTCTCTATTAATCTATTTATTGTAAACACCGGTTGAAACGAATGATTCAGTCGAATAAAGGCTCAGCCTTATAAATAATGAAAATTAATAGGGAAAGGATCGGAAAATCATGAAAGAATCGAAAAGTAAGAAAAAAACAAGTGTAGTAACGAAGGCAATCATATCTTTAGGAGTTGTTTTAGCAACGACCTTTTTCACCTTCTTTTTAATTGGAAAATGGAACTCTATCCCAGCGAAGGGAATAGCTAACGAAAGTAGTAATCAAGTTAACACGCAACAACAAGAAAAGAAAAAAGAAACACCACCAGCAAAACAGAAAAGACCTGATGGAAAACCGGTGGGAAAGGTTGTTTATTTAACATTCGATGATGGTCCTAGCGAACTAACTGGGAAATTTTTAGATGTACTAAAAGAGCAAAATGTCGCCTCGACATTTTTTATGCAAGGTAGCAATTTACAAAATACAGGTTTTCAGGAAAACGTAAAGCGAGCAGTAAAAGAAGGGCATTATATTGGTGCTCATAGTATGACACATAATAGTGATAAGTTATACAAAAAAGGACAATTTGTACCGGAGATGAAAGAAACGTTAGCTCTTATCCATAATATTACGGGTACAACTCCTAAATTAGTTCGTCCGCCATATGGATCTGCACCAGGATTAAAGGGCGAGGAAATTCGTAACCAAATTGTAGAAGCAGCAATAAAAGTTTGGGATTGGACAATAGACTCAAATGATTGGAAATTAAAAGATAATCCAACTCAGATTATCGATAATGTAAAGAAACAGACAACAGAAGAAGTAGAAGTTGTTTTAATGCATGAAAAGGCGCAAACATTACAAGCTCTTCCTGAAATTATTAAATTTTATAAAGAGAAAGGGTATGAATTTGGTGTATATAATGACGAGGATCATTTTCGTCTAAACTTCCAAAAAGATCAACGTCTATAGTATAAACATAGTTATTTTAAAAGGTGTTTTTATTACTAAATCAATAATTAAGCAAAATTCGATTTCCTATACGATAAAGAAATCGGCTTTTTTTATAAAGTTGACTTTTTAATCAAAAAGGTTTATTCTACTTGTGCAAGTAACGACTTGCATTCGGGTTTGGATAAAGATTATGTGAAAGTTGGATGAAACGTGAATGAAATGACAAATACATCAGAACGTATTATTGAGGCTTTTTTAGAACTATTTCGTACTCATGGCTATAAGGGAACGACGACTCGCTCGATTTCGGAATTAGCGGGCGTAAACGAAGTAACGATCTTTCGGAATTTCGGAAGCAAAAAGAATATTATGGAAAAAGCTGTCGAATCTTTATCGCGTGATATGGAATTGAATAAATTAATGCCTGGAGAGATGACTTGGAATCTTGAAGATGACTTGCTATCTATTGCAGAAGGATATCTTGCATATATAGAAAAGTTAAAGGATTTAATTTTGATTAGTTTTCAGGAAGCTGAAATGTTCCCAGAGCTTAAAGAAAAAATTGCATTAATTCCTAAACAATTAAAAGATAATTTGGTTTCATATTTTATTGAGATGAGAGAAAAGGGAAAGCTTATTGAAACTGATATGGAAGCTCAGGCGATGAACTTTATTTGGATGAATTTCGGTTACTTTCTTTCTAACTCACGCTTCGGGGACAATTTATTTTCAAATTCAAAAGAGATTTTTCTAAAACATAGTGTCCAACTATTTTCTAGGGGGCTAACTCCCTAGGTCTTTTTTTACACCAGATGCAAGTAAGTACTTGCTATAATAAAACAACAAGGAGTACGACAATGAAAACTTTAAAAAATTTCTTTAAATTCCCCCCAACATTCATTGGAATTGCAACAGCATTTGCCTTTCTGTTAATTTTCTTTTGTGTGTGGATGACTGCATACGATGGTGTTACTGATCGGATAAACCAATTAAAAATTGGGTTAGTTAATGAAGATAATGAAATGGGAGCCAATATTGAAAAAAACTTGAAGGAAAATCTGCCCTTTAAAGTTAAAAGCTATAGCTCGGTAACGCACGCCCAAAAAGATATGGATAACAGGAACTTAGATATGGTTATTCAAATTCCTGCAAATTTCTCAAGTCTATTGAAAGAAAATAATACTACAGAGATTAACTATTTCATCAATCAAGCAAACTCATCTTTGGCAAAACAGATTATGGAAGGCGCGGCAAAGGATATTACGCAAACAGTTAATAAAAATGTATATGCGTATAAACAAAAGCTTATTTCATCTAACCTATCTAACGAACTAAGTACAGTGATGCCGTCAGAAGAATTGGTCCAAAAGTTATCAGAAAACATTACGAAAGCTATGAGTTCATTAAACATTGATTCTGTGCAATCATCTGTCGAAAAAACAAACAATACAGATGGCTTTGCAGCAACTATGATTCCATTTTTAATTGTTCTTGCTTCATGGGTTGGAGCGATGCTTATGAGTTTAAATCTTAATATTGTTGCAACAATATTAAAAAACACGCACGGAAAAGGGTCTATATTTTTATCAAGACAAGTTATTACCATTGTCGTATCTGTTATTTTAGCTATTATCACGTTATTATTAATGACCTTATTTAATGTTAAATTGAATACAAGCTTGTTTGAAACATGGATCTTCCAAACTCTTGTCTTTTTCTCTTTTTTAAGCGTAACGCAAATGTTTATCGTTCTATTTGGTCCTGCTGGTATGATGTTTAATATCATATCGCTGTCAGTACAATTAGTTACTTGTGGAGTAATTGTTCCAAAAGTGTTGCTATCCAATTTTTACCAAATTGTCGGTTCTCTTTTCCCTGGAACTTATGTAGCTGACGGATATCAAACAATAATTTTTGGTGGGGGAAATCTATCACACGATATGAATATTCTTCTTTGCACTTCAATTATTACCATTCTTATAGCGGTGGGGAGAATTATGCTGCAAAGAGATAGTAAAAGTGAATTGATCAAACAAACTGCCAACAGATAAAAAGCTTATATTACATGTGAAGTGCACCCTGATTGCTAAACAAAGTCTAACAATCGAGGGGCACTTTTTTTAGTCAAATTCTCTTAGCATACGAAATTCGCGTTTTTCTCCGTAGCGAAATAGGGCTCATATGCTCTAACCTCATTCTATTAGTAAATAGCCTGCAATCATTGTCCTCTGTACATGAAATAAATTTGGTTTGTAATATAATCTGAACTAAAATGAAGTCCGTTTTTTATCCACCACATAATGATTCCTACCAATGAAGCGGTTTTAATCTCAATGGCAACATAATCTTCGGGTAGCTCTGTCTCACTATTATTTCTGCGCGTTTCTACTAATTTCTTTATTAATAGAAATAATTGTTCCTCAAAATGATTCATATTAAATAAAACAGATAAATAATTTCGATGAATATATAAATAATCAAGCAATTGTGTTAGCTGTTGTTTTTCTGATAAATTGCTTACGTGTATTAAAGCGGTAATTTTATTAGAAAGTTCGTTTAAAATTTCATCAGTGAGTTGCATGAGTAAATCCTGAATATCTTGATAGTGTAAGTAAAATGTTGTCCGATTTAATCCAGCTTCGTTTGCAATTTTCTGGACTGTTAAATTTGAAATAGTGGATTCCTCTTGTAAAAGGGAATAGACGGCATTTTTAAACATTTCTCTTGAACGAAGTGTACGAGGATCCTCTTTTTTAGATGTAGACATTTTGAAACTCCTTTATAGATTTTTCTTTGACTTTCTCGACATAGCATATTTTCAATGTCGATTAATGAACATTTTTAACAAAATTGTTCATGGTCAGGAATATGTATCTTTGTTACTATGAATTTTATCGACACTGTGTCGATAATGCAACTATAGAAAAAGGGAGTTTACAAATGGAGAAGGGAATAACAGAAAAAAATAAGAAAATTTTATTACTTGTACTAATTGCTGGATGTTTTTTATCAACATTAAACCAGACGTTACTTAATGTGGCAATGAGTAAATTAATGGAAGTATTTGATGTTACAGCTACAACTGTACAATGGTTAGCAACAGGTTTTATGCTCGTAAACGGTGTTTTAGTGCCAATTACGGCATTTTTAATGAAACGTTTTACAACGAGGCAATTATTTATTAGCTCAATGATTTTTTTATTGATCGGAACATTACTATGTGCCGGTGCCATCAATTTTGGCATGTTATTAACAGGAAGAATGATTCAAGCAATTGGGGCAGGAATTATTATGCCGCTCATGATGACAGTTATTTTATATTTATATCCTAGTGAAAAGCGCGGGAGTGTTATGGGAACTATCGGCTTTGCTATGATTTTTGCGCCAGCCATTGCTCCAACGTTATCTGGTTTTATCATTGAATATGTATCATGGAGATGGTTATTTATTGGATTAGCTCCATTTGTATTCATCGTCATTATTCTTGCGCTAAAATATTTAATGAACGTTGCAGATACGACAAAAGCAAGATTGGATATTGTAAGTGTCATTTTATCAACGATTGGCTTTGGTTGTGTTTTATTTGGATTCAGTAGTGCAGGAAGTAAGGGATGGGATCACCCGATTGTTATTACGACAATTATTACCGGGGTACTTGTTACAACGCTATTTTGCTTACGTCAAATAAAGTCTAACGATCCATTATTAAATTTATCCGTATTTAAGTATAAAATTTTTACTCTTACATCAGTGATCAATGTACTTATCACGATGATTATGTATGCTGATTTAATTCTTTTACCGATTTACTTACAAAACGGAAGAGGATTTACTGCATTTGAATCAGGTTTACTTCTATTACCTGGAGCGGTCATTAATGCATTCTTATCACCAATTACAGGTAAAATGTATGATAAATACGGAGCAAAACCACTCTTTATTACAGGGTTAGTATTTATCATTATTTCGATGTGGGGGGTAATTGATTTAACTGAATCCACAACGTATATGTATGTAATGGTGCGTACTATTCTTTTACGGATTGGGTTAAGTTTCATTTCAATGCCTTTAAATACAGCAGGACTAAATGCTTTACCTAGAGAATTAGGTTCACATGGTTCAGCCGTAAATAATACGGTTCGTCAATTAGCTGGTGCTATTGGAACAGCTGTTGTTATTACTATATATACAACTCAAGCAACTTCACACGCTTCAGAGTTATCTTTAGAAAATGGAAACATTACAGCTATTCAACTAGCGAAATTATCCTCTATTTTCGGCTCAAGCGATGCGTATCTATTCATGTTATTTTTATCTTTCGTAGCATTAATCTTTGCATGTTTCATGCCTAAAAAAGTGGCAACTCAAAAACTTGAAAGTAAGGCAAGTAATTAGAATGGTTTATAGAGTTGTTTAGAAAGTATATGATGGAAGAAAAGCAAGTGATCTAATAATTAAGGTCATTTGCTTTTCTTTTTGTTTATGCACTTAACTGTATTTTGTAAAGATATTAAAGGAGACATGAAAAAATCCACCTACAACAATTAAAAGATTGATTGAAACAATATAAAAAGGACTCGTAAATTTATCCCACTTTAATGGGTAGTAAGACCCCTACCTCAAAATTCAGAGAAAGCAAAGAAGTTAGGTAGGGGATCAACTGCCCATAAAAGTCCGATTGGTGAGGGCTGATTAAAGTTTCACTTTATAAGAGTTCTTTTTTGTAATTGCTATAATTTCTACTTAGGAATTGAAAATAAAATTAATCCGGATTATTATATTGTTATTGTAAATTTATTTTATTGAAGGAGGATACATAGATGAAAAGCTCAAAAGGCTCTATTGAATCAGAGATAAGCAAAGCAATTACTCACTGGGAAAAGGACTACCTAGGACGCGGGTCTATATCCGTTAAGACAGATATATTACGGGATATGATTATCGTAAATTTACAAGGTGTTTTAACGCCGGCTGAATATAGTGTTTGCGAAACAAAAGACGGTATGTTAACGATAAAGAAGAATCGTTCGGAGCTAGTTGAATCTGGAATTGATGATCTGAAAGAGATTATACTAGAATTAACTGGAGAGAAAGTGAAGAGCTTTCATACGGATATAAGCTCCCGTACAGGCGAACGAGTAATGATTTTTAAATTGCTTCATAATCTTGAGGAGAAATTTTAAAAATACCTTAAGGTTAGTGGAAGGATTAAGAAACCTACAAGTTTTGCACTTTATTAACAGGCTAATAATTAAAAACTTGAAGTTATTTAGGTATAATAAATCTTAATTCTAATAACTCTTAAAAAACGGATAAATAAATTGACAAACTGCTTAATATGGTTTATCTTATAATTGTTTTAAAAAATTGATAGATGCTCATTTTAACAGCTTGCTATAATTAAGGCTTTAGCATTTTTTTAATATGTAATATTGACTAAATGAAAAAGTTTCTTAATTAAAAGATAGCGTATAACATAAATTGATATATTGATTGCATAATCTAGGAGATCAGAAATATACATTTCTTTTTAACAGGAGTAATACATACATTATTATCCTCTATAAAATGGGAGCTCTTCAAAAAACTTTATTGAAGTTAGTTGAAGGGAAACCGACAATCTCCATAATTCAATGATGATATAAAATCATTGAATTATGGAAGTTGTCGGTTTTTTTTATGGGAAAAAACGATGCACTAAAAAGAGTGAATGAAAATTGAAATTTAAAAAATTATCTTAATTAAAAGGAATTTTTATAGGTTATTTTCGCTTAGAAGGGAGTATTTAACATGTTAATTTCGCTGAGTTCATCAACACTGTTAACATTATTTTTTATGGCGCTTAGTGCTTCTTGGCTAAGTGGATTATTGTTTTTACATGCAAGGATGCCTTTACGTTTTGTTCATATCCATATTGGTATCGCTGCTTTGCCTTCATTGATTTCTTTACTCGCACTTGTTAATAACAATGGAGATAGAGTTGTGGGGCCTTGGCATCTAGATACTTTAGCTTGGTTAATGGCTTTCTTTGTTCTTACAATTGGTTTAATCATTCAGCGTTTTTCTGTACGTTACTTAATGGGAGACCGCTCATATCGAAAATACTTTGCACTTTTTACATTTACTACAGGTGTATCTTCGGTTGCATGGTTAAGTGACGATCTTCGTTTCATGATCATTTGTTGGGGAGCAACGCTTATAGGATTGGTTCTACTCATAGGGCTAAATAAAGGGTGGAAAGTAGTTAGTGAAGCAACTAAAATCTCTGGCTATTTATTTACAATAAGTTGGATTGCGTTGCTATCAGCTATCATTTGGCTTTTTCAAGTAACTGGACAGTGGCAATTAACATCAGTTTTAACGAATGAAAATGTAGCGCTACATGGAACATTGGAGAGAACAGGAATTAACTTATTAATTATATTAGCGGTGATGATTCCAGCAGCACAATGGCCTTTTCAAAGATGGTTAATTGAGTCCGCTGTTGCTCCAACTCCTGTTTCTGCTATTATGCATGCGGGTTTAGTAAATGCTGGCGGTATCATGTTAACTAGATTTTCACCTCTTTTTCATGATGATATTGCACAAATCATTTTACTTATTTTCTCTAGTATTTCTGTCTTGATAGGTACAGGAATTAGTTTAGTCCAAGTTGATTATAAACGTCAGCTAGTAGGTTCAACTATTGCACAAATGGGATTTATGCTTATTCAATGTGCATTAGGCGCCTATTTAGCGGCTGTTATTCATTTAATTTTACATGGTTTGTTTAAAGCTACACTGTTTTTACAAGCTGGTTCTTCAGTGCAACGTTTTGGGGTAGTGAATCAGTCTAATGAAAAGATGTCCAATTTATGGATTATAGTCGGGCGTGTTTTAGGATTATTTATAGCAATTACTTTCTGGTTTATGACTTCTGGAGAGGGGTATCAACTAGTTAGTGCGTTAATCTTAGGCTGGTCACTATACTTTTCATGGAAACAGCTTGTTGTTTTTGGAGAGGGAAGAATGGGACGAATTGCTGGCGTAATTGTTTTGATTGGATTTTCTCTCATTTACTTTACCGTTCATAATTCTCTTTATAAATGGTTGCATACTGATATTTATCAAAGTGTTCAACCTTCAGCTCCAGCCGTTATCTTTGTTATATGTATTTTACTATTTAGTAGTGTTACTAGTACTTTCGTTACTCGTCATCAATCTTCTACTTTATTCGCTGTACTTTATCTTTGGTTAGTTCGAGTAGGTGAGGCGAGAAGAAAATCAGTAGAAAGTCACCCAAGCTATCTGAAACATTATGTATCAAAGGGAGGTAATTCGTGATGAGCATATCGTCAATATTAAAGAAAGATACAAACATTGATATGCAAGAAAATAATATAAATGATTTAGTTGCATCTGCTGGCCGAGTTATTGCACCACTTTGGCCTATCTCTACGTTTGCAGCTCACCACCCTTGGATGGGACTTGAAAAGCAATCATTTGAACAAGTCGCAAATTGGCTAAAAGAAGCTCGTAATGTGGATATGTATCCTAGTACTTCCATGATTCATTCGGCAAAAGCGAAAGGTGAGATTGAGGAATCATTTTTACAAAGTAGTTTGTCTCGTTGGCTGGATTCACAATCTTTTCATATTCCGCGAGAGAAAGTAGAGGGATTTTGCCAAGCGGCTTTAAAGTTAGAAAAATTACCTTCTAGTCTATTATCATCGCCAGAATTAAATAAACTGGCAGACGAAATGAGTTATATAAATACAGGGAGTATGAAAGCCTCTGTTATGCAGCCAATAAGTTCGCTTATAGAGAATCAAAATAGTGAAAACCTATCTGATATTCTTAATTATCATATCATTAAATGGTGTAAATTATATCTTGATGACTCCGGATCAAGTTGGACGATGCCAAATCGAGAGAAAGGTTTTTATCGTGCATGGCAACACCTTATTACATTTGATCCAGCGCTCAGTAAAAATGAGCGTAAAGTTTTAAAAGATTGGCCACAAGATGCCGAAGTAGCTTTAGCGAGAGCGTTATTTGAACTAGGAATTTCTGAATCTAACATACAAGCTTATCTTGAAGGGCACTTACTTTCTTTACCTGGGTGGGCAGGAATGATACGATGGCGCTCACAACAATCAATTCAGGAACAGGGGCTTTTAATAGAATATTTAGCAGTTCGAATTTCTATGGAGCTGGCTATTGCAAAACCTTATTTACCTTTAAAAAATCAAAAGGTTGAGAAAAAAGTTTCGATCGTCCCACTTATAGCTTCTTGGATCTATTGGGGGAATATTTCAACACGGGAATGGTCACAAATGTCTGCAGCTGAACAAAGCGAATTGTTAGCATTTGCATATCGTTTTGATGAAAATATTCGCAGGAAACTTTGGCTGGAAGCTTGGGAACAAACGCATGCAGAGCAATTAAGAGAGAAGATTGCTTCTAAACAACGTGCAACCAATGATAAAAAGCGTGTATTAGCTCAATTAGCATTTTGTATTGATGTACGTTCAGAACCGTTTCGTCGCCACTTAGAAAAACTAGGTCCGTTTGAAACGTTTGGAATAGCTGGTTTCTTTGGGTTACCAATTGCGACTAGTGAACTAGGTAGTAATGACAGCCATCCTTCTTTGCCAGTTATACTGAAACCGAAGCATCAAATAAAAGAGCTTACAGATGAAAATGAATTTAAATCTTATGAGCAACGTAAGAGGGTAGGCAGTTCGGTGCGTTATACATTTAAAACGATGAAACAGAACGTACTGACAAGTATGGCGCTACCTGAGTTAAGTGGTCCTTTACTTGGTCTACAGATGGTGACAAGAAGCTTTGTCCCAAGAGGAGTTGGTGGTTTCATTCGTAAACTTCGTAAAACTATGTTACAAAAACCTGATACAACATTCTCGCTTAATTATGTTCATGACACAAAAGGTGAGATACCTATCGGTTTTACGAAAGAAGAAAAAGTGAACTATGTGCGTCAAACTTTAAAAATGGTGGGACTGACAGAAAAATTTGCTCCTTTAGTTGTAATGTGTGGACATAGTAGTCAAAGTACGAACAATCCTTATGCGGCAGCACTTGAGTGTGGTGCTTGTGGAGGCGCAGCAGGGGGATTCAATGCAAGAGTTTTCGCTACTTTATGTAATCTTCCAGAAGTAAGAGAGGCGTTGTCTGCTGAAGGCATTAACATTCCTGAGGATACCATTTTTGCAGCAGCTGAACATAAAACAACAGTGGACGAATTGGAATGGATTTACGTCCCAGAACTTTCGAAAACTGCGCAAGAAGCGTTTGATTGTATCGAGACGATTATGCCAAATGTGAGCCAACATGCAAATAGAGAACGTTTAACTCAATTACCTAATTTTAAAACGAAAATAAAAAATCCGAGTAAAGAGGCGCATCGATTTGCAGAAGATTGGAGTGAAATACGTCCAGAATGGGGATTAGCGCGTAATGCATCTTTTATTATCGGAAAGCGTGAATTAACTCAAGATTGTGACTTAGAAGGTAGGGCTTTCCTTCATAATTATGATTGGAAACAGGATGAAAGTGGAGATATATTAGCTAATATTATTGCAGGACCAGGAACAGTTGCGCAGTGGATAAATCTACAATATTACGCATCAACTGTAGCTCCTCACTATTATGGTAGTGGAAATAAAACAACCCAAACCGTAACGGCGGGTCTCGGTGTTATGCAAGGGAATGCTAGTGACCTGTTGCCAGGCTTACCTTGGCAATCCGTTATGCAGTCAGATAGTGAGACGTATCATTCACCACTTCGTTTACTAATTGTCATTCAAGCACCTATTGAATATATAGAACGTTTGTTAAATAATGATTTCACATTTCGAGAAAAAGTTCAAAATGGATGGGTTAGACTTGCAAGTGTTGATCCAGAGGGAAGCTGGAAAAACTGGTAACAATTATTATTGTTACTAGCTTAAAAGTTTCATAAATACAATAATGAAGAAGGAGTGCTCCATATGAATTCAAAGAATAAAAAAGTTTTATTATTAACAGACATTGAACACGGAATAGAGCCTAGTATCCAACAAGTAACTAACATTCAACAAGAAAACATGTTGACTATACACAGCTATGATTCTGTAATTGTACATCCTTATGGAGATATAATGAGATCTATTATTATTGCTATTTATCAAGAAAATGTTAAAGAAATTTTTGTTGTCGGAATAGAGGATAAAGAAACTTCTTCAGTTAATCTACAAACTCAACGTGATTTCATAAAAGATAATATAGAATTAGACTATCTCTTTAAAAATTGCATGCCTGAATTTTCAAGTGGTAGCCTTAATCAATGGCTGAGTGGACAAAAAAATGTTAGTGAAAATATTGAAAAGAGTATAGATATGATCCGTCATCATCCATTAGTACCTTCTGATATTGAAGTTCATGGTTTCAGGATTGATAGAACAGGTGAAAAAGAAATGGTTGTTAAAGTTTCTGCTAATAAAGTACTGAAACAAATGGATTTTTATGTGTAAGTTATCGATAGATAAGCAACTTTTATTTGGACTTGTGTCCTTTACAAAGAGCAAAAGAAATCTTCTATAAATGGGGATCTTTTGCTCTTTTTGTTTGAATTTTTAATGTGTTTTATAGGAGATACCTAATATGTACATAATAAAAATATATAACTTTTTGCATAAAATTTTAAGGACGGATTAGCAGGCGGAAAATAAAAATTTATGTTGTGATTTATTTCAAGATTATTACTAAAAAGAATGGAGATTCTTTAATTATGAGAATAAAACAGTTAAACCCTAAAGTGATATGGAAAAAAAGAATGTTGCTAACTCTTTTTATTGTTTTCGGATTGATTATTGCGGGGGTTGTTTTTTGGAATGTTTCACCTATTCCGAAAGCGTTTCTCATAAAAAAAGCATTTGAAGGTGGAATGTTTGTTCAATCTAATAATTATAAAAACGCTCTAAAAGAGACACGAATTGTTAAAGATATCAATTATAATTCTAAATTTCCTGATGGTACATTAGACATTATTTATCCCAAAAATTTTATAGGGAAAACACCTGTTATTTTTTGGGTGCACGGGGGTGGATTTGTAGGTGGAGATAAATCAGACATTACTGGTTATGCAGTAGAATTAGCTGCTCGTGGTTATACAGTGATAAATATAAATTACGCTCTTGCTCCTAAAAGAAAGTATCCTACACCAGTACTACAACTTGGTGAGGCTTATGAATATATAAAAGCAAATGCAAAGAAATATAATGTAAAACTAGATGACCTATATTTTGCAGGAGATTCTGCGGGAGCGCAAATATCTGGACAATTTGTTACTATTCAAACATCTCCAGATTATGCGAAATTAACCGGGATTGACGCTGTTGTTGCTCCTTCTACAATTAAAGGTATATTGCTATTTTGCGGCCCGTATAATATGCCTGCATTAGCTAAAATGGAAACATCCAAAGAAGTGCAAGACTTTATGCGTACTACTGGCTGGGCTTACTTTGGGAAAAAGAAATTTGAAACATTACCTGAAATGGAAATCGCCTCTATTTATAAACACGTTACAAAAGATTACCCACCAACGTTCATCACAGATGGAAATACTGCATCATTTGAAGAGCAAGGTAAAGCATTAGCTTCTACTTTACAAAATAAAGGAGTACCTGTAGATACACTTTTCTTTGATAAAAATATCTCTGGCGAGTTAGCACATGAATTTCAATTTAAAATGAACACTCCAGCAGGTGAAGAAGCTTTTAACCAAGTTCTTAAATTTCTAAATGAAAATAAATAATATATATACTATTAACTTTTTATAAGCTTAGTTTAATACCATATATGGGTGAACAAAATATTGCACTAATAATCTAATGGTAGCAAAAATAAATTTGATAAGAAGTATATAGTAAGAATGATTTGGAGATACAGATGGGGATATAACTATTTTATTTAGGACGGTGCACTTTAAATGGATTTACAGAAAGGGAAATTATATTGGAACACAACTTTTTCTAATACACCTTCTTATCCTCGGTTGGAAGAAGATATAAAATGTGACGTACTAATAATAGGAGCAGGAAGTTCAGGTGCTCAATCAGCATACTATTTGAGTGAATCAGATCTAAATATTGTTGTCGTTGATAAAAGAAAGGTAGGACACGGGAGTAACCTTACAAATACAGCACTTATTCAATATTTAGGTGACAAGATGTTTTTTGAACTTGTAAATACATTTGGAGAAGAGTATGCAGTTAAGCATATGAAATTGTGTGAACAAGCTATTAATGATATTGAATATGCTGATCAAAACTTGCCTTATTGCTCTGATTTTAAACGACGTGACAGTTTATATTATGCAAGTTATGAAGAGGATATAAAGAAATTAGAAAAAGAACTGTATTATTTACATAAGCATGATTTTAAAGCGACTTGGCTATCAGAGGAACAAATTGGACAGAGATATCCATTTAAAAAACGTGCAGCTATTTATACGTATAATGATGGTGAAATAAATCCTTATAAATTTACACATAGTTTATTAGAACAAGCTTCTAATAAAGGAGTTCAAATTTATGAAGATACAGAGATTGTTGGCAAAAAGTTAGAGAAAGAATGTGCTATCTTTTATACAAAGGGGGGCAATTCTATTACTGCCAATAAAGTAATTGTGGCTGCAGGATATGAAGGCTTAGAATTTAAAAAGGAAAAGAACGCTACACTGATTAGCTCATATGCAGTTGTTACTAATCCTGTAGAAGATTTATCTTCTTGGTATAAACGTACTCTCATTTGGGAAACTGCGAGACCATATATTTATATGAGAACTACTGCAGATAACAGGATTATTATAGGTGGGTTAGATGAAGATACAAACATTGCTCAAGAAAGAGATTCAAAATTAATCCATAAAAAAGAGAAATTAGTAAATGAATTTAATAAGCTCTTTCCCAATATAACAGTTGAACCTGAATTTTATTTAAGTGCTTTTTATGGTGGTACTCATGATGGTTTACCTATAATTGGAATGTATGAAGAGTTTCCAAATTGTCACTTTATCTATGCGTATGGAGATAATGGATTAGTATATAGTATGGTGTTTTCTAAAATTGTTCGAGATATAATTATTAACGGTTCAAGTCCGGATTTGAATTTATATTTACAAACTAGACCAAAACTAAATGAGTAAGCTACATGTATGCAAAATCAAGGTAGTATAAAAAAGTAATAGTTTTTACGGTTTTAATTACTTTATATAGGAAGCAATTCTACAATTATAATCTCTCCAATATATTTGGGGGGATTTATTTTTTTTTTTAATGATTTATTGAAAAATAGTCTAATTAGACTATAATGAGTATATAGTTTAATTAGACTATTTATTTTGTTGAGTGTGAAAAAAGGAGGAAAGAGGTATGGTTGCAAAAGAGAGCAACTTACGCTTAGTGATAGCTGGGTTAATGCTAGGTATTTTAATGGCTGCAATGGATAATACAATTGTTGCCACTTCAATTGGTACAATTGTCTCAGATTTGGGGGGATTGGATAAATTCATCTGGGTTACTTCTGCTTATATGGTTGCAGTTATGGCGGGTATGCCTATTTTCGGGAAATTATCTGATATGTATGGTAGAAAGAGGTTTTATATTTTTGGTTTATTAATCTTCTTAATTGGTTCTGCATTATGTGGTACTGCGCAAAGTATTGTTCAGCTAAGTATTTATCGTGCAATTCAAGGTATAGGTGGGGGGGCACTGATGCCAATCGCCTTTACCATTGTATTTGATATTTTTCCTATTGAAAAAAGAGGGAAAATGACTGGGTTATTAGGGGCCGTATTTGGTTCTTCAAGTGTATTAGGACCTTTATTAGGTGCGTATATAACAGAAAATATAAGTTGGCATTGGATTTTTTACGTCAATATTCCAATTGGTCTAATGTCATTAATTTTTATTTTAAAAGCTTATAAAGAAAATAATCCACCTACTAAGCAAAATATTGATTGGTGGGGGGCGATAACACTCGTCATAGCAGTAATTAGCTTAATGTTCGCTTTAGAATTGGGAGGAAAAGAATTTAAGTGGGATTCGATACAAATCATTGGGTTATTTGCATCGTTTATTGTATTTTTTGTTGGCTTCCTATTGGTAGAAAGAAAAGTGAAAGATCCGATAATATCATTTTGGATGTTTAAGCGTAAGGAGTTTGCAATATCACAAATTATTACGTTTTTCTATGGAGCAACATTTGTTATTTTAACAGTATTTATTCCTATTTTTGTTCAGGCTGTATATGGTGGAACAGCAACTAATGCTGGATTAATTTTAACCCCAATGATGTTAGGTTCTGTAGTAGGTAGTGCAATTGGTGGAATATTTCAAACGAAAATTAGTTACCGCAACTTGATGTTATTATCTATAATATCCTTTGGGATAGGTATGTATTTGTTAGGAACGATGGATCCACAAACAAGCCGTGTACTTTTAACGATATACATGATTATAACGGGGTTTGGAGTTGGATTTTCGTTCTCTTTGCTTCCCACAGTTTCTATTCATAATATGGAACCGAGATTCCGTGGTTCAGCTACTTCAACAAATTCATTCTTTCGTTCACTAGGTATGACAATTGGAGTAACGATTTTTGGCTCCATTCAAAATAGTACCTTTACAGCTAACTTAAAGGATGCTTTTAAGGGAATAGAACATGGTTCCAGCATGTTAAATAATCTAGGTGATCCGAGTGCAATATTTCGCTCAGATGTAAGGTCCAGTATACCTACTTTTATTCTTGAAAAGGTTATAGCTGCTATGTCATCTTCCATTACTACTGTTTTTCTATTAGCTTTAATTCCAATTATCGTTTCGTTTATGGCAATATTATTTATGGGGAATGTCAAAGCTGGTACAAAGGATAATAAAGTGAATTTGAAGTTATAAATTTTATAAAACAAAAAGATTCTTTACTTATTTTTAGCTTATACTATTGGTATAGGTTATTAAGGAGTGGAGAGTTATGAATACAAAGCTTTTTATGCTGGGTCTTCTTATGGAGAAAAATAGGCATCCGTATGAAGTCCAGCAACTTTTAAAAAATAGTGAAATGAAATATTATATAAAAATTACTAAAGGCTCTTTATATTATACATTTGAGCAACTTGAAAAGAAGGGTTTTATAGAGGTTGTTGATATTATTCGTAATGAACAACGTCCTGAACGGACTATTTACGGTATTACTAAAAGTGGTAAACAAGAATTTGAACATTTATTATTAGAGCAAATGATAAAGAAAGAGGATATGCATCGTCCTATATATGAAGCGCTACTTTTTGCACAATATGGGGAAGAAGAATTAATTCTAGAACAGCTAAAAACTAAAATTTCTCAACTGACGTTATATCTTACTACCCTTCAAAAAGTATATGAAGAGAAGTGTGGAAAAGAGAGTGTAGCTAAGTTATATATATTATCTAGTGTCATTTTACATTTAAGAACAGAGTTAAAAGTTTTACAGAGTTTATATAACACTATAAAAAATGAAAAGATAGATAATATTGGAAATGATGTACTTAGAGAGATAGAAAATCAATGTTTATAGTGACAGATATTATAAAATAAAGAAAAGTATAATATTTTAATTCATAAATTAAAAACGTTAATTTGGACAGGTCTAATAGTATAGGGAACTGTCCATTTTTAATATGTAAATTCTCCATTCAATGTTAAGAAATCTTAATATTTTTGTAGGGTGAAAATTAAGATTTTTTCAGTAGATTGATTGTATGTTCTAAATTAACATTGGAGAGGAATTTATGAATGTTATTTGTTTTATGTAAGAGTATGTGAAGCGGCCTCGGATCGTAGGGGGCTATTTTACCCAGTTCAAATCAACTTGCAAAACAGATGGTTTCTTCAATATGTTTAAAAAAGCAAAGTGTATTATCACGCATTAACGGGTAGTAAGACCCACATCTCAAAATTAAGTGGAAGCAAAGAAGTTAGGTGGGGGGCGGGATTCCCGTAAAAGACCGATTGGTGAGGGCTGATTAAAGTTTCACTTTATACGTGTAAGGTAAAACTAAATGTATAATACTACAGCATAGAACGAGATGTCAGAGAGGAAGAAAATATGATGCAGAAAGAAAAAATTTTGATTGTAGATGATGATATAGAGATAAGAAAAATCGTATCCATTTATTTAAAAAATGAAGGGTATGAAATTATAGATGCATCGGATGCTATAGAAGCTTTAGAAACTTTAAGAAATACAACAATTGATTTAATCATTTTAGATATTATGTTACCGAAAATGGATGGCATAGAGGCTTGTTTAAAAATAAGAGAACAGTATCAAATGCCTATAATTTTTTTGTCAGCTAAAGATGAGGATATAGATAAGATCCAGGGATTAATGAGTGGGGCAGAAGACTACATTACCAAACCGTTTAATCCACTTGAATTAATGGCAAGAATTAAATCTCAATTACGAAGATATCGTGTTTATCAAACAGAAGAAGTAAAACAATTTATTCATGAAATAGGCCATCTTAAGGTAGACGAGGAGACAAGACAAGTTTTCATTAGAAATGAAGAAGTAAGGTTAACTCCAAAGGAATTTGACATACTTTCTTTATTAGTGAGAAATAAAGGAAAGGTTTTTAGTGTAGAAAAAATATACGAGATGGTCTGGGAAGATTCATTTTATAAATCAGATAATACAGTCATGGTTCATATTACTAAAATACGGGAAAAAATTGAAGAAAACCCTCGTCAGCCTGTTTATTTAAAAACAGTATGGGGAGTTGGCTATAGAGTATGATCGATCGTACGAAATTAAGGGATAATATATTCTTTTCTACACGCTTAAATATAAAGCTTATTTTAATTTTTTTGCTCTGTTTCATCGTTGCGGTTGTTACTTTTTTTCTCATAGCAATGAAAAGTGCAAATCTACTTTCTTATAATCAACAGATTGAAAAAGAAGCCGAAATAAGGGAAATAGCGATAGGGATAACTAATGATATACAAAAGCGTAATTTGGAATCTGGGCATATAGAACAAGTTATACCGATGATTCAATCTATCCAAAAGAAGAATGAAAATTTAAGGTTTTTAGTATTAGATTATAAAGGCCATATTATCTATCGTTCACATAATTTTCAATTGCAGGATAATCTCCCACAGGAATTATTACAGGAGAAATTAAATGTTACACCAAACGTCAGAAATCCTTTGTTTGAGAAGTTCATATTGTTTGTTTCACCAGTTTCATTTCAAGATGGAATTGGATATGTAATGGTACAATCTCCAAATTCGAATAAAACAATCTCACCAACTCAATATAATCAAAATTTATTACTTGCTTTGGTGAGCAGTATATTAATTTTCATCCTTTTATTTTTGCTGTTTATGATCCCTATTACAAGATACATTAAAGAAATTGAACGAGGTATTCAAAAGATTGTAAAAAAAGATTGGAAACATTCCATACGTGTTAAAGGAAAAGATGAATTATCTTCTTTAGCTTATAATATTAATTGGATGGCTAGTCAATTAAGGGAGCGTTTTGAGAAAGAGAGAGCAATTGAGAAAGGTAAAAGTGAATTTATTACCAATATTTCTCATGATTTGCGTACCCCTTTAACGTCTATTATTGGATATTTAGCATTAGTAAATGAAAAACAATATCGAAATAAAGAAGAATTAGAAATGTATATTCAAAATACGTATAATTTAACATTAAAATTAAAAACTCTCATTAATGAATTGTTTGAATACACAAAATTATCTTTACCTGATGTTAAGTTGAGAAAAGAAAAAGTAGAATTGGGCAATTTGTTAGGTCAGCTAGTAGGAGAGTATATCCCGATTTTTGAAAAACAGCAATTAATTGTTAAACTAAATATCATTAATAAGGATATTTGGGTATGGGCAGATATAGAAAAACTGGTGCGTGTATTTGATAATTTACTATCTAATACTGAAAAATATAGTTTTTCAAATTCAACAGTAATAGTGGAACTAAAAAAAGAAGAAGATAAGGCATTTATTTGTATTACAAATAAAACAGATCATCTTGAAGCACAAGAATTAAGCAAGATGTTTGAGAAGTTTTATCGAGTTGATAAATCACGGTCGAGTCAAATACACGGATCCGGAATTGGTTTAGCAATTGTAAAGCGCACAATTGAATTGCATGAGGGTAAAGTATGGGCTGAAAGTCATGGAAATAGTCTTACGATACATGTAGAATTACAACTTTTAAAAAATGTTTAAAAACTATTTAAGAATTTTCATTATGTAACTAATATAAATGCTTAAATAAAGCATTTATAAATAATAGTAGGCTTCTTTTGGTAACCATTGCATGAATGCCATGCCCAAATGGGGAAATCTATAGTAAAGTCAATACCTTTCTGTTTCATGTGTCTTACAATGTATTTATATGCTTTGCAATCTTCTTTACTAACAAAAATAGGATTGGCTATAAGCTTACCTTCATTCAAAAGTGTATTTATAGCATTTTGGTTTTGAAAAGTCCATAGGATTGTTGAATCAATAAATGTATTTAAGTTTGATTGTTTATCAAATTGTTTTTTCATCTTTCGCTCCATTTTCTTTTTTATTTTGCAGAATTAAGAATAAATATGACTAATCGGACAATAAGAAATACCTATGCTAGATACAATTGTAAATGCTTATTTAAAGTAACAGCAAGGAATAACCTTTGTATATAGAGTGTACAATACATGCAAAACAGGATTAAAGAAGATTTTAAATATAATATGAAATAGTACAAAATAAGAATTTGATATATCTTTTATATATAAACTATTAATTGAAGTTTGTAATTACACATTATAGTTAGTATACTAACTATATAATTAGTGTGCTAACTATATTGGGGGTTATATGAATAATTTAGGCTATTTATTACACAAGGTAAGTATAATGACGAAAACAGAATTATCAAATCAATTAAAAGAATATAAAATAACAGCTCAGCAATGGTCTGTGTTAAAGGATATATCTCTTTATCCAAATGGAACCACCCCAGCTATGATTGCTGAAAGGCTCTTAGCAGACCGTCCAACAGTAACCGGGATTATACAAAGATTATTGCAAAAAGAATGGATTCTTATAAAACATAATCCTAAAGATAAACGGTCACATTTAATATTTTTAACAGATGAAGCTAAGACATTAATACAGGAGATAGAAAATGTAAGCGATGAAGTTATAAAAAATGCTACAGCTAGTATTCCTAAAGAGGAAGTAGAAAATACAGTTCGAGTTTTGCAAAGTATGATTCAAAATTTACAAAAAAATAAAGGGTGATTAAAATGATTTTAGTAACAGGTGCTACAGGGAATGTAGGAAAAGAGGTTGTAAAATGCCTAATAAAAAGAAATGCTACTTTCAAAGTCACAACGCGCAGTAGAGAAACTGAAGGAGTGTATTTTGATTTTGAAAATCCTTCATCTGTAAAGGCGGCTTTAACAGGTGTTACTAAAATCTTTCTAATAAGACCACCACATCTAGCTGATGCAAAAAAGTATTTCCAGCCTGTTGTAGATGCCGCAAAAGAAATAGGTATAAAACACATTGTATTTTTATCTTTATTAGGTGTAGAAAAAAATCCGATAGTACCTCATGCTAAAATTGAAGCTATGATAAAGGCTTCTGGGATCCCTTACACATTCCTAAGACCGAGTTTTTTTATGCAAAATTTATTATCACAACATGGTGATGAATTAAGAAATAAAAAAATAATTGAAGTACCTGCTGGTAAAGGGGAAACAAGTTTTATAGATGTACGGGATATTGGAGAAGTTGCAGCTAAAATATTAACCGAAGAGGGACATGAATTTAAAGCTTATTCTTTAACGGGAAATGAGGCATTAACATATTATGAAGTTGCTGCTATTATTTCAAAAATAATAAATAAAGATATTACTTATACAAATCCAAGTATATTTAAATTTAGAAAAAGAATGATTCAAAAGGGACTTAACAGTGACTTTATTTGGGTTATGATTGGAATATATACAACTGCAAAATTAGGGTTAGCTAAAAAAGTCACATCAGATTTATCGAATTTACTAGATAGAAGTCCAATAACTATGGAAACGTTTGTTTACGATTACAAAGAATTATTAATATAATAATGCAAAAGTAAAAAAGAGGATTATTCACATAAAGAATCTATTATGTTTTAAGAGTAAGAGGGGATAGCCATGCAAAACAAAATTATCGTTATGTTTCAAAAAGATTTTCGTTTATATGATAACCCAGCTCTATTTGAGGCTGTTCAGTCCGGGGAGGTTCTTCCGGTATATGTACAAGATGAAACTTTTTCAATAGGAAGTGCGGCAAAGTGGTGGTTACGCCATGCTATAATGGATGTCCAAAAGCAACTTAAGGCATTGGGCTCTACTTTAATAATCCGCAAAGGAAATACACAGGAAGAAATACTTTCTCTCATAAAACAATTAGATATAACGGCTGTATATTGGAATAGTTGTTATGATCCAGACAGGTTAAAATCTAATCAAAAAATGAAAATGATATTAGAAGATAAAGGTATTATTTGTAAGGAATTTAATTCGCATTTATTATTAGAACCGTGGATTATAAAAAAGAAGGATAACACTGAATATAAGGTGTTTACGCCTTTTTACAATGCATTTCAAAAGCAGGTAATACCTAAACCTATTAGCAGAGTACAGAGTATAAAGTGGGGAAGCTCTTTACCAGCAAGCTTATCTGTCTCAGAATTACACTTGTTGCCGACTATACCGTGGACATCTCATATGGAAGCAATATGGGAGCCTACAGAGGAAGGGGCATACAAAACATTTAAGAAATTTTTCTCTAGTAAATTAGCCTCTTATAGTGAAGGAAGAGATTTTCCAAATCAAAATGCTCATTCAATGTTGGCGCCATATCTTTCATTTGGCCAAATATCAGTGAAGTTAATGTATCACTACTTAATAAATAAAAGTACCGAAAGACAATGTAGTTTTTTTGAAAAACAAGTGATTAGTTTTATACGCCAATTAATTTGGAGAGAGTTTTCTTATTATTTACTATATCACTATCCGTTTACAGTATATAAACCTCTTAATAAAAACTTTGAACATTTTCCGTGGAATAAGGAAGAGGAGTTATTAAGAGTATGGCAGAAGGGTGAAACTGGTTATCCGTTTATTGATGCGGGAATGCGAGAACTATGGCAAACCGGTTTTATGCATAATCGGGCAAGAATGGCTGTAGCCTCTTTTCTTGTAAAGCATTTGTTAATTCCGTGGCAAGAAGGTGCAAAATGGTTTATGGATACACTACTAGATGCTGATATTGCAAATAATACAATGGGATGGCAATGGGTTGCTGGAAGTGGAGCAGATGCATCCCCGTACTTTCGTATTTTTAATCCTATCACACAAGGAGAAAAGTTTGATAAAAATGGAGAGTATATAAGAAGATGGGTACCAGAATTAAGAGATATCCCAAACAAATATATACATAAACCTTGGGAAGCACCTGAGCATATTTTACAAAAATCCAATATAAAACTTGGGAATACATATCCTTATCCGATTGTTGATCATAAGGCAGCACGAGAGAGAGCCCTTTGTGCATATAAAAATATGAAAGAATTTGTATGAAATAGGTTAAACAATATGTATTTAGAATTTTATCCATTATAAGGACATACTAATCATATAAAGTTTCTATAATCTTCTAGTAAAAAGGAGAATGTTTATGAAAAAATCTAGTATTATAGTATTTTTACTAACATATGGTTTGTTTTATGTTTCTAGTGTTTTATTCCCTATTGATCGTACTTGGTATGATGCGTTAGAAAAGCCGTCTTGGACACCTCCTGGTATGACAATCGGAATGATATGGGCTGTATTATTTGGACTTATTGCATTATCAGTTGCAATTATTTACAACAACTATGGATTTAAGCCAAAAACATTTTGGTTTTTATTCCTTTTAAATTATATATTCAATCAAGCGTTCAGCTATTTTCAATTTAGCCAAAAGAATTTGTTTTTAGCAACAGTAGATTGTTTACTTGTCGCTATTACTACGTTACTTCTCATAGCGGTTTCTTCCAAATTATCTAAAGTATCGACATGGTTGCTAATACCATATTTTTTATGGTCTGCATTTGCTACATATTTATCTTGGACAATTTATAGTATAAATTAAAGACGGAACTAAAAACTTGAGCACAATAAAAATGCTCGAGTTTTTATGTGTGTTAATGATAATCCGAAATATGGAATATATACATCTTATGGAGGTCATTTTTGTGAAGAAATGGATAAAAATTATGCTGTACTCTTTACTAGCTATTTTAATTATAGGAAGTTTTACTTTTTTGACTTGGTCTCAGTTTACTTATAAACCGACGAAAGAGGCTTTGTCGTTAGTAGATGATAAAAAAGATGAAGATAATATCGTTTTTGGAGCGAAAGATGCGAAAGTAGGGGTTATTTTTTATCAAGGAGCTAAAGTAGAAGCTGAGGCTTATAGTTACTTAGGAGAAGCGCTTGCAAAAGATGGGCACTTTGTAGTAATGCCTAAGTTACCATTAAATTTAGCGATACTTGGAATAAATGAGGTAGACAGTGTAATTGAAAAGTATCCGGAAGTTCAAAAATGGTATGTTGCAGGGCATTCAATGGGAGGAGCTATGATTTCTAAGTATGCCTCTCAGCATGAAGACAAGGTACACGGAATCATTTTCTTAGGTTCGTATCCTGCAGATGACTTTTCTACAAAATCGATTCCGATGTTATCAATTTATGGGGAAGTAGATGCTTTAGCAACTGTAGAAAAAATAGAGAACAATAAAAAGTTCATGTCAAAGAATACAACTATGCACATGATAAAAGGGGGAAATCATGCTCATTTTGGCATGTATGGTGAGCAAAAAGGTGATAATGCGAGTTTAATTACGGCAAAAGCACAACGAGATGAAACAGTAAAAGTAATTGAACAATGGTTATTGGAACAATGATAACGAATTTAATAAATCTACCGAAAGAATTATCCAAACGGTAGATGGGAGAGAGAATAAAGAGCCAAATCGTATGAATTGGCTCTTTTATTTATTTGCTATCTCCAATTGTCCCCTTATTTTCTCCGGAATATCCTCTTTAGAAATAATATCGTAAGAATACACATATTTTCCTTTCACATGAATTTTTAAGTAAGTTTTTCTTATAAAATCATTAGGCGTGTTCGTTCCAACTGTATATTCTTTTTCATTACTTAATTCGTCAACAGCTTTTAGTGAGTACATAGCTTTTCCTTTATGATGATAATCTGGAACACCATATCCTTTCGCAACGGCATATACATTTTTTTCTTCAGCAATCGGATTAAATCTGTCTAAATCTCCGCGTAATATGAAAGGTAGTAAGTATATAGGGAGGCCTATTCCTAGTATGCAAATTACAAATTTCTTCATGATTGTTTCTCCTTTTGTCTATTTACATTTTTGAGTATAGAAAAAAGTTCTTATGAATATAGAGGGAAATTCTTTAAGTTTTTCTTAATAAAGTTTAACTTTGTGAAAAAAACTAGTTTGAGCATTAAGTTTACGAAATGAATAGCCAAATAACCTGTTTTCTTTATTTTTTGATGGTAGGTTATTAGGTTTTATATTGGTATGAGTGAATTAAGAAATAAGTGAGATTTAGGAAATAGAATGAATTTATCTTACAGTAATAAGAGAATTACCTAAATAAATGATAGTGAGAACAATTAAAGAAAGCATCTAGTGGGGTGCTTTTTTCTTTTGAAACAGAGAATCTCATGGGTAGGTTACATGTAATTTCGTGCTGTGCTTCTAGGTCATTGGAAAATCCAACAATAAAAAAAGAGGGGGAAGGCGTTTTTTATTGAAGTTTGTTAATGATAGATTTTTAACTTGAGAGGGGGATCGTAAAATAGATTATTAATCTCTTTGGTAATTTTTATTTTCCTTATAGTTGGCATATTGTATTAGAAATTTTAAATTTTGAAGGGAGAATCAATAAGTATGGGTAAGAAAAGAAGAATAAGTAATAAGTTATTACTTATCAGTGCAATTTTTACAATAGCAATTCCCTCAGTCTCATATGCGGAGGAAGTAATTTCACCTGAAAATTTTAAGAGTTCTTCAAATTTGTATAAGGCACGGAATACGGAAATTTTGAAAACAAATTTATATCCTAATACATATAATAATCCATTTAACCACCAATTTATTTCAAAATTAAAGGAAGTAAACACAAATATAAAAAAAATAGACAATAGTGATGATGAAAATCCTGTTATATCTACTACTCTTTCATTTATTCGCCATATGAATAGTGAAGATTATAAATCTGCATTTGATTTAACCTCAAGGTCATTACAGAAAATAATATCCGAAGAATGGTTGAAGAGCTATTGGGAGGGACTGCCAGTTCAATTACAAGCAGGTTCTTTTATAGAAATTGGAGAGGTTACACAAAAAGAGACAAATCCTGTTCATACAAATGTGGAGATTCAATTAGTTTTTGAAAAAATGACTGTACCTTTACTAATTAAACTAGATCCATCTGGAAAAATAGACGATTTTCAACTAAGCATGTCGTTTAGTCCTGTTGCTGAGCGTCCATCATATAGTAAGCCTGAATCATTTGTTGATAAAGAAGTAGTAGTTGGAAGTGGTGCATTTCCATTACCAGGAACATTGTCGGTTCCAAAAGGAAATGGTCCTTTTCCAGCGGTTATTCTTGTTCAAGGATCAGGAGCAACTGATCAGGATGAAACAGCGTTTGCTTTAAAACCATTTCGCGATTTAGCTGAAGGTCTTGCATCGAAGGGAATTGCTGTCCTTCGCTATAATAAACGAACGTATGAACATGGGCTGAAAACACAATTCAGTCCCTTCTATACAGTTGATAAAGAGACAACAGATGATGCTCTTCTTGTAACTCAATTTCTTAAAAATGAGCCTCTAATAAATAAGAATCAAATATATATTCTTGGTCATAGTCAAGGTGGAATGATGCTTCCGAAAATGATTGAAAAAGACCAAAATCAAAATATTGCTGGGGCAATTGTAATGGGTGGACCAGCTCGTACGATTCAAGACGTTGTTTTAGATCAATTTGAGTATCTTTTTTCTATTGGAGCAATGAACCAGGAGCAATATAAATTCTACAAATCGCAATTTGAATTATTAAATGATCCAAATTTCTCTGGTCAGAATCCTCCAAAAGATTTTTACTTAGGATCAGCAGTATTTTGGGATTCTATTCGGAAAATTAAAGCAGCAGAAATATCAAAAGAACAAAAGACACCGCTTCTTATTATTCAAGGAGAAAGAGACTATCAAGTTCAATCAAAAATCGAAATTCCTCTTTGGAAAGAACAATTAAAAGAACGAAATAACGTTGATTATCGACTATATCCAAAGTTAAATCATTTCTTTACAGAGGGCGATGGGGAAATAAGTAAACCGGATGAATATTATAGTCCTGCTAATATTCCTGAGTATGTTATAAATGATATTGCTGCTTGGGTGCAAGGCAGATCGCAATTAAATTAGCAACCATATGTTTTAATAAAGACTTTCTTTCTGTAATCAAAATAGAAATATTTTTATTAGGTTATATGTTTTTTTTAGCACTCTTTGAAAAGGAGTGCTTTTTTATTTTTCTATGATTTCTATAAAATAATGGACTTGTCTTCCAAATAAAGCGTTATTTGTAACACTGTTATCAAAGCAAAGTGCTCGTGACATTTCCTTGATATTCAAAAACATTAATAACCTATTATGTGAAGTTTTTTGAAAATTTAGGTTTAACATCTTTAAAATAGGTGTATTACATATTACATAACAACTAAATAAGAAAATAAAAAATCTAAGGGAGGAAAAATACGATGCATAAGAATGAAAGAAAACCGGTGGTTTATGAATATCAAAATGAACAGGAAGTAGTTATGAAAGTAAAAGAGCTAGAATTGAAAGGGATTCACCAAGATGACATTTACGTCTTAACACATGAAAAACATATAACAAAAAAGATTGCGGATGATACAAACACAAATACGATTGGAGTAAAAGAACAAGGGTTGGGCACAAGTATTATCAACTTTTTCTCCAAAAAAGGGGACGAGCTCCGAAATCAAATGGAGGAAATGGGGTTGTCGAAGGAGGAAGCTAACTTATATGAAGAAAAACTAGATCAAGGGAGAATTTTACTTCTAGTAACAGATGAAACACTAACGGCGAGTGATAGGCAGCCGCAAAACTATCATTCTCTCTAATAGATTGCAATATCTGATAAATAGATAAGTTAATTATTTTAGGTTGTAGCATGGAAGAAAATAAAAGTAGAGAAGGGTGAGAAAAATGAAACATACAATATTTAAATATGCTGTGATTGGGATTACGACCGGAGTCATAGTATCTCTGTTAAAAAAAGAAAATCGGAAAGCTATACAAACAAAAGGAAAAAGCGTAAAAGACAAACTACAAGAAGGAAACATAAAGGAAACATTAGAGAAGGTAACCGAGACAAGTAAACAATTCTCTGTAACTGCAGCTAATGTTGCAAAACAAACATTACCACAACTGCTTACAGCCACACCGGTTGTCATTTCTACTATTAAAGATTTAACAGAAAACGAAAATAACAAAAAGAAAAAAGATGAAAAGGATAATGAAATAAAACAAAATAGTAAGAACCTAGACGGAGAAAAAATGGGAAATGAAAAGAAATATGTGAAAGAAGGGAAAGAAGAGAGTGCTTAGATTTAATTCTAAAAAGAGAAAGTGAGGAAAAAAGTATGAAATCTCTGTATGCAATTGATGTAGGAATTGGTTTTACTAAGCGGGCATATCGACAGGATGTAGATTCTGAGGTGACGATTAAGAGTGAAGCTGCCACACTAGCTCCTGTACCTAATCATGCTGAAAGTGAAGATTTAACAAAGGTAAGTTTTATAGACTTAGACTTTGCATACTACATGGGAAATGAAGCACATCAATCTGACGCTTCATTTCTTCCTCCATTTGACGAAGAAATAGAAAATTATTATGAAAGCGAAGAGTTTAAACAACAAATATTTGGTTGCATTGCAAAGGATTATAAAGAAAATGTCGTGTTACCTTTAGTTGTTACCGGGCTTCCAGTCACTTGTTTTGGTAGTCAGCATGAGCAATTACAACGTGCACTAAAAAAAGAAACTTCCGTACAAATTGATGGGAAATTTATTAATATTACGGTTGAAAATGCTTTGATTCTTCAGCAACCGATCGCTTTACATGCCTATTTCTTAAAAGAGGGAATCATTCAGGAACAAGATCGCATCTTAATTATTGATGGTGGATTTCGTACATTAGAAATGACAGATATGAAACAGAATGTCATTTTAAATCATTATGAGACGGAACTAGGATGTAGCAAGCCTTTGAAAAATATTAAGAATATCCTGCAGAATCATGCGGGTGAAAGTAATCAATTGCATATTAATGACATGCCAAAAATATTAGAAAAAGGATATGGAGATAAAGAAGAAAATTATGAGACAAGTCAGGTGGATATTTTAATTCAAAAAGAGTTGGATACACATTTCCAAGACATCATGCGTGTATTACAAGAACAATTTAAGTTAGACCAGTATGACACTATTATTTGGACAGGAGGAATAGTAGATCTCCACAAAAAACAAATTGAAAAAATGCAAGGTGAAATTGTTTCTTTCCGTATGGTAGACGCTTCAAAAGAGGCCGCGCTTCATGGATACTATATTATTGGAAGTCAAGTATTTGAGGACATCACCAATCAATCTGCATATAAATCCAAATTATAATGACGACCGAAATGGAGTTCGTTGAATAGACGTGCTAAATTGTGTGGCTTCTTTTCCAAATATAAATAAGAAAAGATAAAAAGTGCTTGTATAGAGGAAATGTTTAAAATTGAGAATAAAAATAACTAATATATAGGGGGTCTTCCTTTTTAAAGAATAAGACCTCCTATGCATTTATTTTGTAATTTAGATGATTTAAAAACTTTTCCTCCAAGATATGGATACCTACATACAAATTTCATATTACGGATATGATTCGATCAAACATAAAACTATTTAGAAAGGAAGAATAATATGGAATGCATAAAAATGACGAAATGGAGTTGGTATCATGTGAAAACTAGTGAGCTTGAAGAAATTTCTTCTATAATCCCCCGTGATGTAACATCTTATTTCCCTCAATTTGTAAAGAAAATAAGTTCTCCTTGTGAAAATGGATTATATGTTTATACGTTATCACCAAGTCAAACTTGTGTATATGGTTCGTTTTTATATGATCAAGATAAAAAGGACGCCAAAATTCAAAAATTTCTTCATTATTTCGTAGCTCATGGGATACTGATAACGGTCCAAGAAAAAGAGGAAGAAGATTTTCAAGAATTAATACATAATTTCCCTATAGGTATAAAAAATTGTAATAGTTCCGCTGAAGGACTATGTGCCATCTTATCGATATTTATATCTCACTATTTACGAAAGGTTGACTATTTTGAAAACAATTTCAGAAATGTGTTATGGGATTTTTATCATCATAATAACATAGCAGTTTTAGAAAGGATTTATCATATTCGTCATGAATTATTTATGAACACACATGTGTTTCGCTTAATACAAGAAGTGTTACAAGGCCTAAAAGAAGCTTGGTTAGAAAAACTAACAAACACCCTTTGTTATAAACAAACACACGTAAAATTAGAGCGTGGATTACAACTTGTTAAAGAGTACCAAGAAGAATTAGACACGATGATTCATTTGCAAGAAGTTGTTTCTTCTCATCGTGGGAATGAAATTATGAAAGCTCTTACTGTATTAACTGCTGTGAGTACGCCTTTGACAGCCTTAGGAGCATTATGGGGTATGAATTTTAAATACATGCCTGAACTTGAATGGAAATATAGCTATTTAATTGCTCTCTTATTTATTATTTTCACAACAGGGGGTATGTATATGTATATGCGATTCAAAGGGTGGACAGGTGATTTATTACGAGTAAAGAAAAAGAAATCTTTTTTTAAATCTAATTGATCCTGTTTATAAAAAATATGATAGGTATGAACCATAGATATATGGTTAGTAATATTTATTAATAGAGGTAGTGCCATATCCCCATCAAGTTAAAGTTTTGATGTCTCCGCAATGATAAAAATAAACTTGGTTTCCATAAAAAACATAATATTTTCATTTAAAGGCTATGAGGTGAAATGTCATCATCTTCATCACGTTTGACCTTCAAGAAATAAAAAGTTAAACTATTCTTGTACTCGAAGTACTATTATAGTACTGGAGAGATAATAACTTTACTATTTTGGTATGAGGTGAATAAATGATGAAAGATCGGATTGCCAAAACTGCTATTGCGCTTTTTCATGTAAGGGGAATAAAATTCACAATGAGTGATTTAGCTCGTGATCTAGGTGTAAGCAAAAGTACGCTTTACGAGCATTTTCCATCTAAGGACGAGCTTATTGGTTATGTAGTTGAGCAAATAAATGAAGAAGCCCAAATACGTTTTCGGGAAATTATCGATAATTCGAATTTGACCATACCGGAAAAATTAAAAGGGATTCTTTTAATTGTGCCTAAGGATTTTCAGCACAGCTTCGTACGTTTACTGATTGAACTGCGACGTTACCATCCAGAGCAGTGGGCAAAAATAGAACAAGGCATAAATGAAGAATGGGAGGTAATTACTGGGCTAGTTGAAGAGGGCATCAATAGCGGTGTTTTACGTTCAATGGACATTCCAGTGCTAATCCAAACACTCAAAACGTTAATGAAATCAATTTTTGAACAGGGGAGTATAGCCTCTAACCAAATTACTCTACAAGAGTCACTTGCAATGATGGCCGATATCATATTGCATGGAATCACAAGTAAGGATTAAATAGTACTTCTACATAAAAAATGAGTAGGGTCACAATAACCATACAGGTTAACGTAGCCCCGCTCATTTTTTATTTTTATCCCGCTTTAATGGGCAGTAAGATTCCTACCTCAAAATTCAGTGAAAGCAAAGAATTTAGGTGGGAGATCAACTGCCCATAAAAGTCCGATTGGTGAGGGCTGATTAAAGTTTCACTTTATGTCGATTTTACTTAAGGGTAATTATACTTTACAGTCTGGAAGATTTCGGTATAATATAAAATGAGTACCAAAAATAATTTTTCGGTACTGAAGGTACGGATTAAGATAATCAGAGATGGAAACGAAAAGTTTGTAATTTTAAATTGTTTTTTCAATTTGGCTGGGATGTCCTTGAAGATAAAATACGGGTATAGGAGGAATGTAAATGGATTTTTTTGAGACTGTTATAATTATTGTGAATTTTAGTATTCTAGGCAGTATATTGTTTTTTAGTGAGAAAATAAAACAATGGTCTGTCTTCATTCTAACAGTTGCCTTTTGTGTGGTTGTTGTGCAGCTTATCGTAGAAGGGTATCGCTGGCAGATGATTCCTGCTTATTTGTCCCCATTTATTTTAACAAGCTGCTATCTATTTGCTGAATCAAAAAAGAACGTTAAAAGTTGTGGGGCATTCACAGTCAAGACAGCGCTACTGGTCATTTATTTGACTATTGCGGTCATGCTTTCTTCCCTCATGCCGGTAGTTTTATTTGAAAAAACGAGCGGTCCCTTCAAGGTTGGTACTACACTTTATCATTGGATTGATTATAATCGAGAAGAACCTTATATGAAAGATTTGAACGGCCGGCGCGAGCTGATGGTTCAGGTTTGGTATCCTGCAAAAGAAAAAGGAGAGATGAATCGCGCACCTTATATCCATAACTCGGATGAGATTGCCAAGGGGTTGGAAAAATCATTGTCTATTCCAGCATTCGCGTTTCATCATCTAGGCTTGATGAATTCGAATGCATTCATGGAAGCTCAATTGTCAGATTCAGAGGAACGTTATCCGGTCCTACTCTTTTCCCATGGTTTAAGCGGTTTTCGCAATCAAAACACGTTTGAGGTGGAGGAGTTGGCCAGCCAAGGTTACATCGTCGTAGGAATTGATCATACCTATGATGCTGCAGCTACCGTCTTTCCAGATGGCAGAACCGCTTTTGTACAGTCGATCAATTTAACTGATTTTGCCGAACGAGATCGCCATATCAAATTATGGAAGGAAGATGTTGTTTTTGTACTTAATCAAATGGAGAAGCTTAACCAAAGCGATAAAGATAATCGCTTTACAGGAAGAATGGATACATCCCGAATTGGAATGTTTGGACATTCTTATGGTGGAGCTACAGCTGCGCAAGTGTTAGTGGAAGACTCCCGTGTCAAAGCAGCCATCAATATGGATGGTACATTATATGGGGAAAATGTTCCGAAATCTAGAGTTGGAAAACCGTTTTTGATTATGAATGCAGAGACTAGTGATGATTCCACGAAAGATTTTTTAGAGGGAAAAGTTCGTAGTGACCATGCACTTGCAGGTGGTGGCATGTCAATGGTTATTCCCCATACCAATCATACGAGTTTCACTGATTTTCATTTGTTCTCTCCTTTGTTACGAAGCTTAGATGAAGATCCAAGATACGTTCACCGTATTATAAACGAATTCAGTCTCGCTTTTTTTGATCGATATGTGAAACAGGTAGACGATAGCTCTGCGCTTGAAAAATTGGACTCCAAATACCCAGAAGTGAAATTTAAAGTGAATTAATGACAATGTCTTTTAATATATTTGCTAACAGTTGGGTATATATTTTAATCATCAAGAAAGATTGCCCTCTGTAGCATACAGAGGGCAATCTTTTTTAAATTAATATAAAGGAGTTTTTTTATGTTTAATAGATTGAAGTATTTTCTTTTATCCGAGAAAGAAATAGTTGAAACTGTGAAGAATTACAAGGAGGAAAAAATACATGTTTTCATAATAAAAGATTTTTTAGGGGAGTTAATCTTAATAAGAACTCTTATATTTTTAATGTTTGTTCCAATATCAACTTTTATTTTTTCAGTTGTAATTTTTGGAGCTGTTTTCTTTTTATCCGGTATTAAGATTACCATTTGGGGCATTGCTATAATGTTATTGGTTCCAATAACATTACTTTTCTATATGAATATAACTAATACATCAATTATTATTACTGATTTAGTGAAGAAATTTTTATTAACCATAAAATATCTAAATCCATTTTACTCAATATTAAATAAACCTTGGTTATTTATTTTTGAATTATTATTTGGTTTTTTATATGTCTTCGTGCTATCTTTGTTTTCTATTTGGATAGTATTACATTCATTAGAAATAGGTTTCTCTGAATTTAGTTCAGAGGACAATCGAAGTTTCCAATTTTCAATTATTATTTTGCATACAGCAATTTATTTGTTTATAAGAGTTCATGGCCAGCCTTGTAAGACAACTAAGCAAAAAATTAAAAAACTGAAAATGAAATTTTATTTATGGTTTTGTTCTATGATTGCAAGTATTGTATATATATTTGAATCACTCTTTAATTATATGAATGGAATTCAAGCAATTTATTTTATATTTGTTTTAATGATTGCTTTAGAAAGAACAGTGACACATTATAAGAAATTTATAGATTTTTTAGAATCTGAAAATTTGTATGAAAAATAATTTTAGAGAGAAAAGTCATTTGAAATATAAAAAGTTATACCTACTAAGTACTGAACGAGTAAAAAAACGTTATTCTTTCTCTAGAATCCTAGGAAAGGATAGCGTTTTTTATGTCTATTTTTGTATCTGATGAACTACAACTATTTGCTCAAGAAATTCAATGTTATTTATCCCCGAACATCTTAAGAAATCTTGCCAGAGAGTCTGGTTTCGTGCAACGAACCTGTAAATTCCAAACAAAAAGTTTACTCAATTTATGAGTATGTATGGAAAAAGAAAGAGATTCAATAATGCTTTGTTTAATGTTAATTTATACAGAAATACATATTAAACAATATGTAATAATACATTTTATGATAATTTATTAAGATAAAATGTTATATTTTTGGGTGGAATATATAAATGGAGGAAATGTTATGAACAAGAATTTAAAATTTACTCAAATGATGATCGGTATTAGTACGATGGCATTATCATTTGGAAGTATTCAAACACAGGTATCCGCAGAAGAAAAAGCACCCTATAATCTGTTGCAGATGAAACCAATTGGAACAGAAACTTCAAAAGATGAAATGGCTCATGCTACAAAAGCGGACGAAACATTGAATTTTGAAGAGCGTTTAAAAGTAGGCGATTTTTCACAACGACCTACTTCGGTGATGAAACATGATGAAAGGCAATTAAAGCAAAGCTATACTCTGGCAGAATTGAATAAAATGTCTGATAGTGAATTCATTGATACGCTATCAAGAGTTTCATGGAATCAAATTACAGACTTATTTCAATTCAATCAAGATACGAAAGCTTTTTATCAAAATAAAGAACGTATGAACGTTATCATTGATGAATTAGGACAAAGAGGGACATCTTTTACGAAAGAGGATTCAAAGGGAATTGAAACTTTTGTTGAAGTATTACGTTCTGCTTTTTATGTGGGATATTTTAATAATGAAGTAGGTTACTTAAAAGAGAGAAGCTTCCATGACAAATGTTTACCATCATTAAAAGCAATTGCAAAAAATCCAAACTTTACATTAGGTACAGCTGAGCAAGATAGAGTAGTAGTTGCGTATGGAAAGTTAATTAGTAATGCTTCTAGTGATGCTGAAACAGTACAGTATGCAGCAAATATTTTAAAACAGTTTAATGATAACCTTTCTATGTATGCTAAAAATTATACGAAAGAACAAGCTGTATATGAAATTGTAAAAGGTTTTGATTATGATCTACAGTCTTATTTGCAGGAAACGAATAAAAAACCTAATGCAACAATGTGGTATGGAAAAATTGATAATTTTATAAATGAGGTTAGTAGAATTGCTCTCATACGGAATTTAACAACTGAGAATAGTTGGCTAATTAATAATGGGATTTATTATGCAGGACGTTTAGGGAAATTTCATAGCAATCCAAACAAAGGATTGGAAGTTATTACACAAGCGATGAATATGTATCCTCGCCTAAGTGGACCTTATTTTATAGCGGTAGAGCAAATCAAAACAAACTACGGTGGAAAAGATTATGATGGAAATACAGTAGATTTACAGAAAATACGTGAAGAAGGGAAGTTACAATACTTACCTAAAACATATACATTTGATGATGGATCTATTGTTTTTAAGACAGGCGATAAAGTAACAGAAGAGAAAATTAAAAGGTTATATTGGGCAGCCAAAGAAGTAAAGGCACAATATCACCGTGTAATTGGAAATGATAAAGCACTAGAACCAGGTAACGCAGATGATGTGCTGACAATTGTAATTTATAATAATCCAGATGATTATCAATTAAATAGACAATTATATGGATATGAAACGAACAACGGCGGTATTTATATTGAAGAGAAGGGTACTTTCTTTACATATGAGCGTACACCAAAACAGAGTATTTATAGTCTAGAAGAGTTATTCCGTCACGAATTCACTCATTATTTACAAGGAAGATACGAGGTTCCTGGTTTATTTGGGAGTGGAGAACTATATCAAAATGAACGCTTAACTTGGTTCCAAGAAGGGAATGCAGAATTCTTTGCAGGATCTACACGTACAAATAATGTTGTTCCACGTAAAAGTATTATAAGTGGCTTATCATCTGATCCGGCAAGCCGTTATACTGCAAAGCAAACTTTGTTCGCAAAATATGGATCATGGGATTTTTATAATTATTCCTTTGCACTACAGTCTTATCTATATAATCACCACTTTGAAACCTTTGATAAGATTCAGGATTTAATCCGTGCAAACGATGTGAAAAATTATGACGCGTATCGTGAAGCATTAAGTAAAGATGCACAGCTGAATACAGAATATCAAACGTATATGCAGCAGTTGATTGATAATCAAGATAAATACAATGTACCACAAGTAACAAATGATTACTTAATACAACATGCACCTAAGCCGTTAGCTGAAGTGAAGAAAGAAATTGTTGATGTAACTAATATAAAAGATGCAAAAATCACAAAACATGAGTCTCAATTTTTTAACACATTTACTGTAGAAGGCAAGTACATAGGTAGTACATCAAAAGGTGAGTCTGAAGACTGGAAAACAATGAGTAAACAAGTCAATCAAACCTTGGAGCAGTTGTCTCAAACAGGATGGAGCGGCTATAAAACAGTTACAGCCTATTTTGTTAACTATCGTGTGAATGCAGCCAATCAATTTGAATATGATATTGTTTTCCATGGTGTTGCAACAGAGGAAAAAGAAAAAACAACGACTATAGTAAATATGAATGGACCATATAGCGGGATAGTAAATGAAGGAATTCAATTCCATAGTGATGGTACAGAAAGTGAAAATGGAAAAATTATTTCTTATCTATGGAACTTTGGAGATGGTACAACAAGTACAGAAGTCAGCCCTACCCATGTATATGGAGAAAAAGGAGCATATACTGTGGAACTAACAGTGAAAGATAGTAGAGGAAAAGAAAGTAAAGAACAAACAAAAGTTACTGTAAAACAAGATCCGCAAACAGGTGGATCCCTTGAAGAGGAAAAGGTACTCCCGTTTAATAAGCTTGTAAAAGGAAATCTGATTGCTCCTGATCAAACAGATGTTTATACGTTTGATGTTACAGTTCCAAAAGAAGTAGATATTTCTGTGGTAAATGAACAAAACATTGGGATGACATGGGTACTTTATCATGAA
>NZ_KV827805.1:24780-55180 GCF_001836235.1 Bacillus sp. HMSC036E02 | reverse complement strand
ACATGGGTACTTTATCATGAATCAGACATGCAAAATTACGTAGCTTGTGGTGAAGATGAAGGAAATGCTATAAAGGGAAAATTCGTAGCGAAACCAGGGAAATATTATTTGAATGTGTATAAATTTGATGATAACACTGGTGAATATTCATTATTAATAAAATAAATTTATTTTCAATATGTATATAACGGTTGTTTTTTTAGGAGGAGTCTGTCACGATAGGCTTCTCCTATTTTTTACTCTAAAATAAGTTAATAAATTAGGTAATTATCTTTAAAAATAAATCATTATAAACCTAAAATATTCAATTAAAAAATAGAAGAGAGGGAGCTTGCGTCTTAATAAGACTAATATTAGGAGTTATGTCACATTTCGATTAAATAAAATATCGTAAAATCCTCAGAATAAATTTTTTTGCATGTTCATTCATTTAGGGTAATTCTCAACTCTTAAGCTGATGTATGTGGGGGACCGACTCATATACATCAGCTTAAATAATTAGATATTTTATTTATTAAGTTAAGCGAAATTTTATTCGTATAGGAGGAAGGCGCATTTAATTCTTTTTTCGAATGTTATTCATGTTTATCGTATTCCATCGAATGCGCTTGTTACCAAGTGATGTACATAGGAATCATCAAACTTATCACCGGTTACTAGCAATCGATAAAAAATTGGTCCGTAAATGAGATCGATGGATAATTCAATATCAAGGTTTTCTTTCAATTCTCCTCTTTGAATTCCCTTCTCTAGAAGTTGCTTTGCTTGCAGTCGACGGGGCTGGAAACATCGAGTGCGATATTCCTCTTCCAGTTTTAAGTCAACGTTTGATTTTCTCTTTGCAACCAGAAGTTCGTAGTCGCTTAAATGGATTATTCATGTCTATTTTCTTTTTGGGTGTTGCTGTTGGATCCTTTTTCGGAGGATGGAGTGTAGCATTGTGGATCGGAATCGCTTTTCCGACCATAGCGCTGCTTTATTTTGCCACAGAGAAATAGTTCAATAATCAAATTTAAACAGACCGGATTCGCTTGAATGCATATTCATTAATATGTCTGATTTTTATAGATTATTTGCGGTTATTTTGAAGTTTTTACATCACAACCAGATTTTTTGTCTCTATCGCTAAAAGAGGGCAAAACTCACCATATAAAATGTGTCCGAATTCCATTTAGACTATGAAAAAAGAGAGCTTGCGCTAGACAACAAGCCCTCTAAAAAATAACGTAATTGAGATATCTATATATTAACAGTTATTTTCTAACGATTCTATATGTCTTATGTTGAGAAATAAATTATAAGTGGCTTGATAACGCTAAAATGAATTATTGACATAATATTTCGACGATAATATAATAAATCTCGAATTCAAGATAACTTGTAAAGGATTGGTAATTATGAGAGCTTATCTTTAAAGTTATTTGTTATATTATCAAGGGAATTACAGCCAATCACTAAACGTATGAAAAGGATCTAAAAATTTATGGACTTAATGCAACTGAATTTGCAGTGCTTGAGCTACTATACAGTAAAGCTGATCGGCCTATAAAAAAATTGAGGACAAAATATTACTTGTAAGTTTTTGTATCACGTATGCATCAATTATTTCAGAAGGTATTGAATTGGTGACACTAATTTTTCCACAGCATAGAGAGGGGATTCGGAAAATATTTGGTAGTTTGGACTATATTGAGAAAAAATGATAAGTAAACAGTTGAAAAAGTTAGGATATTACGCACAGAAAGTGTAAGTTTTTAGATGTTATTTCTGTTTAGTAATATCCTAATTAAATATAAATTAAATAAATAGGAGGGAAAATTAATAAATAGTAGTAAATGTATTGTAGTACAAAATAAAGAAATTATGTAATTGCAATTAATATAGTAGGAAATAAAGTTGTTATGTTAACGTATACATATCGTCCTTTAAATTATAAATCTTTCATAAAGCGGAGAGTGGGTATCAAGAATGGAATTACGTCATTTAGAGTATTTTATTCAAGTTTGTAATAATAATAGTTTTACTAAAGCTGCGGAAGTTCTAGGTATTTCACAGCCGACTTTAAGTCAACAAATCCGTGTGTTAGAAGGTGAACTTGATACACCCTTGTTTCATCGAGTTGGAAGAGGTATCAAAATGACAGAAGCGGGTAAGCTGCTATTTGATAAAGGAAAATTTATCATGCAACAATTTGATGACGTTTATAATGAAATTTTTGAATTAAAGGGTGTAAAAAGAGGTGTAATTACTGTAGGAGGTTTATTAGAGGATCTCACTTATTTAACACCTTATATTATGAAGTTTCAACAACATTATCCCAACATCGTAGTAAAGATTATAGAATCTGAAGTTGCTGTAAATCAAATCGTTGACAAAAATATTGATTTCGGGATTACACGTAGTGCTCAAATTCCAGACACATTAACAAACACCCTTTTGTATAGTGAAGAGCTCGTCCTTGTCATTCCCAAAAATCATCCTTTGAATGAAAAATCATTTGTTTCTTTTCGAGAATTAGTAGGGCTGAGTAGAATAATGGTTTCATGTAGTTGTCGTGAATCTATTAAAATATATTGTGAGAGTTTAGGGTTATCTTTATCTGAAGCAAATATAGAAACAAAATCTTCTATTTCTCTATTGAGCCTTGTATACAATGGACATGGGGTTGCCATAATACCTCTTTCACTGGTTAACTTTGTTAATAATGATACTTTGAGCATAGTTCGTATTACTGACCCAACACCAAGCCAAGATATTAATCTTATTCACTTTGATGATAAATTTTTAAGTTTTGCAGCACGTATCTTTATGCAGAAGTTAAATGATTCGCAAAAAGTATCAGTGTAATAGAAATAATAATGATTCTAGTGTAAAATTTGAAAAAATCTATAAGTCTTAAGATAAAGCAAATATTAAAGTCAAAGGGTAGTGGCTTTATATGTGTGGTGTGATCGATTTTTGACTTTTACTTAAGGGAAAGGGGTAGACTTTGCACGGAGAGAAGGATGTAAAAAACAAATCAAGTTTAAGCTATCAACTCTTTGGTCCTATTAAATAGTAATAGATTCCAATAGGGATATACAATGCTATTTCGAATCTACATACCCTTATTGCAGAAAGAAAACCACCGGCATTATACCGGTGGTTTTGACTTAGAAAGCAAAGCAAGTACAACCGATACCCCATGTAGTTCCATCTTTTCCTATTACGGTATGAGTGTGTTGATGGAGAGGGTTACTGCAACTATGTAACTTGTTATCATAGGAATCGTGAGAAAGTATAGTGTTGGCTAGGTTAGCACCACCATACCCATAAACTCCCGTCGGTGACCAATCAGGTGATGCTGGCGGCAATTCAGGTGATAAATTTTTAAATTCATTATTTCCATACACAACCTGTCCACCCATAATGGTGAGTAATGATTCAAGGTTTTTGATTTCTTCTTCTGGCACAGTAAAGTAGTCAGCAGACAATACAGCAATATCAGCAAACTGACCTACTGCCAGGGTTCCCTTTTTACCTTCATCACCAGAGAACCACGCACTTCCTTTTGAATATAATTCCAGGGCTACTTTTCTATCAAGTTTATTTTTTTCATCGTATATAGAAAGCCCACCAATGGTTTTTCCGGCAACCATCCAGTAAAGAGCAACCCAAGGGTTATAGCTGGAAACCCTGGTTGCATCACTACCGGCGCCAACAGGTATACCAAGGTCTAACATACGATAAATCGGAGGAGTACGCTTTGCAGCTTCCTTTCCGTATAAATCAACAAAGTATTCACCTTGAAAAGCCATGCGGTCTTGGATGGCAATACCGCCATTTAAAGCCTTAACACGTTCCATGCTACGATCTGAGATTGTTTCTGCATGATCAAACCACCATCGTAGACCATTAAAAGGAATTTCACTGTTAACTTCCTCGAATACATTTAAGAAACGTGTGATTGACTCATCATAAGTTGCATGTAAACGGAAGGGCCAACGGTTTTCCACCAATAGAGAAATTACTTTCTTTAAGTCAGCTTCCATCATCGTAGCTAGTTCAGGCCGTGGCATTTGAAATTTTTCAAAATCGGCTGCTGAGAATACTAACATCTCTCCGGCACCATTCATTTTATACTTATCAGTTCCTTGACCTGGAGAAACAATTTTTGCCCATGAAGCAAAGTCTTCATATTCATGATTTGGATTCTGCGTAAATAGATTATAAGCAATACGCAAAGTTAATTGTTCCTTCTCGGCTAAATGTTCAACAACTTTGTAATCATCAGGATAATTTTGGAATCCACCACCTGCGTCAATAGCACTTGTAATACCTAATCTATTTAATTCGCGCATAAAATGGCGAGTTGAATTAATCTGGTCGTCAAAATTAAGTGCTGGTGCTTTACCCAAACTTGAATAAAGAATAGAAGCGTTAGGATTCGCAATTAAAAGGCCCGTTGGATTACCTCGTTTATCCCGCTCAATTAAGCAGCCTGGAGGGTCTGGTGTATCTTTTGTATATCCCAGTGCATGCAGCCCAGCACGATTTACAAGTGCTCTATCGTAAAGATGTAGCACAAATACAGGAGTGTCTTCAGAAACGGCATTAATTTCTTCCAAAGTTGGCAACCGTCTCTCTTTAAATTGAAATTCAGACCAACCTCCAACTACCCTTACCCACTGAGGAGCAGGTGTACGCCTTGCCTGTTCTTTGAGCATTTCTAGAGCAATAAAAAGTGATGGCACGCCTTCCCAACGTAATTCCATATTATAATGCAGACCACCACGAATAACGTGTATATGAGAGTCATTCAGGCCTGGAATAGCTCTCTTTCTTTTAAGGTCTATTTTCTTTGTTTTTTCCGTGGCACTATTAAGAAGCTCATCTCCACCTACTGCAGTGACTAAACCATCAGTTATGGCGATAGCAGATACCTCAGGCTGAGAAGGGTCAAGGGTAGTAATTTTTCCGTTATATAAGATCATATCCGGTAAATTCATGTTCACACCTCGTCTACTTTCTATTATTTTGTAACCATGGATGAAATAATTTACCGAAAATCGGCATGACTACCCATGATAGCAAGGACACTATACATACTGAAACAAAAAAGGCCGACATAATAGGATTCATATGTTTTATAATAGGTCCTATCACTTTAGGAACTAACATGCTAAGAGGCCATACACCCAAAAGGGTAACGATAGACATTTTCCATTTTGGCGGTGGAACTGGCGTTTTCGGAGTAACAAACCAATAAGCCAAACTACTTTCAGTTTTGTAACTTGGATTAGTAGCTTGAAATTGTTCTGCCGTTTTTAACAAATCCCGGCGAATGTCTGATTCTTGCCAAGCACGTAGATGCTCATACGTATCAAATCGAAAAATAACAGTATACTCTCTCGATTCGTTATTTGGAACTATTAGATTTACACCTAAATGCCCTGGGAATTTAGTAGCGGCAGCTTCGATTTCATGTCTCCATGTTTCAAACTGTTTTTCTTTACCTTGTTGAATTTCCCATGTAACAATCGTTGTTACTGGATCAGCAGCATCCATCGTGTTCCCTGTATAAGTCTCTTCGACAGCTACTCCTTCTTGTTTCATATTTTCCTGCTTGGAAGCGCGCCGTGCACCATAGTATATGCGTATTCTACTCCTTGACCATAAGCGCCAGTGTGCTCCTTTACAATTTCCATTACAGCATCATAAGTGTCTTTGTGTGCCCAGTCACGTTGGTATTCAAGTAAAACTTGAATTGCTGTCACTGGAATTGCACCAGCTTGTTCTACACGACGCATAGCAGCATTATGTGCTGTCAAACTAGTACCACCTGAAGCATCATCAACTGCATACACTTCATAGCCAGCTTTAATTGCTTCAAGCACAGGGAATGCAAGGCAAACTTCAGTCCAAAGTGCTGCAAATATTAATTTCTTTCTACCTGTTGCTTTAACTGCTTCAACAAATTTTGGATCTTCCCAAGAGTTCATTGAACTGCGTTCTATAATTTCATGGTTTGGGAATATATCAAGAATTTGTGGCCAAAAATAACCAGAAAAGCTGCGTGTCTCAACTGTAGTAAGAATAGTAGGTACGTTAAAAGTTTTTGCTGATTTAGCAAGTAGCATAACGTTATTAATTAATGTTTGTCTATCAATACTTGCAACTCCAAAAGTCATTTGAGGTTGAAAATCAATTAAAATTAAGGCACTGTTCTCCGGATTTAACAATTCTAAATTACTCATAATAAAACGCTCCTTTTTTAATTGTTTAAAATCAAGTTTTTGAAAGTAATATATTTTCTATTGACTAAAGCTGTAATCATAAAAATAAAAGCTATGTTGTACTGTTTAATTTAAAATTTAGTGCCGATTTAATCGGCACTAAATTTATACTAGAAACTTTTTAAAAAGTGATAATACATTTATGCATTTTGTTTACTAAGATCGCGCTGAGCTCCCATATAGCTTCCAATTATATTTTGATAGCCTGGAAGATTGCTAGCAAGCAAATTGCCAAAACCTTCGACATCGTTGCGCCAATCGCGTTGTAATTCGCAAGCTACGCTAAACCAGTTCATAAGTTGCACACCACTATGTGCCATACGAGTATTGGCAGCATCTGCAACTTGTTTACTGAAAGTTCCTGAAGCATCAGTAACAGCAAATACTTCATATCCAGCTTTTATAGCGGACAGTGCCGGGAAAGCAACACAAACGTCCGTAACTACGCCTGCGATGATAAGTTGTTTTTTTCCAGTGTCTTCGATTGCTTTTACAAAATCATCATTATCCCATGCGTTAATTTGTCCAGGTCGAGCTATTTTTGGTGCATGAGGAAAGAGATCAACCAATTCTTGCATTAAAGGTCCATTAGGCCCGTTTTCAAAACTTGTTGTTAAAATAACTGGTAAATCAAAAAACTTAGCAGTATGAGCAAGAGCTAAAACATTGTTCTTGAATTCATCAACACCATAGTCACGTACTAGTCCAGACATAAGACCAGTTTGATGATCTACTAAAAGCACGACAGCATCATCTTTGTTAATACGAGAATAGAGATCAGTCATTATGTATTCCTCCTAAAAATTAAGTAATCGAAGAAAGTTTTATTATAAGTTTCTTCGTTTATAACTAAGCTGACCAATAATATTGGTTATAGTAGCATTCACAGAACATGAAGTGCTATACAAATTTATAGTATTTGAAAATCGAATCGTTAATCAATTCTAAATTATCTATAATTTGTATAGGTCGTAACTATAGTTGTTTTCACTATAAAATAGATTGGTTTTACCTATACATCCTATAGATAGAACAATATTGATAGTCACCTATTTTTGTTATTATAATTGAATATGAGGAATGTTCAGAAATTATATTGTGGTGAAAAAGGTATTAGAGGGGGAATTGTCCAAAAGGAGAAAATGAATGCATTGGGACAATAGAGTTTCATACTTAGAGTTCACAACATAAACGTGCATGAATAGGTTATGACATTCATCCGGATTATTGAAGAAAAGGATACATATTAGAATATTTTTTGGAGGTAGAAGCATGGCTAAAATTACTGTAGGAACCGAAAATCAAGAACCAATTGAGATATATTATGAGGATTATGGCACAGGAAAACCAGTTGTACTAATTCATGGTTGGCCGTTAAGTGGTCGATCTTGGGAATACCAAGTTCCCGCTCTTGTTGAGGCTGGATACAGAGTTATAACATATGATCGTCGAGGATTTGGAAAATCATCTCAGCCGTGGGAAGGGTATGAATATGATACCTTTACTTCTGATTTACATCAACTATTAGAACATTTAGAGCTTCAAAATGTCACACTTGTTGGTTTTTCTATGGGTGGAGGCGAAGTAGCCCGGTATATTAGTACGTATGGAACAGATCGTATTGAAAAGGCTGTTTTTGCTGGAGCAGTACCTCCATATTTATACAAATCAGAGGATCATCCTGAAGGGGCATTAGATGATGCAACAATTGAAGCGTTCAAAAGTGGTGTGATTAATGACCGCCTTGCATTTCTTGATGAATTTACTAAGGGATTTTTCGCGGCTGGTAATCGAACAGATTTAGTTAGTGAGCCATTCCGTTTATATAATTGGGATATTGCAGCCAGTGCATCACCTAAAGGAACACTTGATTGTATTACCGCCTTTAGTAAGACAGATTTTAGAAAAGACTTGGAGAAGTTTAATATACCTACTCTTATTATTCACGGTGATTCTGATGCAACTGTACCCTATGAATATAGTGGGAAATTAACACATGAAGCAATTCCTAATTCTAAAGTAACGTTAATAAAGGGTGGTCCACATGGGCTAAATGCAACGCATGCCAAAGAATTTAATGAAGCACTCCTATCATTTTTAAAGGACTAATTACAACTATATAATTGTTAATTAATAAATTATAAACAAGTAAAAAATAAAGCTTTATAAAAGATGCTCTTGGATAAATCCAGGAGCATCTTTTTAATGGTGATATTGAGATGTTAGGTTGATAAATCTCCATTAATTTTGGATTGAATACTCTTCTTAACAGCTAAAATATATTGATTAGAGTTTTTTAGATTTCTTAGAAGTATTGTTATATTACTATCAAGATAATATTTTGAATAATCCTCAAAATAAAGAAATGTTTTGTCAGAAAACAATAAAATCTTATTAATTTTTATAATTAGTTGAATTTTTATAGAAATAATTCTCTTAATATATTAAAATAACATCGTATTATGTCAGATTTTAATTAGGGGAGAGAAATTTTATGTTGAAAAAAATCATTCCAGTTGCTTTAGCATTAAGTACAGTTACTTTTACTAGTGTATTTGCTATGCCTTCAGCCCAAGCAAGTACAGAATCAAACCGCTACATAGATGTACAAATGCTCGGTATTAACGATTTTCATGGGCAACTAGACACTGTAAAAAAAATTAACAATAAAGATGCAGGGGGAATTGAGTACTTAGGGGCTTATTTACGTGATCGTGAAAAACAAAATCCGAATACATTAAAGGTACATGCTGGAGATGTTGTTGGAGCAAGTACTCCTGTTTCAGCATTATTACAAGACGAACCTACGATTGAATTTCTAAATGATTTGAAATTCGATGTTGGAACGATAGGGAATCATGAATTTGATGAAGGTGTTGAAGAAATGAACCGCCTTATTTATGGTGGATACCATGAGAAAACAGGGAATTTTAAAGGAGCAAAATTCCCATATGTTGCTGCAAATTTCTATAATAAATCCACCGGTCGTTTATTTTTACCACCATTCACTATAAAAAAGGTACAAGGAGTTCCTGTTGGATTTATCGGAGTCGTAACAACGGATGTTCCTAACCTTGTTATGCCTACTATGCTAAAGAATGTAGAAATTACAGATGAAGTTGAAGCTATTAACAAATCCGTAAAGCAATTAAAAAAACTAGGCGTTAAATCTATCGTTGTTCTTGCACATAACGGAGGTATAACAGATGGGAACGGCGTAACAAATGGTGATATCGTCCGATTAGCAAATGAGACTGATCCAGAAGTCGATGTTATTTTTGGTGGCCATAGCCACACTTATGTAAATGGAACTGTTAATAATAAACTTGTCGTACAAGCAAATTCATATGGTATGGCTTTTGCTGATGTTGATGTAAAGATTGATCGTAAAACACAAGATATTGTTGAGAAAAAAGCAGAAATTGTTACAACTTATCATGAAGGCATAGAGCCTGATAAAAAAATAAAGAAGAAGATGGAGAAATATCAAGCAAAAATCGCACCTCTTGTTAATGAAGTTGTAGGTAAGTCTATTGCGCCACTAGATCGCAAACTCAATACGGCTGGTGAATCTACTCTTGGAAATTTAGTTGCTGATGCCCAGCGTACAACAATGCAATCCCAAATTGCACTTATGAATCCTGGTGGTATTCGTAATGACTTAGATGCTGGTGATATTACATGGGGAGAGATATATGGTATTCAACCATTCGGAAATCAATTAATAAAAGTAAATTTAACAGGTCAAGACATTCGTGATATTTTAAATCAACAATGGCAAAAAGACATAACAAGAATGCTTCAAATTTCAGGAATCCAATACACTTGGGATGCGAACAAGCCCAATGGAGAAAAAGTAACAAGTATTCGCTTAACGAATGGAGAAGAAATTATTCCTTCTAAAACTTACAGCGTCGTTGCTAACGCATTTTTAGCTTCAGGGGGAGATGGATTTGTATCCTTTAAAAACGGTAAAGATGCTGAAACAGGACCAACTGATTTTGAAGCATTAGTAGATTATATAAAAAAATCAAAAGAACCAATTCAGTCTATTATTGATGGAAGAATTCAAAAGATAAATTAGGTTTTTATTAATCTCAAAAACAACTAGATTACCTGTGCGCTATACTCTTTAGTGTGCAGGTAATCTATTTTTTTGATTTGAAATAGTCTAACTGTGGCCAATGGGTATACCGTCTAGATGCAGAGTGCCGAAAAAAATGAAGTGAACAAAAAATAACCCCTAAATTAACTCTATGATAAAGAGACTACAAACAATCAAAATTTGGAACTTCATATTAACCATATATTAACTACGTTAATAATACATACTGAAATTGAATACTTTAGATAACATCATTTATAACGGATATCTGTACATTATAATGTTATGCAATGAGGAATTTACAATACAATGAATTGAAGCTTATTTAGTTTTATATTTGTATAAGTGAATTAAGAATTTCTTAAGAACCTATTAAGAAATAAGTGAGTTTTAGGAACTAGAATAAATGTATCTTAACAGTAATAAGAAAATGAATGTTTTAAACGGAAGTTGGCAGAGTATGTCAAAAAGCTATAAGTAAATATTTCAGGAGGTTTTTTATGAAAAAGAAAATAATTATTGCAATTGTTGCTTCTGCTATAACAATGACTCATTTTGTAGGAAATACTTATGCAGATTCGAAAACAGAGGTTTCTGTTACAGCTCCCTATAATACAAATCAAATAGCGAAATGGTTAGAAGCACATGCAAAGCCTTTAAAAACAACTAATCCAACTGCATCTCTTAATGATTTGAAACCACTTAAGGATATGGTAGGGGCAGCTTCAATTGTAGGTTTAGGTGAAGCTACGCATGGGGCTCATGAAGTTTTTACGATGAAACACCGCATTGTTAAGTATTTAGTATCTGAAAAGGGCTTTACCAATCTAGTTTTAGAAGAGGGATGGGACAGGGCCTTGGAACTTGATCGATATGTTCTTACTGGTAAGGGAAACCCAAACCAACATCTAACACCTGTATTTAAGACGAAAGAAATGCTAGATTTACTTGATTGGATTCGGCAATATAATGCTAATCCAAAACATAAATCGAAAGTACGTGTCATCGGGATGGACATTCAATCAGTAAACGAAAATGTTTATAATAATATAATAGAATATATTAAAGCGAACAATTCAAAACTGTTGCCTAGAGTAGAAGAGAAGATAAAAGGGCTTATTCCTGTAACAAAGGATATGAATACTTTTGAAAGCCTTACGAAAGAAGAAAAAGAAAAGTATGTTTTAGATGCTAAACAAATTAGTGCTTTATTAGAGGAAAATAAAAGTCATTTAAATGGGAAATCTAAAGAGTTCGTATGGATAAAGCAAAATGCTCGTATTATTGAACAGTTTACTACAATGTTAGCGACACCTCCTGATAAACCAGCGGATTTTTATTTGAAACATGATATTGCATTGTATGAAAATGCGAAGTGGACTGAAGAACATTTAGGAAAAACCATTGTATGGGGACATAATGGACACGTTTCGAAAACAAATATGCTTTCTTTTATATACCCTAAAGTAGCAGGGCAGCATTTAGCAGAATATTACGGAAAACGGTACGTATCTATTGGAACGTCAGTTTATGAAGGACAATACAATGTGAAGAATAGCAATGGTGAATTTGGCCCCTATGGAACATTAAAATCGGATGATCCAAACAGTTATAACTACATTTTTGGACAGGTCAAAAAAGATCAATTTTTTATTGATTTACGTAAGGCGAACGGCGTGACAAAAACTTGGTTAAACGAACAACATCCAATTTTCGCTGGAATAACTACCGAAGGGCCTGATATACCAAAAACTGTTGATATATCATTAGGTAAAGCGTTTGATATACTTGTTCAAATTCAAAAAGTGAGTCCATCTCAAGTACATCAATAAATTTAGAATCATGTGCCGTAATGACAAATTTCATAGTGTGTCATATAACACAATGAAATTTGTTTTATATAACAAGAAGAATAATCGCATTAGAAAAAATCAGCAGTTTAACCTGTTAAGAGTAAAACGAATCTTACAATATGTAAAGCGCAAAAACACTGAAGCGAAAAGCATCGGTGTTTTTTGCGCTTTCGGGCACAGATGCTACTTCAATCCTATTGTAGAAGTGATTTTGTATGTAAGGAATTTGTAAGGAATAGGTAAGAAAAAAGAGATTTTCATTGTGTAGGATAAAAATATAAGGAGGCATGAAGGGGGGAACAAGTACGGCCTACATATAAAACAAATAATCAGTAACAAGAGTGTTTTAAGGAAAAGAAGTAATTTCTATGGTTAATATGTATGTGGAAAAAGAGTGATTTAGAGATTGTTAGAACACAATGGTGTTTGTGAAAATAATGATTAGTACGTTGATTGCAAATTCAGTGTTGACTTTTATCATTGGGAGAGTTGATAGCTGTGTGATTAGTATATGAGACAGCTATCAGCCATCAATACAATTTAAATAGAAAAGAGGAATTTTTTATGAAAACACGCAGTAAAATTACATGTGCAAGTCTAGCACTTTTAATAGGTGGAAGTTCCCTGTTATACATAACACCAACATCAGTTGTAAAAGCAGAATCTACGCAAAATGTATCTAGTTCGTTACAAACAAGTACGCAAAGCGATCGTACTTCCGTTAAGAAAGCAATGCGAGATGAACTGCAACTTGGATACCCGGGAATACTCGCTAAAATTTCTAAGGGGGGTAAAACTTGGAGTTATACAGCTGGGGTAGCGGATCTGAAAACTAAGAAACCAATGAAAGCAGATTTTCGCTTTCGCATTGGCAGTGTGACGAAAACGTTCATTGCAACAGTTCTACTTCAATTATCTGGAGAGAACCGTTTGAATCTAGACGACTCCATTGAAAAATGGTTACCTGGTGTTATTCAAGGAAATGGATATGATGGTAACCAGATTACGATCCGGCAAATATTGAATCATACAAGTGGTATTGCTGACTATATAAATTCAAAAGACTTTGATATTACGGATATAAAAAAATCGTATACGGCTGAAGAATTTGTAAAGATGGGGATTTCACTTCCCCCAGACTTTGCCCCAGGAAAGGGTTGGTCTTATTCAAATACAGGATATGTAATACTAGGAATCCTTATTGAAAAAGTAACAGGAAACAGCTATGCGGAAGAGGTTGAAAATCGGATTATTGAACCGCTTGATTTGTCAAATACATTTCTACCTGGTAATTCAAGCGTGATTCCAGGCACCAAGCATGCCCGTGGCTATTTGCAACTAGACGGAGCGAGTGAGCTAAAAGATGTTACTTATATTAACCCAGGTAGCTCGGATGGAGATATGATTTCTACTGCTGACGACTTAAACAAATTCTTCTCTTGCTTACTAGGTGGCAAATTACTGAAGGAACAGCAGTTAAAACAAATGCTTACTACAGTTCCTACAAATAGAGAGGGAACCGGATATGGTCTTGGAATACTTGAAATTAAGCTTCCGAACGGTGTCTCGGTATGGGGACACAGGGGGGCCGTTCCAGGGTTTTCCACTTTTGCTGGTGGAACACTTGGAGGTAAACATACACTCGCTATCAATTCGAACAGTTTAAACCTTAATAACCCAGAAGTTTTTAAAAACATTTTACTTGCTGAATTTAGCAAGTAGGAAAAACGGATAAATTTTGTCATTTGTAATTTCTATCGGAATGGATTACCGCTTGAAAGAGTATAGAGGGATTAAGTATCTATAATTGTGTAGGAGCAGCATTTGCAAAATTAGAAATTGAACTAGATTCAACCATCAAAGATAATATTAGCGGGAAAAAATTGAGGGACATTAAGGATTTTGTGAAGAAGACTTCAAAAATGAACTGAAATCTAATAAACAACGTAAAAGCTAAAAGATTTTCACTGTGAGAACATCTCAAAATATTAAATTGATGGTAACTTTGTTGTAGCTCTTTAAACATACCTATATTAAAACCCAAATTTCTCAATTTAATGCTGAGAAATTTGGGTTTTTCTAAAGGAATCAATTTTTTAAAAAATTTTTAGAAATTTAAAGATAAAGTATTGTATACATGTAAGTATGATTAAAAATGCAAAGTTGTAAATGCTAAATTTAATTAAATACGCCTTACTCTCTTTAACATTGGCCTGAATGAATAGTTTATAGGAGATTACACTGGCTAAAGATGCGATAATTGTTCCAAGCCCTCCAATATTTACTCCTAGTAATAAAGCTTTCCAATCAGAAGTAAAGTTTGATAGAAGAATTGAAGTAGGAAAATTGCTAATCAATTGACTCAAAAATATGGAACTAAAGAAGACTGAAGTATCTCCTCTTAAATTAGCGCGAGCAAATGTCCCCAGTGCATCGGAATGGGAAATGTTTCCGATAAAAATAAAAAAACAGACAAAGGTTATTAGAAGAAAGTAATCGATCTTAAATAGTAAGTTTCTATCTAACGTAAATGCTGCTATCAGTGTGACTATTAGCGCAATGTAATAATTAATAACACCAAAAATAGATGCAATGATAGTAATAAGTATCAAAATCCAGACGGTAGCTTTTTTTTGATTTTTCACGGTAATAACAGGTAGTTCTATTTTCAAATCTGTTTTTTGAAGTTTTTGAGTAAATATAAATAACAAACTAATTCCAAGTACAGCTAAAAGCAGGATTGAACCTAAAAATGGGATGAGCTTAATTCCATAGTAAGAATATAGGTATAAATTTTGTGGGTTTCCCATAGGCATCAAGCTACTACCGATGTTTGCCGCAATTGTCTGCAGGATGATTGTATCCATCATGTTCATTTGTGTTTTTTTACTAATGACAAGTGTTATTGGTACAAAAGTGAGGAGAGCGACATCATTTGTTACAAACATGGAGCAAATAAAGCATAACAAAATTAGAATAATAGATATTGACCTGCTGTTATTGCATTTATTTAAAATCGCAACGGCAAGTTTGTCTAATATCTTTAGCTGTTCCAAGGCCTTAATGGCTACCATCAGATTAAATAAGCTAATTAACACTTCAAAGTTAATATATTCGATCTTTGGCGAATGTATTAAGCAGCTGACAATTGCTAGTATCAGTGAAATGGTAAGTACTAAATCCTTTTTTAAAAATTCGAATTTCATAAGGAGTCTTTTTTTATTTTGAACAAATACTATTTCTTTCACAATACACCACCTGTAATTTATGTTAGTAAATATACGTTTTTTGGGATAACTCGATATTGCTAGAAAAGAGGATGACATAAGGTCCTAAATAAGAGTTTTGTAATGTTTCATCCCTTCAACAAAATCCTTTTTTTCTTAGTGTCTTTCATGTTGTAAATATGTGCAATATAGACGAATCCAACTAGGGGGATTAATTGAGAAAACAAATGTTTTTTGTATGATACCATAAATAAATTAAATGTTTTATTTTTTAAATATTCCTATAATATTCCGTTGATTCTTGATTTTAAATAATTTATATGAACTTCTAAAAGAGAAAAAGTATGCATGTTTATATGAAGAAAATAGAGACTTGTCAAAGGATAGATAGAACAAAATCTGCGACGTTTGGATACTGTATAAAATTCACAAAATCTCACTGTTTTTTTAGATGAAAAATCTTAAAAAATTTTTTGTTTTTATAAAAATCTGTACTTTTTCGTAACATTCTGTACTTTTAATTATAAATTAAAGACAAACTTCTCTTAGTTAAAGATTGAAAGCGCTTTATAGATTTTTCGTGAAATTTTTACCTAGCCTATTTTTGAGATTAGTAGTAAGAAAGGAGATATTTCCATGTTCTTAAGAAAATTAACAAAAAACCAGTTAATCACTATTGATTATTATGATTAAAATGTAAATCACCGGTAAACAAAACAAACATAATAGTACAACAACATTAGTGGATAAGAATATTAGTTTTGCAGAAGGGGATAGAGCATCTTGTGTATAAATGGTAAGTTTTTAGAAAATTCAGTTTCGTAGTTGCGTGTTGCGATGTTTGTTTAAACAGGCCAATTCTATTAATATAGAAAATTTTTATCCTTGTTGTATTTGAATATGAATGAGGTATTTATGCCAAGGAATATAGGTGATTTTATATAGATTATGATAGATAAATTTTTGGTATGGAGTGATAATATGGAAAGATTTTTTGTAGAGTTAGTCGGATCAACAAATGATTTTTTATGGTCTAAATTGTTAATTATTATGCTTGTTATTTGCGGAATTTATTTTACATTTAAATTGAATTTTGTACAGTTTCGAATGTTAAAAGAGATGGTCCGTGTATTAATGGAGGGGAAAAGTGGTTCTAAAGATCAAATCTCTCCTTTTCAAGCGTTTTGTATTGGTATGGCAGCCCGCGTTGGAACAGGGAATATCACAGGAATTGCGATTGCAATTGCATTAGGTGGTCCTGGAGCTGTATTTTGGATGTGGATTATTTCTATTATTAGCTCGGCCTCCAGTTTTGTCGAAAGCACATTAGCACAGATATATAAAGTAAAAGATAAAACTGGTTTCCGCGGTGGTCCATCCTATTATATGGAAAAAGGGTTGAATAAACGTTGGATGGGAGTATTATTCTCTATTTTAATCACAATTACTTTTGGTCTTGTATTCAATTCAGTACAATCAAATACAGTTACAATTGCTTTTCAAAACTCATTTGGTACAGATCGTCTAACAGTTGGGATAATCATGGCTATTGCTTTCGCTGCGATTATTTTTGGTGGTGTACAACGTATTGCAAAAATGGCTGAATACAAGGTGGTATTTTTAGCGGTATTATACATTGGAGTTGCATTATTTGTTGTAGTTACCAACATATCAAAAATGCCGGAAGTTCTTTCTCTTATTGTTCAAAACGCATTTGGTTTTAAACAAATAGTAGGCGGTTCAATTGGTGCAGCACTTATGAATGGAGTTAAACGCGGTTTATTCTCAAATGAAGCTGGTATGGGAAGTGCACCAAACGTTGCCGCAACAGCAACAACAAGTCATCCGGTGAAACAAGGACTGATTCAAGCATTTGGTGTATTAACGGATACACTGATCATTTGTACTAGCACTGCCTTTATTATTTTGCTGTCTGATGCATATAAACAACCGGGGTTAAATGGTATTGCACTTACACAAGCAGCACTAAGTGAACACATAGGTCCTTGGGCATCGGGTTGTCTTGCTATCTTTGTTTTTTTATTTGGATTTGGTGCGTTAATTGGCAACTATTATTATGGTGAAACAAATATTCGCTTCTTACATACAAGTAAAGTGTGGTTAATGATATACAGAATAAGTGTGTTGGCTATGATTGTATTTGGTTCTGTTGCAAAGATTCAAATTGTATGGGATTTAGCGGACTTATTTATGGGCTTTATGGTTATTATTAATTTAATTGCTATTACCTTACTTTCAAAAGTAGCATTTGCGGCGTTACAAGATTATATAAACCAGAAAAAAGCTGGTAAAGATCCTGTTTTTTATAAAGAAAACATTAAAGGGCTTGAAAATATTGAATGTTGGGATAGTTATGAGAAAACTTCAAAAAAGAAAAGTGTGTAATAAGAAGGATATTCAGACTGCAATATGTCTGAATATTTTTCTTGGTTCTAGTGCAAATATTATTGATTATAGTAAAGAAAAAATCATTCTATATAAAGTTAATAGTACGGGGGAATATGATTAAATGATAAAGGATTCTAGCGTTCAAGTTGAGGGTCAAGAAAAAGTTTGCTTAGATCAATGGGTAGCTCATTATCGAGCGTATGCAGCTAAGGGACGAAGCGCCAGTTATATTCCCGCTCTGGGGGAAATAAATGTATCGCAGTTAGGTATTTGTATAGTAAAGCCAGATGGAACAATGATAAAATCAGGAGATTGGGAGATACCTTTCACATTACAAAGTATATCAAAAGTAATCGGTTTTATAGCCGCTTGTTTAAGTCGCGGTATTTCTTATGTATTAGAACGAGTTGACGTAGAGCCAACTGGAGATGCCTTTAATTCAATTATTCGTTTAGAGATACATAAACCAGGAAAACCTTTTAATCCTATGATCAATGCTGGAGCGATTACGATAGCTTCACTTTTGCCAGGGACATCGGTGCAAGAAAAATTAGAATCTCTATACGTATTAATTGAAAAAATGATAGAGAAGCGTCCCGCTATTAATGAAATAGTATTTCAATCAGAATGGGAAACGGCTCATCGTAATAGAGCATTAGCATACTATTTAAAGGAGAATGGTTTTCTAGAATCAGATGTGGAGGAGACACTAGAGGTTTACCTAAAACAATGTTCGATTGAAATAAATACAGAAGATATTGCCTTAATAGGGCTTATACTAGCACATGATGGATATCATCCTATTCGCAAAGAACAAGTGCTCCCTAAAGAAGTAGCTAGGTTAACAAAAGCTTTAATGCTAACTTGTGGAATGTACAATGCTTCTGGAAAATTTGCTGCTTTCATTGGATTACCAGCTAAGAGTGGGGTATCCGGTGGAATTATGACACTTGTTCCCTCAAAATCTAGGAAGGATTTATCGTTCCAAGATGGATGTGGTATTGGTATTTACGGACCAGCCATTGATGAATATGGGAATAGTTTACCAGGAATTATGTTGTTAGAACATATTGCAAAAGAATGGGATTTAAGTATATTTTAAAAAGGAGCACAGATATTTTGGTGTTAGAGCGAGTCCAAAAGTGTTCAGACCTTATATTGTGTCTGAACATTTTTGAGTTATAAAGTATCTTTCTAAAGTAGAAGGGTGTAATGAATACTCACAATCTATAATGCTTTCGTTTATATCTTATTTATCAGTTTTTGAAAAAAATAGAGTAAGTATTGTATTAATGCAAATAGGTTTGTATACTGACTGTTAGGCGAAAGTGAGAAGTGATTATTTTGAATCTTAGTAATTTAGTAAAAAAAGACATCTATATTCTCGTTTTAATGATACTTACAGTACCCTTAGTAGGTGAAATAAAGTCATTTCCTTTAAATGAAACATTTAGAATGAGCTTTGGCGCACCAACATTTTTCTTTTTTTTGTTATTGTTTCGACGAATTCCAGCATTTTTACCGGGTTTTTTAACAGCGATAGTCGTTGTAGTATTTCGTATCTCAATGGATGTCATTATAAAGGGAAATATGGATTGGCTAGCCGCTTTTCATACTCACTATCCTAGTTTTTTCTTTTATTTTACTTATTCGTATCTCTTTCATTTAGCAAAAATCAAACGTTTTTATCATCAACCACTAATGATTGGTTTTATTGGTTGCATGATTGAAATACTGTCAGACTGTGTGGAATTAATGATTCAATATTTCGTATTAAAAACATCGATCACATCCGAGGCAATAAATGAGATTATTGTTATCGCATGTTCCCATAGTTTTATAGTTCTAAGCTTTTTCAATATGATGAAATTGTATGAAGCGCAATCAAGGGAGAGACATATAAAGAAGCAAAATGAACACATGCTCATGCTTATCTCTAATTTATATGAAGATGCTGTTCATTTAAAAAAAACATTACAAGATGCTGAGAATATAACAAAAAAATCCTATGATTTATATAAAACCTTAGACTCTTTTGAGCACAAACAGATGGATTTTCAGTTTGGGGATTTAAGGCAACAGGCATTACAAATTGCTGGTGAGGTCCATGACGTTAAAAAGGATAACCAACGTATTTTTGCTGGACTTTCAAAACTAATTTCTGATGAAAGTTTTACAGATTATATGTCTGTACATGAACTAGTAAATATCATTATACGGGCAAATACGAAATATGCACGGTTGCTAGAGAAAGACATCCAATTTGTGTATAAAATTGATGGTGTGCATTCTCATTATCATATTTACACAATCTTATCTATTATAAATAATATCGTTACAAACGCTGTAGAAGCTATCCAAGGTATGGGAACCATCACAATTGACATTAATAAAGACCACCATTTTGTTGAATTTCAAATAGGCGATAATGGTCCTGGTATTTCTTCAAAATATAAAGATTCAATTTTTGAGCCTGGGTTTACTTCTAAATATGATGATTTAGGCAACCCATCGACAGGTATCGGATTATCGTATGTTAAAGAAATGGTCGAACAACTTGAAGGTGATGTTACGCTTGAGGACAGAACCGAAGGAAAAGGATCAATTTTTATAATTAGATTAGGGATTGATCATATAATTTCGAAAGGGTGATTCTATGTATTTTTATATAGTAGATGATGAAAAAGCGGTTCGCTCAATGTTGGCTCAAATTATCGAGGATGAAGACCTTGGGGAGGTTATAGGAGAAGCTGAGGATGGTTTAACTTTAGAGCAACAAATGCTAATCCTTAAAAATATAGACATTTTATTTATTGATTTGTTAATGCCGATTCAAGATGGAATAAAAACAATCCGTCAAATAAAACCTTCGTTTAAAGGGAAAATCATCATGGTCTCTCAAGTAGAATCAAAAGAATTAATTGCTGAAGCTTATTCGCTTGGTGTTGAATACTATATTATTAAGCCAATTAACCGGATTGAAGTATTAACAGTTGTTCGGAAAGTCATTGAACGAATTCGTTTGGAAAAATCGATAAAAAACATTCAAGAATCGCTTAATATGGTACTAAAATTGGATAGTAATTCAAGTACGCAAGAAAAATACCGTAATGAAAAACATTTAAATACTTTTAATCATTTTCAAAATTCCATTCATTTTCTTTTGTCTGAATTAGGAATAGCCAGTGAAAGTGGAAGTAAAGATTTAATGGATATGCTAGATTATTTATATAAATATGAACAAGATAACACGTTGGAACAAGGCTTTCCCTCACTAAAAGAGATTTTTATGAATTTGGCTCAAAAAAAACTTGGGGATTCAGCTGAAGATGCCGAATTAAAAAGGTTCATAGAAGCTTCCAAACAACGGATTCGGAGAGCAATTTATCAATCATTAAACCATTTAGCATCCCTTGGACTTACTGATTTTTTAAACCCGAAGTTCGAAAATTATGCTTCTAGATTTTTTGATTTTACTACCGTAAGGAGAAAGATGACAGAATTGAATAATGAACCAACATTACCTGCTCGTATTGATACGAAAAAATTTATTCAAGTTCTTTATTTTGAAGCAAAACGAATACACTTGGAGTTAAGATGATAAACTCTTGCTAAGTATTATTTTCAATTGATAGATTGATAATAGTTTTTCTTTTTATTCTCCTTTATTTCATATTAGTTTTAAAATCAGAAAATTCCGTATCGATTTGGTAGAAGTGTATGAACTTAGAACAAAAGAATATGTATTTTTTACACATTAATATTCATTTAAAAACGAGTATTTCCAAAATAAAATATAACTACATAGTAAGTTGAATTTAAAAAAAGATGCTATCTTCTAGCATCTTTTTTTCTTTAAGAGGAAATATCATTGATCCTTATATTATTTGAAATTCAAATGCGGGCATATAAATAAGGGAAAAGGAGATAATATTTAACAAATTATAATTGGAAATGGTATTTTAGGTCAGAAATGTTTTTATACTAATTAGGTTATTTGTACTAAATAAGCATAATGTCTCGCTTTTCTGCTCTTTAATCTTATAGTTATTTTTTATTAAGTACATATCGTTTTTTAGAAATCTCAATCCTAGCAGAGTATATAAATTGGGTGATAAAAATGTGGAACATAATTACTTCTTATCTTCCAGATTGGAAAGTCTTTGTACAAGCTTTTATCTTGTTTTTAATTCCGTATACTATCTCAAGATTTTTTCATTGGGTTCGTATGTCAGAGAAAGAGTGGGAAGAATGAGTTGGTGGAAGTCAAGAGACAAACAAGTGAAAAAAAATAATATTCAAAGTAAAATGAAACAAGAGCATAAACCATCTCAAAATGCAATCGTTCATTTCACAAATGATTTTGCCTCTAACTTAGAACTTATAAAGCAACAAATCGGACATAATTCTGATGTTCGCTTTCGGAAGTTTAATATTGGACGCACAGATATTCAGGCTGGGATCGTTTTTGTTGATGGCCTATCAGATAAAGAGATAATTGACAAACATATTATGAAATTACTAATGGATGATTTTTCTGATGAATATAAAAATGAATCTTCTTATGTGGAGGGGACTGTTTCAAAAGAATATATTAAAAATAAAGTTCTTACAATTAGTGAAGTAGCAGAAGTCCATTACATAAAAGATTTAATACCCAAAGTATTGATAGGTTCAACAGCTCTTTTAATTGATGGTTTAGCAGATGTGTTTATTCTTGGTACAACAAAAGCAAATAAACGAAATATTGAAGAACCAGTATCGGAGGCATTAGTCAGAGGGCCACGGGTCGGTTTTACTGAAGTATTGAGTGATAATACCTCACTTTTGCGACGACACTGTGCGGATGAGAACTTATCATTAGTAAAGCTACCAGTAGGAGAACGTGCAAAGAAAGAGTTAGTTGTCGCATTTATTAAAGATCTTGCTAGTACAGAATTGGTGGATGAAATAAAAAACAGAATTCAGAAAATTGACATAGACAGTGTACTCGAATCTGGTTATATAGAGCAACTTATTGAAGATAATTATCTCAGTCCTTTTCCGCAGATTCAAAATACAGAACGACCTGATCGTGTTATTAGTGCTTTAATGGAAGGTCGAGTAGCTATTTTGTTAGATGGAACACCATTTGTTTTAATTGCTCCAGTTACATTTAGTATGCTGCTGCAATCACCAGAAGATTATTATGAAAGGTGGCTTCCTGGTACGCTTCTCCGCTTATTACGCTTCATGACAGCTTTTGTTTCATTATTTGCTCCAGCACTGTATATTTCTTTTATTTCATTTCATCCAGGATTAATTCCCACTAAGCTCGCTATTTCTATTATCGGATCGCGAGAAGGAGTCCCTTTTCCCGCTTTAATAGAAGCGTTAATTATGGAAGTAGCTATCGAAGTTTTGCGAGAAGCAGGTTTACGTCTGCCTAAACCAATTGGACCTGCAATGGGAATTGTGGGCGGTTTAATAATTGGTCAGGCTGCCGTAGAAGCAGGAATTGTTAGTCCAATAATGGTTATCGTTGTTGCGGTAACAGCTATTTCTTCTTTTACTATTCCGCAATATAGTGTAGGAATTACGTTACGCATTCTTCGTTTTGTAGCTATGTTTTGTGCTGCGATATTTGGTTTGTATGGAGTTATTCTCTTCTTTCTTTTACTTTGCAGTCATTTAGTGAAACTGAAAAGTTTTGGCGTTCCTTATACCAGTCCTGCTGTTCCATATCAATTCAGTGACTGGAAAGATTTTATGGTTCGCATGCCATTAAAAATAATGAGACGTCGACCGAAAATAATGCATACCAAAAAAAATATCCGCAAAAGGTAGCTGATGACGAAAGGAAGTGGCCTTCAGTGATTACTAAACTTAAAGACCGAATAACAACTTCACAGGCAGTTGTTATTATTGTAAATTACATACTTGGGACAGGAATTCTCACTCTGCCCAGAGCATCTGTGGAAAAAGTGAAAACACCAGATGTATGGATAAGTGTGATATTAGGTGGAATACTGGCAATGGTTTCAGGAGTAATTATGGTCAAATTAAGTCAGCAGTTTCCAGAAAAAACATTTTACCAATACAGTCAAGATATTGTAGGGAAATGGATAGGCAGATTACTTAGTTTTCTTATTATAGGGTATTTTCTTACAACTTCAGCATTTCAAATTCGTTCAATGGCAGAAGTAATAAGCTTTTTTTTGCTCGAAGGAACCCCCACATGGGCTATTGTTATGCCTTTTATGTGGATAGGTCTCTATTTGATTATGAGTGGTATTAATTCAATTGCACGGATGTTTGAAATAATATTTCCTATTACTGTTTTTATTTTTTTAATCATTTCCTTTATGAGCATCGGAATATTCGAGATAGATAATCTCCGTCCCGTATTAGGTTTGGGAATTAAACCAGTATTAGATGGGATAAAAACAACGTCTCTCGCATATACAGGTCCTGAAATTATGTTAATTCTTTTGGTATTTATGGAACAACGAAATAAAGCAGTAAAAGCTATTTTAGTTGGAATTTCTATTCCGTTAATCTTTTATGTAATAACTGTTGTAATGGTCATTGGTGCATTATCAATTGATGGGGTTGTAACAAGAACATGGCCGACAATTGATCTTATGCGCAGTTTTGAAATTTCTGGATTGATATTTGAACGTTTTGAATCTTTATTGCTTGTAATATGGATTATGCAAATATTTGCTACCTATACGATTAGTTATTATGCAGCTGCATTAGGATTAGCACAACTCTTTAAAAAGAGAATTCATCCGTTTATTTTTGCTTTGATTCCAATCATTTACATCATTGCTATGACTTCGAAAAATATAAATGACTTGCTTAAATTGGGGGATATGCTCGGTAATGCTGCTTTATTTTTATTTGGTTTACTGCCACTGCTTCTTCTTATTATTACGCGATTAAAAGGAGGAGTAGTGTGAAAAATAAATTTAATTATATGCGGTTCTATTTGACTTTGTTATGGACGCTTTTGCTTCTATTTTTAACAGGATGTTGGAGCAGTAAAGAAGTAGAAGAGTTGAGTTTAACTGCAGGTATAGCACTAGATAAAGGGAAGGATTCAACAATTGAGAAAGAGGATGAGGAAGGAGGTTATCCTAAAAGAAATCTTATAACAGCTACTTATCAAATTGTTAGTTCGCAAGCACAAAGTAAAGGAAATGGACAACAAAAACGTTATATAAATGTTTCTGAGACCGGTGATTCCATTCATCAAATTGTTCGTGAGTTTTCATTGAAAAGAGAGAGCACAATGTTCAGCCCACATTTAAAAAACATTGTTATTAGTGATAGTCTTGTACGTACATTCAGTTTAGAACAATTACTTGAACAGTATCTCCGTGACAATGAAGTTCGGCTTAGCTGTATGCTCTTAATTAGCAAGGGTCTAGCGAAGGAGGTACTGGAATCAAACAAAAAAGGAGAAATCCCAGCATTTCGTTTGTCTGGAATTGCAGATAATAGAAATAGAACAACAAGGATTTTACCTCCTGTATCGCTCGCTAAATTGGAAGGAAAGATGCGGTCAGGGTCCAGTTTTCTTTTGCAAAATGTAATCTCGATAAAAGGGGAAACAAAATTTGCAGGAGCTGCTGTAATTAAAGGGAAGACAAAAAAGTTGATGGGCTTTTTAAATGAACAGGAATTGGAAGGAGTAGTATGGATAAATGGAAAAAGGAATGGTGGTGTGGTAAAAACTTTTGATAAAGAATCAAAGAAACTCATTATATACGAAATAAAGTCAATAAAAAGCAAAATCATACCACATGTTAATGGAAATAATATTTCCTTTGATGTAAACATTGAATCAGAAGGACGTTTGTCTGAAAATTGGATGCAATCAGGAAAAAAATTTAAAAATAAATTTTTAAAAAGGGAAGAAAAAGCTATTGAAAAAGAAGTAAAGCACTTAGTACATCATGTTACAAAAAAAATACAAAAAGAATATCAAGTCGATATTGCGGGTTTTGGCAACCAATTAAGAATTAAACACCCGAGAACATGGGAGAAAGTTAAAAAAGATTGGGATCAAACATTTAGTAAAGTACCGATTAAATATCATATAAATGTAACTATACAAGATTATGGAGCGTCAAGTTTAAAACGATGAGATACTTTAATTGAAATTATATTTACATCAAAACAAAAAGTTATAAAAGTTTTAATTTGAAAATTTTTGTAACTTTTTGTTTTTTTATGTCCTTCTTATTATAGATTAAAGAAATGATTTTATCCCGCTATTTGCCGGGCAGTAAGACCTCCACCTCAAAATTCAGCGAAAGCAAAGAAGTTATTAGAGGTATATGTAAGCTCTATATAGGAAGGAGAATTTTGAAATTCTATTGATAAACCAAGTAATTGTAATAGCCCTTATTTAGAATAATAATTTCAAGATCAATAAAATTTAGAGTAGAAGGAGCAAGAGCAAATTATTATGAATAAACAAATAGGATTCATCGGATGTGGAAACATGGGTATTGCTATGATAGGTGGGATGATTAAAAAAAATATAGTTTCTCCAGATCAAATAATTTGTTCAGATTTAAATGTCATTAATTTAAAAAATGCTAGTAATGAATATGGCATAACTATAACTACTAACAACAATGAAGTCGCTAACAGCGCTGACATTTTAATTTTATCAATCAAACCAGATTTATACTCATCGGTAATTAACCAAATAAAAGATCAAATAAAAAATGATGTAATCGTTGTAACTATTGCTGCAGGGAAAAGTATTAAGAGCACTGAGAATGAATTTGGTAGAAAGTTAAAAGTTGTTAGAGTAATGCCTAATACACCGGCACTTGTTGGAGAAGGAATGTCTGCGTTATGTTTTAATGAAATGGTTACAGAAAAAGATATAAAAGAGGTACTGAACATATTTAATATTTTCGGCCAGACGGAGGTCATAAATGAAAAACTAATGGATGTTGTTACATCTATTAGTGGTTCTTCTCCAGCATATGTGTATATGTTTATAGAAGCCATGGCAGATGCTGCTGTACTTGGCGGTATGCCGAGAAAACAAGCTTATAAATTTGCGGCTCAGGCTGTATTAGGTTCTGCAAAAATGGTATTGGAAACAGGAATACATCCAGGTGAATTGAAGGATATGGTTTGTTCTCCAGGTGGAACGACGATAGAGGCTGTAGTAACGCTAGAAGAAAAAGGTTTAAGAACAGCTATCATTTCAGCTATGAAACGTTGTACGCAAAAATCTATGGAAATGTCTAGTTTAACTAGTAAGTGAGAAGCGAATTTATATAATATTTTAAATCTATTTAATGTAAAAGAAATATTATGAGGCTAGTTAATAACTAAGTAAATTTATATACAACACTAACGAGAAGAATAAACCTTATTTTAAAGGGGATACAGAAAATATGAGTAATTTACTAAAAAAGAAATCCGTTACACAATTGTTAGAGCATAATCAAAGCAAGACTTTAACGAAAACATTAGGAGCATTTGATTTAATTATGTTAGGGGTAGGCTCGATAGTTGGAACGGGCGTTCTTGTGTTAACTGGATTAGTAGCAGCAAGAAATGCTGGCCCAGCAGTTGTTTTTTCATTTATACTTGCAGCAATTATATGTGGATTTATAGCATTATGTTACGCGGAAATTGCTTCTACACTCCCGGCGTCTGGTAGTGTATATACATACTCATATGCAACAATTGGTGAGTTTGTTGCTCATCTAGTAGGTTGGTCATTGCTATTAATATATATCGTGGCAACAGCGGCTGTCGCTGCTGGATGGACAGGCTATTTCCACAATTTAATAAAGGGATTTGGATTAGAGATACCTAAAGCTCTAGTAACGATTCCTTCGCATGGTGGTATTGTGAATCTACCAGCAGTAATCATTACATTGATATTAGCATGGATGTTATCCCGTGGTACGAGAGAAAGTAAACGAATCAATAATACAATGGTATTGATTAAAATTGGAATGATTTTGTTGTTTATTACGGTTGGTATATTCTATGTAAAACCAATAAACTGGATACCAATTGCACCATACGGTTTAAGTGGAGTTTTTACGGGTGGAGCAGCTATTTTATTCGCTTTTACGGGTTTTGATATATTAGCAACTTCAGCAGAAGAAGTAAAAGATCCGAAACGTAATCTTCCGATCGGTATTATTGCATCATTAATCATATGTACAATTATTTATGTTATGGTATGTCTTGTTATGACAGGAATGGTTTCCTATAAAGAATTAAATGTTCCTGAGGCGATGGCTTATGTAATGGAAGTTGTAGGACAAGGAAAAGTCGCTGGTGCAATTGCTGCAGGTGCTGTAATTGGCCTTATGGCTGTTATTTTTTCCAATATGTATGCGGCAACACGAGTATTCTTTGCAATGAGTCGTGATGGATTGTTACCGAAATCATTTGCGAAAGTTAATAAGAAAACTGGAGCACCCACTTTTATAACTGGATTGGCAGGAATAGGGAGCTCTATAATAGCTGGGTTTATTGATTTGAAAGAATTAGTTAATTTAGTTAATATCGGTAGTTTGGTGACGTTTGCGTTAGTTTGTCTATCAGTTATTATTCTACGTAAATCACACCCAAATTTAAAACGTGGATTTATGGTACCTTTTGTACCTGTATTACCATGCGTTGCAATTGTATGCTGTGTGTTTTTAATGCTAAATTTACCGTTAAGGACATGGGTGTACTTTAGTATTTGGATTACTATTGGGGTAGTAATATATTTCCTTTATTCGATAAAACACAGTAATTTAAATGAGGAAACGATCTCGAAATTACATGATAAAATTGCGAGATAATAACGATAGAAAATTTTATTAATAATCATATTGATAGTTGAGGAACATAGAAACAGTTTTTTGACATTTAGCAAGAGATAAAATAAGAGATGCTAGGGCAGCTAAGTACTTTTTTAGAAACCTTGCTTGTTTTTTACGATTTAAAACTGCTAAGGAGAGAGAAGTATGAGTGAATTGCATTTTATGAGTATAGAAGAATTAGATAATAAATTGAAAAAATCTGACAGTGGTATTTATTTCATTAAAGATTATAATGACAATATTATTTATGTAGGCAAGGCTTTTAGTATAAAAAGTAGAGTATTAGCTCATTTTAATAGTTATTCCAATATTGAGGAATATGTCCATTTATTTAATAAAGTAGCGTATCTCATTGAAGATAGTTTGTTAAAACGCTCATTGTTACAAGTTACTTATATGATTAAATATAAACCAGTATTAAACAAAGAAGTACAAAAAGAATTCCCAGAGTTGTATACTCAATACATTAAGCAGACAAATAAAAAATCTATGTTGTTAGAAATTGATGAAGCTAAAGAAAAAGGGGATGAGTTAAAGAATAAATTAGTAAAATTAGTGGGTGGAAAAACTATGTTTTATGACATAATTTCTCTGTTAAACAATGGATATAACTATCATGTCCTCGCAAAAGTATTGAACATAGAACTTCAAACTTTAATTATAATAAAAGAACACCGAAATAAATTCCCGATACCACATAATTATAAAAGGACAATAAAACATCAAGATATAATGTATGCTTTATCTGGAAAAAAGAATTTAAGTACTTCAAGGTTAAACACTTAACTTTAAAATAGTAAATTCGTTGCTTTTGTAGCTTTTATTGTTATATTGAAATGCAATGTACATTTGTTTTTCAAATTTAATTGGTGGAATAAGGGGAAGGAAAGGGTTTCTATAAAAATACTGGAATAAATTAGGTTACTCATGCATAAATAGCATAATTAGGTACATGTTATTTATAAATATTCAAAGATGCGAAAGTAATACAAATGAAATTCTTATTTCTGCTACTACAAGTACTATTGAGCAAATGAAGTATAAAATTGCTTTTGAACTAGGAGTCACACTGGGACCTGATACATCACATCATCTGCAAATGGTTCGGATCGGTGGAGAGATTACAAAACGCTTAGTTCGAATGGCTGAAAAACAGTTAACAGGTCAATACAGAGTACACTAAGAAAATAATCCGTATATATGGATTATTTTTCCTTTAATTTACAAAAAAATAAATTTCGAAATTGAAAAAACCTCTCAGATTCCTTTGTAATAAACTTTTTTAGTTGTGTTAATGACATAGGTATCAAAAGATAATCAACCAGATACGAACGATGTGCGAGCCCTTAAAAGAGTTTTGGTGTTATTTGTAATTTTAATTTCATAATACTTAAGCCGATATAATAAAATGTTTTATGTCTAAATTGATATAAAGTAATAATTATTAAGTGATATTTCTTTTTTATAGAATAAGTAAAAACTGATATTGTAGTAATTACTGTTTTGAGGTCAATTTACTGTGCACCTTAATTATTGAAGTTTTTTTGTTGATTAACAACTATTGTATTTGGAAATTGATAATAAGTTTATCCCGCTATTTGCCGGGCAGTAAGACCTCCACCTCAAAATTCAGCCGAAGCCAAAGAAGTTAGGTGGGGGGCGGGCTGCCCGTAAAAGCCCGATT
>NZ_KV827805.1:0-24680 GCF_001836235.1 Bacillus sp. HMSC036E02 | reverse complement strand
AACCCCCACTGATTAAAGTTTCACTTTATGTGATGCGGTAATAAAACTATCTAGTTTGCTATTCTTAGTATTTGTAAAGTCTATATATTTTTCCTCTTTTGTGGAAAGTAAAACTATTGTTACGACCAGTAATATAGTGTCATGTTTTTGAATATTCCATTCGTTTTTTATTTTTAGTTGATGAAAAGACCTTTCTCTCAATTAAATATTTAATTGAGTACTTGAATTTCCTCCACCTTGTACTTTTCAAAGCATAGTGCTTCAAAAATAGCCGTATCGCTTTCATCTGTTTCCAATTTCACAACTTCTTTATTATCTTTTTCTAAAATTTGGAGCAAAATAGTTTTTCAGTTTCACATTTAAATTAGCAGTATTTATTTTTTGAATTCAATTTGTATAAATGAATGAATTGGAACTTTGACTGTTGTTTCTTGCGGTGGTACAGTATCTCCTGTTACTTTCGCTTTATTTTAAATCTTTTTCCAGCTTGGTCCTCACATTGACTACCACTGTATTTTGAAGTACTTCACTGTTTTCTCAAATTCAATAATTATATTTTGTAGAATTAAGAAAAGAACTTAGTGTATTTCCTTTACGTATCTACTCTGATATTTAGATGCTAACTACAATTAAATAATATATGATTTTTATAAAAAAGATATAGTAATATTTTGTTGTGAATTGTACTAATTTGATATTTTATAGTATTATTTGTCGTGAATTATATATAACAAAATATATTTTATGGATCTATAAAGGAGAATGTAATGAATACTTCTATCGATATACAACACTTGTGTGATCTTTCACATAAAGCATTTAATGCCCCTGTACATATTTTATCTGCAGACAGAAAAATTTTATATCATTCTACATCTGATAATGTTTGTAGTCCTTTTTATTCTTCAAAAGAAGAACATCTTAGTGATATTTATCAAGAAAACGATCCCTGTAACTTGCCACTTTTTCGAAGCAACAACTATCTTGAAAATTTTGTTCTAATTCATATAGAAAATCATGATGATATTAAAGGGACTATTATAATCGGTCCTACTATACATTCAAAAGATTCAGATGATATGATCATAAAATTTCAGAAAGAATTTAAATCAAATGATAACATTCAAGAAAGACTTGCCTATTATCAGTGTTTATCTGAGATTAAAAAAACTACATTAATTGATATGGGAATTTTATTACATTACATGATTTTCAATGAAAAGTTAGATGTAGATATTGTCTTGGAAAAAAATAAAGTACTAGAGGAAACTCCTAATAAAAATGTGAAACCTGATTTATATATTTTAAAACGTCGACAAAACAAACCTAAAACGCACAATATGGCATTAGTAAATGATTTCTTTTCGACTATCAAAGAAGGAAATAAAAAAAAGTTAATACAGTATATGTATGCGGTTTCGCAAGAAGATGTTGAACTTATGCTAGTAGAGGATCCGCTCAGGAATCAAAAAAACCTTGGAATTATTGCGATTACCTTAGCCACTCGATATGCAATAGAAGGAAATCTGCCACCAGATATTGCTTTTGCCCATAGTATTTTATATATACAAACCCTAGAACAATTAGATAATGTAGAATCTGTAAAGCGATTATCAGGGGACGCTTTACGTACCTTTGCAGATCGTGTGAAAGAATACAATGCAAAAAAGTATTCTTACGCGGTTACTACATGTATAAAACATATTAATAAAAATGTTTACGATGGAATATCTCTGAATGAACTTGCTAATCATTTAGAAATTACGCCTACTTATCTGTCTAAACTATTTAAAAAAGAAATGGGAATTACTTTAAGTGAATATATTCAAAGGGAACGAGTGGAAGAAGCAAAGAAATTATTAACCCTCACTACTTATTCGTTATCAGATATCTGTGCTTGGCTTAACTTTAATGACCAAAGTTATTTTATAAGAGTTTTCAAAAAAATCACTAGCATGACTCCTAGGCAGTACCGTGAAAAATATACAATAATATAAGCTTGTTATTTGCTGTCTCCAATGTAAAGACTTAAACATGGGTGTAAGTATCCCAAAAGATGAAAATACTGGACTTATTACTCTAGAAAGAGTTTGTGATTTGTCTAGAAAAAGAACTTGTATTCAAATAGACGTATGAGATTAACCAGATATTATCTTGTTAGCGGAACAGTTTCAATTTTTAGGAGTTAGAAAAATAATGGAGAAACAAAGTATATCTATTTTTTTAATAACAATCATGTGCTGAATTTATCCAGCTATTTGCCGGGCAGTAAGACCTCCATCTAAAAATTCAGCGAAAGCAAAGAAGTTAGGTGGGGGGGCGGGCTGCCCGTAAAAGCCCGATTGGTGAGAGCTAATAATCAGTGGGGGATGAACAAAACCCCCACTGATTAAAGTTGCACTTTATCGGTATAGTTCTGAATCAGATAAACTAGTCTGATGTCAGCTCAAACAAATAGCTCTTGAAGACTTTATAAACACATATGTGAGCAAAAGCTCAATGGAAATCTTTGTACCATATTGTTAATTTGAAAAAATACACTAACCGTTATTTTGCTAAAGGAAATAAAAAGACAGAAGGCTGCAAAGTGTTCCAAGGAAGCTTTGCAGCTTTTTTGTAATTAAAAACCTATGTTTATAACGAAGATAAGTTTATAGACTAATATCTTCATACTGGATATTTATTAATAATGATATTAGGATTTTTTTGTGAAAAATCAATAATATAACATATATTACTAAATATATCTACATTTTATGCAATTATACATAACTAAATAAAGGTAAAAAAGTATAAAAAAACCTATTATATTATTCTATAAGTATTTTTTCTAAAATAAAATTTCTTGGTTGAGCTAAAATAGTTATTTTTAACCGTATACACATTAATTTGTAATCATTCCAATTACAGAAATGAAATTTACGAATAACTATATTTATATAATTTTTTCTGGGACATATTTTTATTTAACAGTGAATTATCGAGCTTAATCGACAAAATCTTTCTATTTACGCATTAAAAATTTAATGTTTTAATGAACAACATAACTGGTATGACCAGACAGAAAGGAGAAGGTTACGCTAATAGGAATTATAGTGAAGTTGTAAGTAACATTATGTCTTTAATAATTTTCTAAATAGTCAATTTATTCACAAGAGGTCAAGAATCAAATTGGTAATAAACGTGTTCTAAGTTTCTGCATAACAAAAGTGAAGTTATTCCGCAATAAAAGTATAAGCAATGTACAGTATAATTTCATCTTTTGTTGTCTAGTAAGGAGTTTGCTGACAAAACTAAGAGGGATATTATCAAATTGGAATTAAACAATGTTATGACAAGATTAACTGTAAGCATTGGTTTATTGATCCTCACGATTCTGTAAGTTAAACCGCAACTTTAGGAAAGAATTAATAATTTACTACTCATAAGGTGCCTGATTCAAATATAGTTAATAAATTTTTGTTATTTATATTTTAAAAAATAGAGTATCGAAATGAGAGATAAATAAAATCCTTATATCCTATTAGAAGTAAAAAACAACGATATTAACGTATCTGAAAGATTTCTCCTTCTTATCCAGTTTATAAAGAGAGCGGTCGTACAAGTTATATGAATTAAGTTATAAAAACAATGGTAAAGGAGTGTACGGAATGAAAACTAAAATAATGACAGGATTTTTAATAACATCCATTGTAACTGGAGCAACTATTCCTATCAATACTCTCGCAACACCAATCGTTCAAGCAGAAACTCAACAAGAAAACATGGATATTTCTTCATCATTACGAAAATTAGGTGCGCATTCTAAATTAGTCCAAACGTATATTGATCAATCTTTAATGAGTCCTAATGTACAGCTAGAGGAAGTCCCAGCTTTAAATACCAATCAATTCCTAATCAAACAAGATATGAAGGAATGGTCATCGGAACTCTATCCACAGTTAATTCTATTAAATTCAAAAAGTAAAGGATTTGTAACAAAATTTAATAGTTATTACCCGACATTAAAATCGTTTGTAGACAATAAAGAAGATAGAGAAGGGTTTTCGGATAGACTTGAAGTACTTCAAGAAATGGCTATGACGAATCAAGAAAATGCGCAACGACAAATCAATGAATTAACAGATCTTAAATTACAGCTTGATAAAAAATTAAAAGATTTTGATACTAATGTGGCAACTGCGCAAGGCATACTAAGTACAGATGGAACAGGAAAAATAGATCAGTTAAAAAATGAAATATTAAATACCAAAAAAGCAATTCAAAATGATTTACAGCAAATTGCATTAATACCAGGGGCTTTAAATGAACAGGGATTTGCTATATTCAAAGAAGTTTATAGTCTTTCAAAAGAAATTATTGAACCGGCTGCTCAAGCAGGGGTGGCAGCGTATAACAAAGGAAAAGAAATTAACAACTCTATTTTAGAAGCGGAGAAAAAAGCGGCGCAAGAAGCGACAGAACAAGGTAAAACTGCTCTAGAGATTGAAGCAGCAAAAAAAGCAGCTCGTGAAGCAATTGAGAAAAGCAAACAAGGTGAAATAGCAGCCGCAGCCGCAGCAAAAACACAAGAGTATGACCTGATGAAGGTCATTGATACCGAAAAGATTAAGAAAACATTTGGCGTTTTTGCTGAAGTAAATAAATTAACAGCAGAACAGCGAGCATATTTAGATGATTTAGAGAAACAAAATCAAAAAATATATGATTTAACAACGAAATTATCAATAGCTGATTTACAAAAATCAATGCTTCTTCTTACACAAAATGATTTGCATACGTTTGCAAATCAAGTAGATGTAGAACTTGATCTACTAAAGCGCTATAAAGAAGATTTAAATCTAATAAAAAATAGCATTACAAAATTATCTACTAATGTTGATACAACTAACGAGCAGTCTCAAAAAGATACATTAAGACAATTAAAAAATGTAATAAGTTACCTTGAAGAACAAGTATATAAATTTTAATATTGCGTTTTTTGGGAATTCATAAAGATTATAAGCATTTAGCGAAAGAAGGAGAATAGTCATGAAAAAATTTCCATTCAAAGTACTAACTTTAGCTACATTAGCAACTGTTATAACTGCTACTACCGGTAACACTATTCATGCATTTGCACAAGAAACGACCGCTCAAGAACAAAAAGTAGGCAATTATGCATTGGGCCCCGAAGGACTGAAGAAAGCATTAGCTGAAACAGGGTCTCATATTCTAGTAATGGATTTATACGCAAAAACAATGATTAAGCAACCAAATGTAAATTTATCTAATATCGATTTAGGCTCAGAGGGGGGAGAGTTGCTCAAAAATATTCACCTTAATCAAGAGCTGTCACGAATCAATGCGAATTACTGGTTAGATACAGCGAAGCCACAGATTCAAAAAACTGCTCGTAATATTGTAAATTACGATGAACAATTTCAAAATTATTACGACACATTAGTAGAAACTGTACAAAAGAAAGATAAGGCAGGTCTAAAAGAGGGTATAAATGATTTAATTACTACAATCAATACAAATTCAAAAGAAGTTACAGATGTGATTAAGATGCTACAAGACTTCAAAGGGAAACTATATCAAAATTCTACAGATTTTAAAAATAATGTTGGTGGTCCAGATGGGAAAGGTGGATTAACTGCAATATTAGCAGGTCAACAGGCAACGATTCCACAACTTCAAGCTGAAATTGAGCAACTTCGTTCTACTCAGAAAAAACATTTTGATGATGTATTAGCATGGTCAATTGGTGGTGGATTGGGAGCAGCTATTTTAGTTATTGCAGCTATTGGAGGAGCGGTAGTTATTGTTGTAACTGGCGGTACAGCAACACCGGCTGTTGTTGGTGGACTCTCGGCTCTTGGCGCAGCTGGTATCGGTCTAGGAACTGCGGCTGGTGTCACAGCATCTAAGCATATGGACTCCTATAATGAAATTTCTAACAAAATCGGAGAATTAAGTATGAAAGCAGATCGTGCTAATCAAGCAGTTCTTTCGCTTACTAACGCGAAAGAAACATTGGCATATTTATACCAGACTGTAGATCAAGCGATATTGTCTCTAACAAATATTCAAAAGCAATGGAATACAATGGGCGCAAATTATACAGATTTATTGGATAATATCGATTCTATGCAAGACCACAAATTCTCTTTAATACCAGATGATTTAAAAGCCGCTAAAGAAAGTTGGAATGATATTCATAAAGATGCAGAATTCATTTCAAAAGATATTGCTTTTAAACAGGAGTAGAACTGAAATTTAAAACCTAAATTGGAGGAAAATGAAATGATAAAAAAAATCCCTTACAAATTACTCGCTGTATCGACGCTATTAACTATTACAACTGCTAATGTAGTTTCACCAGTAACAACTTTTGCAAGTGAAATTGAACAAACGAATAATGGAGATACGGCTCTTTCTGCAAATGAAGCGAGAATGAAAGAGACCTTGCAAAAGGCTGGATTATTTGCAAAATCTATGAATGCCTATTCTTATATGTTAATTAAGAATCCTGATGTGAATTTTGAGGGAATTACCATTAATGGGTATGTAGATTTACCTGGTAGAATCGTACAAGATCAAAAGAATGCAAGGGCACATGCTGTTACTTGGGATACGAAAGTAAAAAAACAGCTTTTAGATACATTGAATGGTATTGTTGAATACGATACAACATTTGATAATTATTATGAAACAATGGTAGAGGCGATTAATACAGGGGATGGAGAAACTTTAAAAGAAGGGATTACAGATTTACGAGGTGAAATTCAACAAAATCAAAAGTATGCACAACAACTAATAGAAGAATTAACTAAATTAAGAGACTCTATTGGACACGATGTTAGAGCATTTGGAAGTAATAAAGAGCTCTTGCAGTCAATTTTAAAAAATCAAGGTGCAGATGTTGATGCCGATCAAAAGCGTCTAGAAGAAGTATTAGGATCAGTAAACTATTATAAACAATTAGAATCTGATGGGTTTAATGTAATGAAGGGTGCTATTTTGGGTCTACCAATAATTGGCGGTATCATAGTGGGAGTAGCAAGGGATAATTTAGGTAAGTTAGAGCCTTTATTAGCAGAATTACGTCAGACCGTGGATTATAAAGTAACCTTAAATCGTGTAGTTGGAGTTGCTTACAGTAATATTAATGAAATGCACAAGGCGCTTGATGATGCTATTAACGCTCTTACTTATATGTCCACGCAGTGGCATGATTTAGATTCTCAATATTCGGGCGTTCTAGGGCATATTGAGAATGCAGCTCAAAAAGCCGATCAAAATAAATTTAAATTCTTAAAACCTAATTTAAATGCAGCGAAAGACAGTTGGAAAACATTACGAACAGATGCTGTTACATTAAAAGAAGGAATAAAGGAATTAAAAGTGGAAACTGTTACTCCACAAAAATAGGGAAATATTAATTCTGTTGTAAAGTGAACTAAAACATAGAAAGTCTATGATTACACTGTTAAACAGAAAAGTAATAATTAATAAATCCTTATATAACAGAAAGGCGGAGTCTCATTAAAGACTTCGCCTTTCAATTATATATAAGTATGATTCGAATAAAAAATAACCTTGTAGTTTAATTGCTTTTTTAAAATTTGCAACAGAATCGGTTAATTTGAAGCAGATTATATACATTTTCTTTAATAATTAATGATTTGAAGGCTGCTAAAGAAAGTTCAAACGATACTGATAAAAGATGTAGAACTCATTTTGAAAGACATCGCTTTTTAATAAGATTAGAACTTGAAACCATACCTTATATAGGAGGAATACGAAATGATGAAAAAAATCCCTCATAAACTACTCGCTGTATCAGCATTTTTAACTATAACAACTACTTATGCAGTCATACCACTAGAAACTTTTGCAATTGAAATTGAACAAACGAACACTGAAAATATGTCTCTTTCAGCAAATGAAGAACAGATGAAAAAAGCTTTGCAAGATGCTGGTTTATTTGCAAAAGCTATGAATGAATATTCTTATTTGCTAATTAATAATCCAGATGTGAGTTTTGAAGGAATAACTATTAATGGAAATGCAGATTTACCTAGTAAAATTGTACAAGATCAAAAGAATGCAAGAGCACATGCTGTTACATGGAATACACAAGTAAAAAAACAGCTTTTAGATACATTGACAGGCATTATAGAATACGATACAAAATTTGAAAATTATTATGAAACATTAGTAGAGGGGATCAATACTGGAAATGGAGATACTTTAAAAAAAGGGATTACAGATTTACAGGGAGGAATTCAACAAAATCAAAAGTCTGCAAAAGCATTAAAAGAAGAATTAATTCAATTAAAAAATGCTATTGGAGAAGATGTTAGAACATTTGGAAGTCATAAAGAGACATTGCAATCGATTTTAAAAAACCAAGGTGCTGATGTGGAGGCTGACCAAAAGCGTCTAGAGGACCTTTTAGGACAAGTAAAATATCAGAAAGACATAGAATCTAAGGGCTTAGACATGGTGAAAATCCCCTTTATTCCAACCTTGATTGCTGGTGGCATAATGATAGGTGATGCAAGAGGTAAGTTAGGTTGGCTAGAACCTGAATTAGCAAAATTGCGTCAGACTGTAGATTATAAAATAACATTGAATCGTGTAGTTGGAGTTGCATTTCATAATATTAGTGATATGCATAGTATGCTTGATAGTGCTATCACTGCTCTTACTTATATGTCTACGCAATGGGAGGATTTAGATTCTCAATATTCGGGTGTACTGGGACATATTGATAAAGCTGATCAAAAAGCTGATCAAAATAAATATAAATTCTTAACCCCTAGCTTGAATGCAGCGAAAAACAGTTGGAAAACATTAAAAACAGATGTTGTCACTTTGCAAGAAGGGATAAAAATTGCAGAGAAAAAAGAACAGGATTTTTTGAATCAGCTTCGTCCATCAAACGTTTTCTACTTTTATAAAAAAATTCATAACGCATACACTTTTGAAATAAAGACTGGAACAAATGCGCCAAATGCGTCTTATAAAGTTATGAATTTAACTAAAAACACTGTTCATAATATGTGGAGTGGAGGGGCTAATACTAACATGTGGGCTGATTGGCTTTCATTCAATCCAAATGATGAATTTGCGGTAGTAGCAGTAGTGGATGGTAAAGAATATGTTGTGTATAAAGACAAAGTCCAAAATATAATGAACTGAATCTGAAAGTAACGAAGTAATTGGAGCTGGAGAATAAACTAGACACCAAGTTAATTGAAAAATTGCAATGGCATATATCTCCTTATATCCTAGAATAATTTGCTCAAGAAAAAGAATTTGTTCAGCGAAAAAGTAAATATTGAACCAAGGAGTTAGTTGTCTTATGTGTATGGTTTTACCGAAAGGTTTCAAGTACATTACTCATACAATTATGTAGTTATCCTGAAGCATCTACAGGTGTTCTTATCGACCTTGAAGAACTACTTAGCTTCCTAAGTTGAGTGATTTTATGCAAAATTAAGTAAACGTTTTTGTACATAGATTAGTTGACATTTATATAGTTTTTTTCCATTTTTAAAGATAGTTTTGTTTTTTATGTTATTTTTCAAAAATTACTGCTGAAATTTCTATATTCATCACTCAGCATATAATCATTGTTTGATGAAATGACATACCACGTCCCTTAGAGTTTCAGACATATTACGATAAATTAAAGAAAAAAGATAATAGTAGTCAACGGTTACTATTATCTTTTTTGAACTATTTTTCATTAAAATATCTCATCTGCTGTGCCCCTTATTTACTTTTCTAGATTTTATCCTAGTTTAAAATTTATGCATTTGAACTGTTTATACAATTTGTAGGATTTTTAGCTTTTTTGTCGAATACACTTAATGCAAGGAGGGACATTACATGATTATTAAAGATTATTTCATCAACCTTTCTATTTTTTCTTTATTAGTTAGCGCAGCAATATTTATTCAAGTGTTTACAATTAATTCTAGTCGATATTTTGAAAAGCTCTATGGAGGGATTATTGCAGTTACGTTAATGTTCTTTTCTTTTCCATACATGGGATTTTCCTACGATCTTCGAGTTGTTCCTCTTATTCTATCTTTTATTTACTTTGGTCGTATTGCTGGTTGGATTACGTTAATTAGCATAATTGTAATGCGTATCTTTTACACAGGAGGGTACTGGGAACCTCCTGTGATTGCTTATTTAGGTATGGGGATTCTATTTTCTACCTTTAAAACTTATTTTAAAAAACTACATCCTTTTAAAAGTGCATCGTTATATTTTTCTGTTTTTATTGGAATAAAGTGGTTAGTTGGCGTATTATTTAATACTACATTACTTTACACAGGAGGCTTATTATATATAGCGTTAGGACTTTTAATTGGGCTATTTCTTATGGAAGCCTACCAGAGATTGTATTATTTAACACAGGACTTATCTAAAATGAATCGAGAATTAAAAAAATCGAAGCAAGAACTTGCAGATACCGTACATGAGCTTCAAGGAGGAATTTTTAAATTTAAAAAAGTGGGTAAGCACTTTATACACACTTTATGTGATGGACAGTTTTATTATCAAAACGGATTTTATTCTGAACAGGTGGTAGGAAAAAGCTTACGTACTATTGATGCTTCTATTGTTCCTCCACATTTAGTTCCACAATTGATGAAGTACTATCTTCAGGCATGGGAAGGAAAAGAAATTATATTTGAATTACCTTGGCCAAATGATAAAACTATTATTCTTATTGCGCTTAGGCCGATTAAACGAAATGGACAAGTTATTGAAGTTGTTGGTTCTACAGTTGATATAACCGAAAGGAAAAAGGTAGAATCAGAATTAAGCGCTACCAAAGAATTATTGGAATCATTTATAAAGCACAATCTAGATGCTATTACCATTTCTGATCGAGAAGGGCATATTTTACAAGCGAATAAAGCTTATGAAAAGATATTTGGGTGGTCATCACAAGAAATCATAGGTAAGAGATTACCTTGTGTACCAGATTTTTTAATGGAAGAATCGATTAAAAATATTCAGAAAATTCTAACAGGTGAATCTGTGGTTACTAGATTAGAAACTGTTAGACAAAGGAGCGATGGGAGTCTTCTTGATGTCAGTCTGACAGTTTCTCCTATACTAGATGTAAGAGGAAATGTGATAGCTTTATCAGCAATATGTAGAGACATCTCTGAAAGAAAACAAGCAGAAAGAGAACGACATCGATTACACCAGCAATTAAGAGATAGTGAAATGAAGTACCGTGCACTAATTGAACAAGCAACTGATGCGGTATATGTAGTAGAGCTGAATGAAGATAATGCTCCAAGTCGATTTATTGAGGTAAACCCTGTTGGGTGTAGAAGATTTGGATATAGTAGAGAAGAGTTGCTCTCATTATCATTTTCAAATGTAGTACCACAAGATTCTCAAATAATCGTAAGGTTATTAGAAAAAATTAAAAAGGGACAAACTTCCTTCACTTTGCAAGATGAATATGTTTTTCCAACAGGAAAAGTAATAACAACTGAGTTTAGTGTTCGTGTTTTTAACTTAAATGGTAAAAAAGTTTTCCTAAGTATTTCTCGTGATATCACTGAACGGCTAAAAACAGAAGAATTATTACGAAAATCTGAAAAACTTGCTGTTGTAGGACAATTAGCGACTGTAATGGCTCATGAGATTAATAATCCATTAACTGCAATGAAAGGGTTCATGCAATTACTAAAATCAACGGAAAATGAAAATAATCAAAGTTATATAAATATAGTATCATCAGAGATTGAGCGTATAGAGAGTATTACAACTGAATTTATGGCGGTAGCCAAACCACAGGTGGTAAAAATAAAACCTAATGATATTAGTGTGCTAATGGATCAAGTTTTAATGCTACTACAACCTCAAGCAATGATGAATAATATAAAAATTAGAATTGATCTTAACCCTGGTATTCCATTGATTTCATGTGAAGGAAATCAATTAAAGCAAGTATTTGTTAATATATTAAAAAATGCAATTGAATCTATGCCGATGGGAGGAGAAATTCTCATTCAATTAAATATACTTGATAATAATCAATTAAGTATTCGTTTTATCGATCAAGGGTGTGGGATTCCAAAAGAACGTATACCATACCTCGGAGAACCTTTTTATAGTATTAAAGAAGAGGGGATTGGCTTAGGGTTAATGATCTGTTATAAAATCATTGAAACACATCAGGGAAAGGTATTTATTGAGAGTGAAGTGAATAAGGGAACTACAGTTGAAGTCACTCTCCCTATTTGTACACTTCAAAATTAATACACTCTTTTACTGAAATTTTATAAATTTGTGAGCAGTTAGCTTTGGCTAGCTGCTTTTTTGCATATATTGTAATGGATTCTTCATATTACGGCTTTTTGATGTTTCATATATGGATTTTGTAGCTTTTAAGAACTCTGTAAGTGTTTTGTAATATTTACGAGAGACTTTTTTAACAGTTATGAGAGAGAAAAGAAAGATTTGTTATATATGATGAAATTAATCTTACTAGTAGGTGTTCTAATTGACCTAGAAACCAAGGAGGAAAAATAACAATGAAACAATTGAAGCCAGCAATTAGTGTATTAGGTAGTGTATCGATGGCACTGACTCTAGTATCTCCTGCTTTAGCAGATGTAAAACAACCGAATCCAGGAGGTACAGTTGAAATATTTAAAGAAAATGCAAATGCAAAAAAAGAAGATAAGAATTTCACGCTCGGATCTGATGGGGAGATAGGTTCGCTCATTACACAAAACATTGAAATGGCAAACAATGATTGGGACAAAGATGGTATTTCTAACGACTTAGAGATTAATGGTTATAAAATTGAATTCAATTCACAAACTGGAAAAAATGAAGCGAAAGCATGGGATCCTGAGAAGGATAAAGGGAAACCAAAATTTATATCGAATCCTATGAATGCAAATACGGATGGTGATCCTTTTACTGATATGTATGAGGTTGAGAATTATAACAACGATTCTGATACTAATTTCAATCCGATAGTTGCCAACATACCGAATTTGCAAATTGGTGTCAAACGAATTGAGGTAATTCCTATTGCAACCATTACGGATAATAATGGCGGATCAGTTAGCAGAGGGTGGGAAAAAAGTGTATCTACACAACATTCATTTAATGTAGGTTTAAGTGGTTCAGGTGGTGTAGAAGGCTCAGCAGCCGGCCCTGTTCCTTCCGGAAGTGTTTCAGCAAATGTGGGATATGGATATTCAAAAACAACTACGGAAACGGAGAGTTATACAAATAATTTTGATTGGTCTACGGCAACAACTGTGGATACAGCGAACGCAGCAAAATTACGGGTACATTTGGAATATAAGAATGTAGGAACAGCATCCGCTGAAAATGTTTCGCCACATTTTAATATTCGTTTAGGAAACAAAATTATTAATACTGTAAAGGCAACACAAGATCGTTATAAAGCAAACTATTTAAGTACAGAAAAAGGTGGACGGAATAAAACAGAAGTAGTAATTGACAGTTTAGAAGGACAAGCAGATGCAAATATTGTCTTATCTTTGGATGAATTAAAAGCTGTTGAACAAGGGGAACTTCTTTCGATTGAAGTTTTACCTACAAGTACAATGGATTTATCTATTGAAAAAGGTGAAGAAATTATGCATTTGGGGGATTCAGGGAGATATGAGTCTAGAGTGAATGCAGCTACTGAACAATTAGAAACAGATATAGGAAATATACCAAAGTTTAGGATATATACTCCTAAAGACAAATCCCTTGCTGATAAGCCAGTTTTATCATATAACGAAGTTTTTCAACATGTAAATATAGATACGAAAAAAGTGAATCATATTGTAAACAAGGCTAAAAGTACTAATAACGTATCAGTGGTTTCAGCTAATAATGGAACTGATGCATTAAACGATTTAAAAGCGGGACAGGGAGATGGCGGTTATTTACATAAAGATTCTGTACACGGTGCTTTTGCAAAACTACAGCAACCAACATTAGTAGAAGGTAGTTATGATTCTGTGACGCAAAAGATTAGGGCAACAGTTTTACCGGGTTTATTTGGAGTGAGTAAAGAGATTCCTACTACGTATAACAAGAAATGGAATGCTCCATCACAAACAGTAACACTAGTTAAACGTGAGAATGGATTTACATATGAGTCTAGAGAAAATATACACCCTATTAAATCTGAAATTGCTGCGCACAGAAAAGTTACATTTGAAATCAATGACGCACACAATTTAACGCCTATACAAAAGATTGATACTGAAATTAAAGCTAATAAAGAATTTGAAGATTATGTAGTAGATAATTCAGGTGAATTTGTTACAGAAGGAGTTCCTTATACTGTGGCCTCATATGGAAATACAGCTTATTGGGGAAGTCATCATGCCGGGAATAAATGGGAGTATCTTTGGTCTGAAAAATCTAGTGATGAAAAAGTGAATGTAATTATTGAAAGAGTAGGTCAACCTAAACCTGGAAAACCAATTAAAAAGGATGAAGAGGTATTAATTAAATTTCAAAATCCTATTTATTCAGATTATGCATATTTAAAACTTCAAGATAGTTATATCCATTTAGATCAAAAACAGAACGCAAGTACTTTTAAATTTAATCATGCATATCCAAAGAATTTCACTGGACACCATAAGCAATGGAACATACTATCTAATGGTAACAAGTTAAAGGTAGGATATTTAATCGATTATATGAAATATGGTAATGGAGAGAATGGGACTGATACTATAGCATGGAATCTATCAAGAGTTCAGTAATAGGTAATAGTTCTGTTGCTAAGTTTGGAAAGAGAAACGGAAATGAATTGAATCCGAAAAGTTAGATACGATAATTTAGGTTACTAATAAGGAATGAGTTCGATGTTAAATCGGACTCATTTCTTTTAATTTATATGATTTAGTAACTACTATTTTAAATACTTATCTAGTCATATAAGTAATCAAATGTTAAGATTACTATCTATATTACATAATTTATTTTTCGAATTTTCATTTGTTTTGAGGCTGAAATGTGGAATTCTGATTTATTTATGTGATTAGTTTCTATATCTTTACCTATAAAGATATTTTTATTGAATAATAGAAAAAAATTTTGTGTTATTGGTGAAAAAGAAGTGAGGATAGTATATGAAGAAAAGAATTTTAATCGTAGAAGATGAAGAAAATATTCGAGAAGTATGCAAACGATATTTAGAAAGAGAAGAATATGAAGTTTATACAGCTGTAAATGGTAAAGAAGGTTGGGATTTATTTCTTACACATCAACCAGATTTAATTATATTAGATTTGATGATGCCAAAAAAAGATGGATGGGAATTATGTGAGGAAATTCGTCAACAGTCAAATGTCCCTATTATTATGTTAACTGCTAAGGGAGAGGAAAGGGATCGGATTTTAGGCTTAACAATGGGGGCAGATGATTATTTAACAAAGCCATTTTCCCCTCGTGAATTAGTATTAAGGGTTCAAATTATACTAAGAAGAGGAAGTCATGTGCCAATACAAGCGAAAGAATCCCTGTTGGAAGTGATAGAGTTTCCAGATTTAAAAATATACCCAAAGACAAGATATGTACTTGTTTGTGATAAGGAAGTGGAGTTAACGGTGAAAGAGTTTGAAGTACTTTATCTCATGGCAAAGCATCCAAAACAAGTATTTTCTCGCTCGCAGCTTCTTGAATTAATTTGGGATTTTGGACATGAAGGGGCATCAAACACAGTTACCGTATTAGTGAGTCGTTTACGTGAAAAGCTCGAGAAGCATACGATAAAGAATCGTTGGATTCATACGGTCTGGGGTATAGGATATCGCTTTGAGCCAAATGGAGGAAATGAAACATGAGATTACGTATTCAATTGTTACTCATGAATCTATTAAGTACCAGTATTATGGTAATTGCTATATGGTATAGTGAGACCAAAATGTTACTTGAACAGGAACAAACGCGGTTATTAACAGTAATTGCATTTGTGGCATTCATTATTTCAACGTTTATTTATTGGTTAATGACACGTCCTATCATGAGATCTATACAAAATTTAATAAAATTGACGAAACAATTTAGTGATAGACACTTTGAAACAATGTATATAATTGGGCAAGAACCACGTGAGTTTAAAGAATTAGCAACAGCCTTTCAACAGATGGCAAAAAAATTAGAAGAAGGGTTTACTAAGTTAGAGGAACAGGAAAACTCTCGTAAGGAGCTAATTACCAATATCTCCCATGACTTACGAACACCTATGGCTAGTATGCAAATGATGATAGAAGCATTACAAGATAACCTGATTGAAGATCCTGAAATGAAAAAGCAATACTTAGCAACGGTTTTAAAAGAAATAGAAAGATTAAATGGATTAATTAACGACTTATTTGATCTTTCAAAGTTAGAGTTTGAGCAAGTAGATTTTCACCCAAGTTTCACACATTTAGATAAAGTTCTATTAGATGTATTAGAGTCACATTCTGTCTTATTAGGGGACAAACAAATCCATGTGCAATTGGAGGTCCCTGATACATTACCTCAACTTTTGATTATGCCTTGTAAAATAGAAAGGGTCATAGGTAATTTATTACATAATGCAATTCGATATTCTCCTATCTCTGGAACAATCGAGTTGACTGTAGTGGAAAATAAACTAACTCAAAAGGTCCAATTCACTTTGCGGGATGAAGGAATAGGAATTTCTCCAAATGATCAATTACGTGTATTTGAACGCTTTTTTAGAACAGATCGATCAAGAAGTTCACAATCTGGAGGTTCCGGACTTGGATTAGCTATTGCAAAATCATTAATTGAAATGCACAAAGGGGAAATTGGTGTAAGGAATCGCGCAGATGGTAAGCAGGGAAGTGAATTTTGGTTCACTCTTCCCATCACATCAGTAAAAAAATAAGATGGCTGAAAGACTTTTGTAACATTTATGTTAGAAAAATGAAAGACCTTCTTGTTAACATACTACTACACAGTATGTTACAGGAGGTTTTTTACTTTATGAAAAGAAAATATGTATGGCTTATAGGTGGTTTGATAATTGTATTGGGGATTTTATGGTCATTGTTCCGACCAGAGAAATTATTTATTGATAAGCACGTAAATGAATCATTGCCACAAGCAGAGATACAATCAACTGAAATAAAGCAGCAAAGTGATCGAGTAATAAGGGAAGGTCAGTTTCAAAACGGTGTCCATGAAACAACCGGAACGGCAAAAATTCACCAATTAGCAGATGGAAAACGTGTTTTACGGCTTTCTAATTTTGCAACATCTAATGGGCCAGATGTACGAGTTGTATTAGTTCCTACAAATCGTTTGAAAAATAATGAAGACGTGAAAAACTATCAGTATATTGAATTAGGAAAATTAAAGGGAAATAAAGGAGATCAAAACTACGAAATTCCTGAAGGAATAGATGTAAATGAATATGGTTCGGTTTCTGTTTGGTGTAAAAGATTTAATGAAAACTTTGGTGCGGTTTATTTTAATAATTAAATATGAACTTAAAATATCCTTTTACAGGAGGAATTCATATGGGTTATGGTAGTAGCTGCAGCGGACTTAGTTGCTAAGAAGGGCACTTATAAGAGTGTCTTTTTCATATTTCTCAATTTTGGTATATTTTAAGGCTATTGGACGTTTACGGAGAGATTTTATCATTTTAGCAAGAAGACTCCTTCTTACATAAATGGACTAAGCATTCGCTCATTTCCACACATTGGTTCGAGCACTTTCATTTTTTTATCTTTTACAAAAGAAAGGAAAAAATCTAGTTCCTTTCCTTTTACAATTGACTTATTTATTTCATACATTCTTGTACATAGTTCAATGTAATATTCAACCATTCCTTTTTGACCCTTTATCTTTACTTATAAATTGATCATTCTTAATAATCTTACCATTTAAGGGTGAAATTTCATATTTATTATTTTACTCTTAAAAACATATGTATAATGTATTCACAACTAGTCAACATAAGGCATCAGTATCGGTAGCAAGTGTAAAAGTAAATCACTACTATCACAAGGAATCAGCCTTTTTACTCTATTCATTTTTTTATACATTTCTATCCTGGCGCGCTTTTAAGGTTCTCGTTTGTTACTGGATTAGCCGAAAAACTGTATAAAATCTTGCATACCCTTAGTGTGCTTTTTTTCGAAGCGCTGGAAAGCCCCTTTTAAGAAAAAAGAAAAGATACCCTAAGATGCCTTTTCTAATAGTTTTTTAACAGAAGCAACTGCATCCGATAATGATTAATAGAATAAATAATACAACTAATAAAGCAAAACCGCAGCCTTCACCGCAAGTACCACCATATCCCATAATAATAGTTCCTCCTTTAGATAAGAGGGCAAAACTAGGGTTCATTCCATGTATTTTAACAGGTTCACTTTACCTTAAGTTTTTAGGGATTAATTGAGCAGGTGCTTTTGAAAAAAAGAAAAGACCCCAAGGGCGCCTTCCTCCGGCCTGAACAATTTTAATTTTAATAATATGTATTGGACTCCTATCCAAATATAATTTTACCATGTTAAGTTGTTTTGTTCTGGGGTATCATCATATCGCTATATACCTAAAAATACTTACTACCCATTCTTGTTATAAATATTGTTCTGCCAAGGTTAATAGGGGGAGTACCACATGCCCATCAAGCTAAAATTTTGAAGTAGACCCAAAATGAAATTTTCCTTTCTCTACAGCTAGTTATTTTGAGAAATGAGCTCATTTTTTTGTACGATACATTTTTTAACTAATTTTGGTTAAGTTATTTTCAAAGAGGTTATTGCTAATTCAATGGATATATCTATATAACACTATGCCTGATTTTTAAAATAGAAATTTCTTAAAAACTATATGTAACTTCTTTCTGAAAGGAAGGTATTATCAATTGAAACCGTATGGAAAAATACCTGATAACTCTATAAAATCTTTACAGGAATTAATGCAATTACTAAAAAAATCTAAAGATTTTATAACGTTGGAGATCGCTTCAAACAAATCCTCTATAGTCATTTCATATTTTAGAACCTTAATCGATGTAAATATATTTCATGAAGAGGTTTTAACTTATATAAAAGAGAAGAGCTGCGATTCATTACAAGATATTCGGTCTGTCTTACCCTTTGAAAATTCAAAAATAACAAATCAAATTGAAGATATTCAGGATAGTATTTTAAATGGCTATATACTTATTCAGTTCGATACAGATAAACTAAATTGTTTGTTAGTAAATGTGTCAAAGAAAGAAAAAAGGGATATTACAAAAGCTGAAATTGAATATAATATTGTGGGTCCGCAAATCGCATTTGTCGAAGATTTAGATGTAAATTTAAATTTAGTACGTAGAAAGCTTCCAACACCTTATTTACAAATGAAAGAATTGAAAGTAGGATCTCTCTCTAACACAACTGTTGCGATTGTATTTATTGAGGGAATTGTAAATGATCAAAATCTACAAGAAATTATAAAAAGGGTAAGTCAAATAAAAACAGACCATGTTTTGGATAGTACTTATTTGATGCAGTTAATTGCAGACAACCCGAATTCTATATTCCCTCAATTTTTGAATACAGAACGTCCGGACCGTGTGGCAGCTGTATTAGCAGAAGGGAAAATTGCACTTTTTGTAGATGGCTCGCCTTATGCCATCACTCTTCCAACAACATTAATTGATTTTTTTTCTACGACAGAAGATTACACCATGCCTTGGATTATAGCCTCTTTTTTTCGTCTATTAAGGCTTTTTGCTTTTATATTTTCTGTCTTAACGACGCCATTATATGTCTCGATTTTAACATATCATTACGAGCTTATCCCAAAAGAACTTCTTGAAACGTTAATCATATCGAGAAGTAAAGTACCTTTTCCTCCATTAATTGAAGCACTTTTTTTAGAAATAACGATTGAATTACTGAGAGAAGCAGGGGCACGTTTACCAACTAAAGTGGGTCTAACTGTCGGTATCGTAGGTGGTATTGTAATTGGACAAGCATCGGTAGAAGCAAGTCTTACAAGTAACGTACTTATTATCATTGTTGCACTTTCAGCTCTTAGTTCATTTACAGCACCAATATATCGAATTGGTAATACAATTCGAGTAATTCGTTTTCCTTTTATAATATCTGCACACCTGCTGGGCTTATTAGGAATTGTTTTAACAAGTTCTTTCCTTTTAGCACGCTTATTACGTACAGAATCATTAAGACGTCCTTATTTGTTTCCTTTTTATCCTACACGCCCTACAGATTGGAAAGACAGCATTATCCGTTTGCCGATCTCAGCGATGTTTCGACGTCCTATTTTTTCAAGGTCTAAACAGCGTTTTCGCTTTAATCCAGAAGAGGTAGAGAAAAATAAAATCATATCACGAAATGATTTTGATGATTGAATTTAACAGGGAGGAGCATTATGAAACAGATCCCAATTGAGTATCAAGTCTCGCCATATATGGTATTTTTTTTAATTATTACTATACAGTTGGGAGTTGGTATGCTTGGTTTTGAAAGGATTAGTGCAAAATTAGTTGGAAATGATGCGTGGATTAGCACGCTACTTTTTGGAATATCTGTTAATATTATGATTTGGATCATATATCAGATTTTAAATCAGGGTAATGGAGACATCATTGCAATCAATCAAAACGTACTTGGAAAATGGATTGGTGGATTGCTCAACTTCATTTTTTTATCCTATATTGTATTGTTAGGTGCAACAACACTACATACTTATATCGAAGTAGTACATGTTTGGATGTTTCCTTCAATTTCATCTTGGGTTATAGCAGGGGCTTTTTTGGGTCTATGTTATTACATTGTTACTGGAGGATTTCGTGTAGTTGCCGGAATCGGCTTCTTTGGAATCGTTATCCCAAGCATTCTAATCTTCACATTTTTTTATCCTTTGCAGTATGCAGATTTCCAGAATTTATTTCCAATTGCACAGCATTCATTCCTAGAAATTATGAAAGGAATGAAAGGAAATATGTTTAGTTTTTTTGGATTTGAAATGTTATTGCTGTACTACCCATTTATTAAAAAGGCAAAAACGTCTCAAAAATATGCGCACTATGCAAATTTAGTAACGACTATTGTCTACACATACCTTATGATTTTAACTCTTGCATTTTTTAGTGAAAAACAACTAGCGAGTGCGATATGGGCATATTTAAGCATGATTAAAATTATACAATTTCCCTTTATAGAGCGGTTTGAATACATTATTGTTTCTGTTTGGGCTTTTTTTATATTACCCAATGTTTCCTTTACATTATGGGGAGTAAGTCGTGGTATAAAAGAGGCACTGGGAATAAAGCAAAAATATGTTTTGCCAGTTATCATCCTATTCATCTTTGTTTTATCATTTTTCTTGAATAATCGTAATAAAATTAACTTATTAAATACTTGGACAGGTCAAATGGGCTTTGTATATATATATGTATACCTACCTGTACTATGGCTAATTCAAACGGCCAAAATAAAGTTAAGGAGATAAACATGAAGCGATGGATACTTTTCCTTATATTAAGTGTCTTCTTAATAGGTTGTGCTAAAACGAAAATTGTGGATGACATTGACTTAGTTCAAGTTGCGGCATATGATACCGAAGCAGAAGGTAAGCTAAAAGGAACCTTTGCGATTTCAGCTTATAAAGGAGGCGGGGAAGGTGAAACAAAAATCTATTCAGCATCAGGCCAGACTGGTAGAGAAGTTCTTGCAAGAGCATCCGAAAAATCTTCTGGACCTCTAGAGTTGGGGCAATTGCGTGTTATTATATTTAATGAAAAAATAATTGAAAAGGGAATGCAGGAAATTTTAGAGACTTTGAACCGAAATCCTAGTGTAGGAAATGCAATTTATTTAGCAATTACAAATGTAAAAGGGGAATCACTATTAAAGGGGAACTATTCTAAAGAAAAAGAAATTGCTTCCTATCTATCCTCTTTACTGGAGCAAAATATGGACAATGGAACGCAGCCCAAAACAAATTTTTTTATGTTTTTAAACCAACTTAATGATGATGCGAGAGATTCCTATTTACCGATAATATCTAAAAAAGGTAACGTGTTGGAGTTAGATGGAATAGCACTTTTTAAAAGATGTAAAATGGTTGATAAAGTGAACCCTAAAGATTTATTTGTATTTAAATTGTTGACAGATAATTTTAAACAAGGTACATACCAATTCAAACTACCTGGTTCTTCAAATACTTACGCTACGATAGAGAATATAAAAGCTAGAACAAAATATAAGATGGAGGGGAATAGTAAGCATCCATTCGTAAATGCTCATATTCAAGTTAAAGCTGAAATTCAAGAATTTACAAAAACAAAAAATCTAGATAATCCTAAAGAAATAAAAAAATTAGAAAAAATTATGGAAAAAGAAATAGAAAAAAAAGCAACTACATTGATAAAGAGATTTATTAAAAAAGACACAGATCCTATAGGACTTAGAAAGCTTGGTAGAACTCACGTAAGAAAATGGAACAGTCAAGAATGGGAAGAATCCTATAAAGATTTACGTTTTCGTGTAACAGCTGATGTAAAAGTAACCCAATCTGGTGTCACAGAATAAATCAAATAAGATATGGGAAATTTTAATAAAAAATATAGTCTCGCAGGAGATTAGGGAGAAGAGAAACGATTAACAAAGAATTTCATAAACATTAAGATGCTTTGTTAATCGTTTTTATACCTGTAGCTTTATCACTTATAGTAATCATAATTATAATAAAAGAACAACGAAACAAATTCCCGATACCATATAATTATAAGAGGACAATATCTAAGTTTAAAGAGTGCAGTGTCTTCGTTTTTTATTGAATTAACTTTTACATGTTGGTTCAATATTTTCTATTCTCTTGGAACTTAGTTCTCGTTTACTTCTCACAAAAGCAATAAAATCTATTATCTCTTCTGTTGACAGTGCTTCTCCATCTACTAAAAGTGTTGCATCTGGATCGTTTAGGAGTCTTGTAATATCAATTACATCTTTGTTTTGATGTGAATGTTCAATTCGACCTAATATATAATCTACAGATGTATCAAATAAATCGGCTATTTTAGATAAAGATTGTAATGAAGGTAATCTATAACCATTTTCATAACCAGCATAGGTGCTTTTCGCAATCCCAAGTCGATCTGCTGTCTCTTGTAAGGACCATTTTTGATTTTTTCTTAATTTAGATAAACGTTCCAGCATTCGTCTCATACCCCATCTAATTTTATTAAATTAATTATAGCATAGAAAAAGAATCAAGAATAGAAAAAAAGTACGCGTATTGAATACAAAATCTTGATTAATTCAAATTAAGTTCTATAATGATAAATATAAATACGCATTATGCGAACGATATATCGTTGTTTATTTTATGGAGGGGTTGTGTATGAAGAAAATTTTATTACTTGCAACTGGTGGGACAATTGCATCTGTGGAGGGGAATGAGGGGCTTGTTCCAGGATTGTCTGCTGAGGAATTATTGAATTATTTTTCGAAGTCTTCTCGAAACTTAGAAATAGATTGCAAAATCTTAATGAATATTGATAGTACCAATATGCAACCTGAGCACTGGAAAGAAATAGCTAATGCTGTTTTTAATCACTATGATGACTATGACGGGTTTGTGATTACACATGGAACGGATACGTTAGCTTATACATCTTCCGCGTTATCTTATATGCTGCAAGGTTTAAGAAAACCAGTTGTTTTAACAGGTTCACAAGTACCTATTAGTTTTAAAAAGACAGATGCAAAGAAAAATGTAGCTGATGCTCTTAGATTTGCCTGTGAGGATGTTGGCGGTGTGTTTATTGTTTTTGATAGTAGGGTGATTATTGGGACGAGAGCAGTTAAAATGCGAACAAAAAGTTATGATGCATTTGAAAGTGTGAATTATCCATATGTTGCTGAGGTAAATGAAAATGAAGTGAAATATCATTGGAAGCCAACGTCCCCCCATAATGAACTTTCAATAAATACTAATTTATGTACGGATGTTTTTCTTATGAAATTGTATCCAGGTACAAAGCCAGAGATATTTGATTGCTTAAAAGATTTGTATAAAGGAATTATTATTGAAAGTTTTGGAAACGGTGGATTACCTTTTGAAGGAAGGAACTTGCTTTCGAAAATTCAAGAGTTGACTGAAATGGGGATTGCTGTAGTGATTACTACTCAATGCCTGGAAGAAGGAGAAGACATACTTCTCTATGAAGTAGGACGGAAAGTGGCACAACATCAAGTAATATTGTCTGGAGATATGAATACGGAAGCCATCATAGCAAAATTGATGTGGGCGCTTGGGAAAACTAATAAATTAGAAGAGATTAAAAAAATTATTGAAGAGCCTTTAGTCTACGATTTAACAATAAAATCTGATAAGGATTGGTAATGACTTCATATGATTTATTTAGGTTTTACATTTAATATGGGGGAGAAATTAAAATGGCAATGACAAACAAGAACGTGCGAGTGGAGAATGATTTTTTGGGAGGAAAGGAATTACCTATTGAGGCATATTACGGAATTCAGACTTTACGCGCTGTTGAAAATTTCCCGATTACAGGGTATAAAATTCATGAAAGTTTAATTAGAGCGTTCGCAATTGTAAAAAAAGCAGCAGCGCTTGCTAATACAGATGTAGGAAGATTGGAATTAAAC
>NZ_KV827804.1:0-14705 GCF_001836235.1 Bacillus sp. HMSC036E02 | reverse complement strand
CCCAAAGGTGCCTTCCTCCGACTTGAACCACTATAATTTTAATAATATGTATTGGACGCCAATCCAAATATTATTTTACCACGTTAATTTGTTTTGTACATTGAGAAAAATGGTTTAAATTTATATCTTATTGCGAATTGCTTTTAATACTCCGTCAACATTGTAATCAGGAATATTACTAATTGTACGTTTCTTTGTTCCAAACATTTTCTTTATTTCTAAGTAAATAATACCTGTATTTGCATTGGATAAGCCAAATAAATTTGGAGCAATATCGAAGTCTACGTTTTTAATATCCTTGTATTTAATTACTTCAGCTTCAGCGCCTCCGAAAAATCCGCCTTTCATCATTACGAGGTAGAGATTATGTTCCCCTACAACCATAAATCCCATTTTTGTTAATTTAGGATTAGCAACTTCAAAGCAGTAGATGGCTTCTTTAGCTTTCATAACCTTCTTTAAAGCATCGAAAGCATATTTATAATATGTGCGTTCTGTTTTCGGCAGTTCTTTTGATATTTCAACCATTTCTGCAAGTGTAACTGGGTATTCAATAATGCCAAAACGTTCATCAATTTTAGTGTATTTTGGAGTAGCCATATAATATCCCCTTTAAAAATGTAAGATTTAACCCAAGCATAACAAATACAGTTACAACTATATTGTCATATTTTGTCGAATGAAAATAAAAAAGAGAGCCGTAGCTCTCTAAAATCATTTATCAATAATTATCCCCACTAGATTCATAATAATATGAATCTGAATTACCACAGCAGATGCATGTTGTCTGTTGGATAAATAATGGACTAAGTTCAGCGTTAGCTGTAGTGGCATTTGAGAAAGTAATACTTCGAACATCCTCAAATAAGAAAGTTTTTCTATCTCCTGGTGTTAATGTAATTGTTTGTGGAGTTGTGGAATTAAATGTTCTAATAGTCAATGTAACAAACGCAGCAAATACAGGGCTAAAACTAAAGCGAATTAGAGTTTTATTGTGATTAGTTGTAAAATTTTCAAATAGGGTAATTGTAGAACCGGGTGGAATTTCAAGACTTGTAGGGGTAGTTTCAGATCCGAAAATTGTAAATGTCTCTATGAAACAGTTATTGGAGTTTGAAGAGTTACATGATTTTTCTTTTTTCTTGTAATATTTCTTTCCATCTTTGCAGAAATAGTCTGCCATATCTAATCATTCCTCTCAAAAAAGAGTTTAAGGTTGTCCCATATATATTATGAAGGTTATATAAAAAGGTTCTAGTTTAAAAAAAGGAAATAAAAAAGAGAGCCGAAGCCCCCTTATTATATTCCTAATAGTTGTTTCTTTTTTGCTGTAAACTCTTCTTCTGTTAGAATCCCTTGATCTTTCAATGCAGCTAGTTTAGTGATTTCGTCAGCGACAGAATAGGTATTTACAAAATTTGTTGTAGAAGAATGGTCATTAGAAGCGAAAGTATTTTTTTCTTGTTCGTTCATGTACCCTTCTATTAAATCTTTTGCTTTTAAGAAATTGTTATATTCGTGTTTATTAAACATGACAGTATTTTCATCTTTTGCCAAGTCAGAGGTGGATTTAGTTTTTACTTCAGAGCTTCCAGGGAAAACGAATTGAATATAACCATGTGAAAGGAAGCCTGGTGGTTTGAATTGTATACCCGTAAGACTTTTGATTTGGATTTCTTTAGATCCTCTACCGATCAAACGAGAGTATTTAATAGTAATTTTAGTTGGTGTGACTACTAGTGTACTTAGTTGCCCTTTAAATTCTAGCATGTATATCTCCTTTTTATAACAATTTATATTGATAATAAGATGATAATAGCAAATTACACCTTCTTAATTTGTCATATTCTGTCGAAAGATAAGAAAAAAGACATCTAAGGTGCCTTCCTCCGACTTGAACTACTTTAATTTTATATAAATATACACGTATTACCCCTTTGTTATACGTGTAAAAACATCCTATAAAACAGAATCGTCTATATACACCAGATTGTTAGTTCACAAAATATCAAGAGATTTGAGATCAATATGTTACGTCTTTCAAAGGAATCTGCTTTATAGAATGTATCCACAACTTATATTTTACTACATGTAATATTTATTTAATGTAATTTTCGCGTATATGTATAATTGCATAAAGTTGATGAAAAAATACGAGTATAATTTGGTATTGTGTAATAAAGGCAAGGCCCACCTACGGAAATAGGTGGGCTTTTTTATTATTATACGTGGAATTTTTTCTTTTGTGCATTGCTCATAAATTGCGCAACGAACTTGAATTCAGCAGGGGTAAGATTTTTTAATTGATCTTGATGTTCATATGTACTTAAACGCACTTTTATAACATTTTCAAATGCTTCTTTTCCTTTTTCATCAAGTGATGAGAACAGTTTAGGTAAATATTTTAGTTGATCTGGAGTTAGTTTACCATCTTTTTTTATATGGCTATCAGTAATACTTTGGAAAAATTTATTAGGCTTTTTTGATAAGGAGAAATCCAATGATTCGTATAAGATTTTCTTGAAGTAATTTTTTTGATCATCTTTTAATCGTTTTTTATTCACAAGTTTTCCGTTTGTGTCATAAAAATCTTTGAAATCATTGGTGAATTTCCCAATACAATCTGAACCAACAATCATTGTATTATTATTTAGCTTGTTTTTAATTATGTATTCATAACGTATTTGTTCGTGATCGCATAATTCACATTTTGCATCACAATTTTCATTGTCCTCTAATCCTACATACAACCATTCTTTGCGAGCTTTTTGGAAGTCATCCTCTTCCACACTCATTTCTAATAAATTTTTTCTCGCTCGTTTCATCCAATCGTTCCTCATTTTGTTCTCATTCCTTTCTATTAATTTAATACAATATATTTCTGTTTATTTGTAGCACAATGAAACAAATAAAAAAGACCACCCGCAAGCTTGCAAAGCATGGGTGGTCTCCTAAAATTAGAAAATAGTATTTAGTTGTGACCACTCACCTTGCGGTAGTAGTTGTTCAAAGAGAAGTTATGGTATCTCTTTTTTATAATATGTACGTACAAAAAATATCGTTATATAAAGTATAACAAATGTTTTTAAAAAAGAAAAGAAACCCTAAGGCGCCATTCGCCAACTTGAACCATCGTATATTAATATGACATCTATTAATAAAATAAACTATACAAATAATTTGTATGACCGCATGTACTCTAGCTGATATAATGTATAAGGTAATTATTGGTTAATTAGTATTGCAAATATATTAGGGAGATAACAACGATGGCAATGACAGGTCAAGCTGAAAGTCACTCTGGGAAAAATATGGAGAATATGTTTGTAAAATCATCGAGATATTTTAAAATCTTTTAGTTAAAGGAGAGTACTATGAAAATTCCACAAAAATATAAAGGGAAATATTTTTATCACTTTACACATATTGAAAATATTGAATCAATAGTGAAACATGGCCTTTTATCCACCAATGAAAAGGAAAATAAAAGTGTTGAACATGTTGATTTGGCAAATGAAGATATTCAACAAAGGAGGAGTGAAATGGATGTTCCGCTAGAACCTTACGGGAAAATTCATGATTATGTTCCTTTTTATTTTACAACAATAAACCCTATGTTATTAGGTGTACTTAATAGGAAAAATATTGATCAACCATTAGTAGTATTTATTGCCATACCAATAGAAAAAATATTGGAAGAAAATGTATTATTCACTGATGCATCTGCAAATACTTTGAGACTTCCTAATTTTTATAATAATCCTGAAGGTTTAGATAATCTAAGATGGGATTTGATTGATAGTAATAAATGGAATAGTGGTACCAATGAAGAATTACATTCTCGAATGGCTGAAGTTCTAATATACGAAAAAGTTCCAATTGAATGGATAGACAGCTATGTTGTTTTTAATGATATTTGTAAAGAAGAAATTAAGAAGATTTATCAAGGTTATGAATTAAAATCACCAAATATTTCATATGCACCATTTTATGGCAGACATTTCCATTTCACGAAATTCTTTATGAAGGGTAGGGAAAGGGAAACTTTAGTAACCGGTCCAATTTTTCTTAGAGAATATTTTTATGAGGTAATTCGACATATTGTAGAAAAAAGGGAAAGTGAAGAGCAAAAATTCAGTGCTTTTCAGGACATAAATGATGCATTAGTTAAAATAAAAAAGAATTTTTGTGTTTTAAAAGAGTTAGAAGATATTTTTGAATTAGAGACCGATAATAAAGTACATTCTGATAATGTCAGCGATCATACAATTAAGGTGGTCAATAATTTAGAAGATAACGAGTATTATAGAAACCTCTCTGAAAATGATAAAAAGTTGGTTAAATTATCTGCGTACTTACATGACATAGGTAAAGGACCTAAGTCCAAATGGAAAGACGGAATTCAAGTTGCATATCCAGATCACCCAGCAGATTCAATTCCAATGTTAAAAAGAATTTTAGTTGAGGAATTTAAAACAATTTCAAAAGATGAAATCCGGAAAATTTGCTTATTAGTCATCTACCATGACATAATTGGAGAGATTCTTGCTAAAGGCAGAAGTGAAAAAGAATTATTAAGTCTAAAAATAGATGATAATGAATTAAATATGTTAATTGCCATATCTATGGCGGATATTTCTGCAATTAACCCTTTTTGGGCTCTTAATATCAATAGAATGTTACCAGGTTTTATAAAAAAAATAAGTAAGGAGATTTAAAATGTTAAAGTTCGTATCAGGTGATTTTTTTGATTATGATGCTGATATCCGAATAAATACTGTAAATTGTGTAGGAGTTATGGGTAAAGGGGTTGCTTTAGTTTTTAAAAAAAAGTTTCCAGATATGTTCATTGATTACCGTAATGCATGCAATAGAAATGAAGTTAAACCAGGTAAACCCCATGTGTGGAAGGATGAAAATTTATTTTCTTCATGTACCATTATTAACTTTCCCACAAAAGTTGACTGGAGAAACCCTTCAGAATATGAGTATATAGAAGAAGGCTTAATTTGGTTAAGACAGTATCTCTTAGAAAAAGAGAATTCCACTGTAACCTTACCTGCTTTAGGCTGTGGACATGGCGGACTCGACTGGAATAAAGTTAAAATTATGATTAATAAATACTTAAGCGATCTAAATGCACAAATCCTAGTATTCGAACCCAGTAGTTCAACAAGAACATCTAATTTTAAACTAGACGATATACAACTGAAAGATCAAAATATTCAGAGGCTATTACCTAACGATGGGTATTATCCACCTAAACTAATAGGACATTCTACACTCGAAATATATTGTAAGGGGAATACTAAATTATTACATAAAAAGAATATCGCTATTGTAGCAAATTATAAATCAAGTGATAGAGAAAAGAATGCTTTATTAAAGGTGATAAATGAACTTCCAGTAGGTGAATTTGCTTTTACCCTTGGATGGGGAAGTAGCTATGAAAAAGATTTAGCAAAAGAGATACTTTCTAAAGGTTTTGATGTTATATTAGTTATTCCTTTTGGAATTTTACAACTGAAAGTTCGTAAAGATTTAGTATCATTATGGAACTACGATAAGATTGCTGTTTTATCAACGACAAAGCCAAATCAGGAATGGAAGAACTACGAAAGTATTAATTCGCTGAAATTACGTATGAAACTTGGGAATATAATAGTGTTTAATAGCCTTAATCTGGAATATATGGTGAAATTCGAAAAAGAGATTGATGAATTGGATAGAGAATTTTTCTATATAAATTACTGGGATAATGAAATTGATTTTTTAAAAAATAAAAAACTACAAAAAATTGGGATAAGTCCTGTAACAAAGAAGCCCAATATTTTTCCACTGTTAAATTCGTTAATTGAAATATAAATAGTATAGACTAGTTAATGTTATTTTGTTGTCCGGGGTCTTTAATAAAAAACTTAATAAAAAACAAATCATTTGTTACGCATTACAAGAACTATATGTAATGTAAAAAGAACCGATTTCTATGGAATTGGTTCTTTTTATTTATTGATTATTTTATAATTATTATATTAGGAAATTTCAGTTTTATCTTGTTATAAAAAGTATCGGTACATATGACAGTGCTATTTGACGGGTCAATATCAACAACAGTCATATAGTTAGAGAGTAAATAACCATCTTCATAAAATGTAATTAGTATTCCTTCTTCAGATAATAAGGAGCATAACAACATGTTCTTGATTAATTCTTTTTCTTCAGCAGTTTAAGAGCGGCCGCGTTACCCTATACATTTCTTAATTATTTCAATTGTATCCAAAATCACGAATGAAAAAAGAGAGCCGTAGCTCTCATGGTTATTACGGTAAAACATGCATAAGAGTACTTCATACAGAAAGATGCACTATTGCATATCCTTATCCGTAAGTGTGAGAAAGCATTGATATAAAGCTATTTTCAAACTTTCTCAACATTTTTCTGATAACCACACAACTGAATTTTGGCAAAAATATGATATTATGAAAATAATAAAATAAACGGACGTAAAAAAGACTCATGGCTGTGCAAGTAGTGCTGGTAACACTCTTACACGGTCCGCCCTAATGTGCCTAGGGGAACACTTGTCATAAGTCTCATACATAATTATAACACACATCTTAGATATAGTGACGCGTTTTCCTTAAATGTAAAGACCAGGGTACAACGTGTCTTTTGTTCCGGCAAGGAGGAGCAAAACAGTGCAAAGATTATTGAATAAGCTTCATGATGATTTATTTGCAATAGGTATTACAGATGGTGAATTAGCTAAACAATTACAAGTGGGTAAAAGTACAATATCAGAGACTTTTAGTGGTAAGAGAGATATGAAATTTTATCAATTCTCCGGTGCACTTATGTGTGCGTATAATGATAATCATGATCTTAGGAGAAAGATGATTATGGAATATGTAAACTTGAATTCGGAGAAAGATTACGGAAGTTATAGAGAAACATTAGAATATACTTCATATCGTGGAGAATTAGATTTGTTAAATACGATGATTGAAAAAGAAAAAGGTTCATCGTATGCAAAAAATCGTGAAGCGGCCATTGTTTATGAAATATTGTATAAAAGAAGTTTAGAGCGATTTAATGGTGATGAATTGTTAAATCAGTTAGAAGATGTTCGAAAAAACGTGAAATATGTGGAAAACAGTGCTATGTGCGACTTGTTGATGTGTTACGTATTGTATGATACAGGTAATTATAGATCTATCCTTAATTATGTGAAAAACGCAGAAGAAAAGGTTAAACAAATTAGTGTGAGAAAAAATCGTTTTATTAAATCGAGTTATAATCATCGTATAATTGAAATACTTTCTGCAATACATTTACTTCGCGGTAATTTGACTGAATGTAGAGAGTTTTCTTTGAAGTTAATTGAACAATGTGGTAACAATCCACAATTTAACATTCAGAGAGTAAACGCTTTTTGTAACCTTGGAGAGTCATACATCTTTAGTGATTACAATAAGTCGTTAAAATATCTGCAAGAATCATTGGAAAACTTAGGAGACCCATTTAATCAACGTTTAAAGGCTAAAAAAAATCTTATTCTTCAAACGATGGTATTTCTAAAGGTATATTGGGACAAGCCAGTAGGGGATTTGGAATTCCATCCTGCTGAAAAAGCTTTTTTAGAAATAAAGTTAGGTAATAACAAAAAGGCAGAAGACATATTGATGGATTTGTTAAAAATACAAGGGAGACTTTCAGCATTTCAAAAGCTTTATTTAGGTCTTGCACGTAATGATCGTAAACTTATGGAAGAATCTCTAGAGATATTTGAGGAGAAAGGGAATATTTTTTATTCTCAATTGCCAAAAAGATACTTGGGGTATTTTTGAAAAAATAGTATAATTATCCTTGGAGAAGAGGTGAAATTATTGAAAAAGATTTTAGCACTTTTACCTATTTTATTAATGGCAGGAATGTTCACTTTCTCTGCTGACAAACAAAAAGAAGAACCTAAACAAGACGCACAAAAAACTACTGTTCAACGCATGATGGTTGATCCAGGTGGCGGCGGCCTGTAATAGATATATATGAATTAGAATGCGATTGCCTATATCAATAGGCAATCGCATTCGTGCTTTCTGGGGAAGTTCTGTATTTTTGAAAATGAAGTTTTGTAGAACAATTGTGAAGAATTCACAAACAAATATGGAGATATTGGAGGATGTTGGGGATGACGAAAGAGCAATTAGTGAGAATGGCTGCAAAATTAGGGTTAAAACAGGGGAATCCTAAAGCGGAGGATATTCTAAAGATTGTCCTTGATGAATCATATAAAGATAGAGCAAATACATAAAAAAGAAGGCTGCCGTGTAAGGTAGTCTTCTTTGATTAGTTATTCTTTTTATTTTGCATGTAAGTAACATACATTTCTAATTGCTCCCAAGCTTTCTTTCGTTCATCCTCTGGAAGACTCTCGATTAATGACATTATGTTTTTACCTTCTTCAGATACAACTTTATCTTCTTCTTCATTTAATTCAGGGTCTTCCGATCTCCCTAATAAATAATCTGTAGTTACTCCGAAATAATCAGCTATCTTTTTTAATGATTCTCGTCCAGGTGACTTTTTACCCTTTTCAAAATAAGAAATAGCCATTTTAGATACGCCAATAGCATTGCCTAGTTGCTCTTGAGTAATCTTACTATTCTTCCTGAGTTCTTTAATTTTTTCCCCGATCACATTAACGTCCCCTTTTTAAATAGTGTATATGATACATAAAGTATAAAGTAAACATAGTGTTTACTACAAGTTAAAAAATATTTGTGTTTTTTTATAAAAAGTACTTGAAATAAACTTAAGGTTTACTTATAATGAAATCACAGGCAACGAAGGGAGGAAATAACTTGAAGCAGTTGAAACAAAAACGACTAGAAAAAGGGATGTCTTGCCAAGACGTTGCCGATAAAGTCGGAATCACTAAAATGCACTATTGGTACATTGAAAATGAAAAAAGAACATTAAAAATAGACTTAGCAGAAAAAATTGCAATTGCTCTTGAGGAAGATCCGAAAGAACTTTTTTTTAACAATTGAAGTAAACCTGTGATTTACAAAGTGAAAGGAGTAAACCAAATGAAAGAACTTAAAAATTTCTCGCATAACATGTTCGGAAACTTAGAAATTCTCATTAAAGAAGGAAAGGAATACTTTCCAGCGACAGATGTTGCAAAGGCTCTTGGGTATTCTGATCCGTACAAAGCGGTTAAGCAACATACGAAAGAAGACGGGTGGGTGATTTGCCCAGTGGTTCTTGAAGGGAAGAATCAAACAGTTGATAAAAAATTCATCAATGAACCTAACTTATACCGTTTAATCGTAAAGTCGAAACTTCCGCAAGCGGAACAGTTCGAAAAATGGGTATTTGAAGAAGTGCTTCCTTCTATTAGAAAAAACGGAGCATACATGACAGATCAAGTCCTGGAACAAGCGGTAACTAACCCAGACTTTGCAATCGAGCTTCTCACTAAATTAAAAGAAGAAAAGGAAAAGCTTGCTGCAGCACAGCAACAAATCGTACAGCAAAAACCATTAGTAGTCTTCGCAGAAGCGTGTATGCAGTCAGAACAAACACTGAAAGTAAGTGAAGTTGCAAAGTTAGCAACAAAACAAGGAGTAAAAATTGGCCAACGCCAGTTATTCGCAAAGCTTCGAGAATGGGAGTTAATGTTCAAAAGATCCACTGAACCAACTCAGCTAGCAGTTGAAAAAGGATATTTTGAAATCGCACAAGGTGTTAAACAGAAACCGAATGGTGAAGCATTCACATGGACAACAACATACGTAACACCAAAAGGACAAGCCTACATCATAGACCGACTAAAGAAAGAGCAAGAGCAGGAGGCGGTTTAAATGACGGAAGAAAGCACATTATCACATCTAATGATTCTAATTCTATTCATTTTACTTGCCGGATTCATTCGTTTAATGGATTGGATAGATAGACGGTATATAAGGGATGAAGATTGATGGATAAACAGCAGAAGGAAAAGGAAGACAAAGTAAACATCATCAAAATGATACGTGATTTACGAACTAGAGGGATACATAACAGCGCAGATAAGGTTGAGGAAATGCATAAGGAGTTTATCACTCTAGCTAAATGATAAAAGCCCTGCAAGGGGATGCAGGGCAAGACTAAGGGTATTGAAGAATTGTCGATTCTAAAAGTAAAGGACTTCTTGGAATGTAATAAGTTTAGCACATAGTTCACTAAATTTTTATATAAAGATTTTAAGAATTTGTGAACGTAGACAAGTATTCCGATGTTTGAAAGTATCAAAAAAGCCCGTACAGAAGCACAGGCCAGTTGTTACACATATCGGTAACTAAATTTTAACAAACTTTCAGAAAGTTAGCTATTGAAAAATAAAAAACGCTCGATGGCAACGAGCGATGTAGAGAAAACATTTCCTAAAATTAGCTACCTATATTATACCATAGGTTTTCTCTCAGTAAATAAGGAGGAATTCAAAAAAATGATTGAAAATCCAATTACTTACGGAAACCATCACGATTCATCAGCAAGAGACTTCATGGATTATTGCCAAGGGTGTGGTGGAGAAATCTTCTACGGAGAAGGGTACCTTAATTTTAGTGGTGATTCAATCCATACCGAATCCGAATGCATCAAACAGTACGTTGAAGAACATTCGATGAAGAAAGTAGCAGGTGAATAAGGTGGTCCTACAAAACAAAATTGAAGCTGAAATTCAAATTATGAAGAGTCTAGTTGAACGATACAAGCAAAACAAAGAGCCTAACGCTGCATCAATGGTTGTAGCCTACGAATATGGATTACAAGTACTTATGGAAGTGTATGAAGCTAGTAAACAAACGGAAATAACACCATTTTAAAAGAAGGGGAGATTCATATGATAACTGAAAATTACTTTTCTAAATTGGCTCAAATAGATTGTTCGGGACATATTGAGAAGAAAGGGCGTTTTAATTACTTATCGTGGGCATGGGCAGTTAAAAAGCTTCGTGAAGTAGATCCAACAGCTACATGGGAAGTAAAACGATTTGATGGAGTGCCTTACCTCAAAACAGATTGTGGTTACTTTGTAGAAGTTGAAGTAACTGTACAAGGAATACCACTAAGTCAGATTCACCCGATACTTAACAATCAGAACAAGCCGATTGCAGAGCCTAACAGCTTTGATATTAACACAAGTATCCAACGTTGCTTAGTAAAGGCAATTGCACTTCACGGATTAGGATTGTACATCTATGCGGGTGAAGATTTACCAGAGATCCAAGAGGAAATGATTACTGCTCAACAAGTTGGTGCAATTAAAGTAAACATAAAAAAATTAGCTTCTCTTCGAAAAGTGGATGAAGACACGATTAAAGGACACTTAAGTATTAAAGAAGTTGGCGAATTGACATTAAACCAAGCTGGAGAAGTACTTAAGAAATTAACAAAGTGGGTTAAACAGGCTGAAAAAGAAACCTCTGAAATCGAAGAGCAAGAAAAAGTAGAAAAAATAGAACAAACAAACTAAGGAGATGCTAAGCCTATGTTAGACAAAAATCAATCTAAAGTCGTCCTTCCGAAGTGGGTGTGGAAGGGCGCACGGAATAAAAAAGAAGCAAGAGTAAAGGCGATTGAGTACATCACTCCCGATCGCTACCCAGGATATAAAATAATCAAAATTCAAGGCGACATAGCGGTATGCGAAAGGGAGAATGCGTGATGTTTAAGATACCTGTCAGACGTGGATCAATGAAAGAAATGTTAATAGCAGTGCGTGATTTAGAAAAACGGGGTTATGACTATGTAACGCCAATTAAACGAATATATAGGGCAGAAAGAACTTTTTATCATGAAGGTAGGTTCAGAGGGAGAGAAAAGGTTCGGTTTACTGGCATGGAAGACACTGTGAGCTATGAATGTTGGATGAAGAAGGTGAATTAAATGGCAGATGTTAAATGGATAAAGCTCTCTACTAGTATGTTTGAAGATGAAAAGATTCGATTAATTGAAAGTTTACCAGATGCAGATACACTACTAATTATTTGGATTAAATTGTTGTCTCAAGCGGGCAGAACAAATGCCAATGGTTACATTTTCTTGAGTGAAAACATTCCTTTCACAGAAGAAATGCTCTCAACACTTTTTAATAGACCGATAGCAACTGTGAGACTCGCACTACAAACGTTTAAGCAATTCGGAATGATAGACATCACTGATGATCAGTACATATGCATCTCGAATTGGGAGAAACATCAGAACATCGATGGGTTAGAACGTGTAAAACAATTGAATGCAGAACGAAACAAAAAGTACCGTGAACGTAAGAAACAACAGCAATTAGCACTAGAAAATAAGGGTGAAGAAAATGACGTTTGCGTGACGTCACGTGAAGATACAGATATAGAAGAAGATAAAGAATTAGATAAAGAAAAAGATAAAAAGAAGAGAGAAAAATCTTCCCGTCACAAGTTTGAAACTTGCGACACCAATGGGGCTAAGTATCTATTTGAAAAAATTAAGGGGAACAATCCTAGGCAAAAAGAACCTAACTTCAATAATTGGGCAAATGAGTTTAGATTAATGCGAGAACGCGATAACAGAGAACCGCAAGAGATTAAAGATGTTATTGATTGGTGCCAAGCTGATCCGTTCTGGCAAGGTAACATTTTATCTCCTAAAAAGCTACGGGAGAAGTTTGACCAACTAACTATTCAAATGAATTCTAAAAAAGGAGCGAATAACAATGCAGAGAGCTGCGGCAGCAATACCAACCGATATAGCCAAAAAGGTGAATATGACTATGGATTCTGATGTGTGTGATACACATGGCATGAATAAGATGAAGTTTGGTGGACAAGTTGTTTGTCCTCGATGCTTCCTTGAAAACGATAGTAAGAAGCTTCAGCAACAGGAACAAGCGAAATACGATGCGGATAAAGCGAACGAGAAGAAATTCATGTTTCACCAACAAAGCATGATAGCCGATAGCAACATTAAGAAAGCTAACTTTGAAAACTACCAACCTACTAGCGAGGAAGGAGCGAAGAACCTTGAACTTGCAAAGGTCATCGCTACGGATTATCTCAATGGAAAAGTGTTTAACACGATTATGGCAGGAAATTGCGGGGCAGGAAAAACACATCTTGCTTACGCTATAGCGGAAGAACTTGCCGGTGCGGGGATATCAGTTGTCTTCGTAACAGTTGGCGAATTGCTACGGAAAATAAAAAGTACGTTCAGCAAAGACTCCACATTAACTGAAGACGCAATCATTCGAAGTCTAGTAAAAGCAGAAGTGTTAATTGTCGATGATTTAGGGGCAGAGTTAGGCGCATTAGATGCCAATACGAAAGCAACAAACTTCATTAATAGGGTGCTATTCGATGTTTTCGATGGTAGGCAAGGTAAATCTACTATCTTCACGACAAACCTCACAGGAAAGCGTTTAGACGAGGCATACGACGAGCGAATTGTATCGCGGATTCTAAATAATTTCAGAACGATCACTTTCAAAGAAACAAAGGATTATAGAAGAAAAGCATTGCCATTTTAAAGGGGGAATAACCGATGTGTGTATGTGAAGGAGCGGGAGTAATTAGCAAAGATATGAGGAATGGCTGCTATCAATTTGCACCGTGTATTTGCGAAGCAGGGAATCGCAGTCCTGAAGAAGTCGATAGAAGACGTTATGCCGTTATGGCGGAGTTAAGAGAAATTCATCAATTACAACTGGAGGGGAAATGGGATGCCACGACTTGGAACGGATTTGGAAAAGGAGAATTACACAATGGCGTTGCAGCAGGGGAAGTATATGAAGAAGTCGCGTCGTAATTTATATATCGCTTTAGAAGAGTTGGATTTAGTGTTTGATGAAAGCGAAGTGATTCGATTAAGAGAAATGTGGGATGAGGATAAAGATATTCTTGAAATAGCAAAAGAGCTAGGAAGGCATCAACTAGAAATCGCCGCATTAATTATGGATCAGGCAGATAAGAACAAAATCAAATCGCGTCCAATGGGGTTAGGGGCATGAAGCAACTAACACTAGAGGATGTAGTCGGAAGTTTTGATTATACCGCAACAAGTACCGTGGATAAATTCATGAAGCGTAATAGCGTTATGACGTACTCAGTAGAGTTTTACGACAAAGACGAGAAGTGGAAGCTTCGTTGGTTTGAGGCGAAGTCCGAGAGCGAAGCTATAGAAATGGTTAAAAGAAAATACGGAAAGATACAGATTATCACCACGTATATTTCTGATAGAAGCTTAGAAGAGATAATGAATTTGGATTAGGAGACATAGCGTTATGACGTATTTAAAGGGCAGAAACTCATTTGATTGAACGAGGCACCAGTAGGCGTCATAGCGTCAGTAGAAACGTTGGGATTATTGGAATCAGAAAGAAATATGGGCTTCAGATTTACTGGCTAGGGGAACTAAATAAAAAAATGGTCCTTACTATTACGTAAGAACCCCATAATCGAAGAAAAAAAGTCGTATGTGAAACCAAGTGGGAATCACAATAATATTTTAACATCTAAATATATAGTTATCTATACAGCGAAGTGAACAAAATAGTTATTTAAACGAAGGAGCCCTAGATTTAGGGATCTAGGGCTTCTTGTGTTGGTATAACTCACACAATTTATGAAAAGAAAAGAACTCACTGAAGATAACACATAAATGTTTCGTAAATGTATCAAAAAAGTGAA
>NZ_KV827803.1:0-436 GCF_001836235.1 Bacillus sp. HMSC036E02 | reverse complement strand
ATATTTAAGGGGGATTTATTATGTTTAAGAAATTAGTAGTAGGAACATTAGCAACTGGTATCGCATTAACTGGAGGGATTGGAGCAGCATCAGCAAGTACAGAAGGTGTAGATAATACTAAAAATTCAGCACCAATTGTCCAACGTACCCAAATACTTAAAGATGATTTCAGCCTGATAAATGGTGAAAGAGAAGTATCGTTCGAGCATGTAAAAAAAGCAGATATGAGAGTTCATATGACAAACAATACTAAAGGTACACTTGACTGGTCTTTAAAAGACTCAAAAGGTAATGTTATTGGTTCTGGATCGTTAGCAGCAGGAAAGGGTTTTACAAATACGTACAATACTCTTTCAAAAGGTAAATATAAGCTTAAAGTTACTCACAGAAATGGTGGTTCTGGATCATTCTATGCAGCTGCTCGTACTTTAGACTA